>NZ_JBTNSY010000012.1:0-196250 GCF_054515735.1 Mycobacterium sp. ML4
CGGGCGACGCGGGTCACCGCCGCGATTTCAGCGGTGATCGCCGTCGTTCCCGCTATTCGGTGGGCGCCGGCGCCCCGCACCGAGCCCGGAAGTCGGTCACCGGCTGGCGAATGTTCTGCAGATCGGCGTGCGTCTGCGGATTGGCGTCCATGTACTGCTGCAGCCGGCCGCGCATTTCTTCACGGGATAGACCCTTGAGACCGGTGAAGAAGTCGTTGACGTCGGGATGGGCGAACAGGTAGGCCGAGGTCGACGCCGCCACACCGGCCGATATTCCGGCCAGGTCGGCGGCGGTGCAGTTCGGCGGAGCCGGGTCCGGGTCTGCCCGGGCGACCCCGGCGGCACCGAAAAGCGTTACGCCGCATACCGCACCGGCGGCAATCGCGCCGGCGACCGCGCGGGAATTCATCATGAACCGCTCCTTCACACGTCCCGAACACCCGGTATCCCACCGCACACCATAGTGGTGCTGCGGTCCTATGGGTAAGAACATGCCGTAGCCGGTCCCGTAACCCTGATATGGCAGGCTATGAGGACCCGTCGTCCGACGCCACCGATGACCCTCGTCCGCAGCAAGACGCTCTCACGGAGAACAAATGCCTGCTAAAGCGCCCAAGTCGGCGCGACACCTCGAGGTCGAGCGCAAGTTCGACGTGGTCGAGTCGACGGTGTCACCCTCGTTCGAGGGCATTGCGGCGGTGGCCCGCGTCGAGGTGTCGGCAACCCAGGAGCTCGACGCGGTGTACTTCGACACCCCGGCGCAGGATCTGGCGCGCAACCGGATCACCCTGCGGCGTCGCACCGGCGGTCAGGACGCCGGCTGGCACCTGAAGTTGCCGGCCGGAGCCGACGCGCGCACCGAGGTCCATGCCCCGCTTGATGCGTCCGAGAGCGCCGACTCCGTACCGGCCGAGCTGCTCGATGTGGTGCTCGCAATCGTGCGCGATCGCTCTGTCGAGCCCGTCGCACGCATCACCACGCGACGCGAGAGTCAGATCCTCTATGACGCCGAGGGAAGGGCCCTGGCGGAGTTCTCCAACGATCACGTCACCGCATGGTCGGCATCCGACGGTTCCGGCGCCCAGCCGGCCGAGCGGCAATGGCGAGAGTGGGAACTCGAGGTCCTCGGAACTGACTCCGACGAGAGCGGGGCGAAGAGCGGGGCCACCCGGCACGAGTTGTTGAACCGGCTCAGCAACCGACTACTGGACGCCGGTGCCCAGCCGGCCGGGCACGGCTCGAAGCTGGCCCGGGCGCTGGACTCACACGAGCCGGCCGAACAGACCGTCGGCACAGCGCCTACGGACCCGGTGCATCGCGCGGTGGCCCAGCAGGTCGAGGAGCTGCTGGTGTGGGATCGTGCCGTGCGCGCGGATGCCCACGATTCGGTGCACCAGCTGCGGGTCACCATCCGCAAGATCCGCAGCCTGCTCAACGAGTCCCAGGAAGCGTTCGGATCCGACGGCGCATGGGTTCTCGACGAACTGCGCGAGCTGGCCGCAATCCTGGGTGTGGCGCGCGACGCCGA
The DNA here is from genome assembly GCF_054515735.1 of Mycobacterium sp. ML4. Classification (NCBI taxonomy): domain Bacteria; kingdom Bacillati; phylum Actinomycetota; class Actinomycetes; order Mycobacteriales; family Mycobacteriaceae; genus Mycobacterium; species Mycobacterium sp. ML4. The sequence goes on from NZ_JBTNSY010000012.1 coordinate 1,529, forward strand.
AGTGCTCGCCGAGCGTTACCAGCGGCAATTGAGCCGGCTTGGGCCGGAGTTGGTTCGCGGGCCGGTCACCGAACGCCTCGTCGACGGCGCCCAACGCCGGTACCAGCAGGGGCTTCGGCGCTCATTGGCCGCCATGCGGTCCACGAGGTACTTCCGGCTGCTCGACGCACTGGATGCGATGGTGTCCGAGCCGCCGGTCACCTCATTCGGTCAGCAACCCCGTCCGGTGACCATCGATGCGGCCTACCGGCGCGTCCGCAAAGCCACCAAAGCCGCGAAGGCAGCCGAAGCCGCGCAGGCCGAGGACGCCGATGAGACCCTGCATGTGATCCGGAAACGAGCCAAGCGATTGCGCTATACCGCCGCGGCCACCGGGGCCGATCAGGTAGCCGAGCAAGCCAAGGCCATTCAGACGTTGCTCGGCGACCATCAGGACAGCGTGGTCAGCCGGGAGCATCTGTTGGCCCAAGCTCAGGCGGCACACCTGGCCGGGGAAGATACCTTCACCTACGGCCTGCTTTACCAGCGCGAGAACGAAATCGCCGAAAACAGCCGTGAGCAACTGGATTCGGCGTTGCGCAAGCTCGACAAAGCAGTGCACCGCAGCCGTCGCTGAACCCAAACGGTTCCAGGCCCCGGTCGCTGAGCCGGCTCTGCTCATCTTGCCCGAGCCCGCGTTCGCGGCCCTGACCGCAGCACAGTCTCGTGACCCTGAACATCCGCGAGGAAATTCCTTACGAACTGTTGACTGACACTGCGTTCGAGAGTGAAGATATCATCAGTTTAGTAATTCCGTCAGCCGACGGAGTGTGGCAACAACCCGAAGGAGCTCACGATGCGCAACGATCCCCGCGGTGTCGTGCTTGCCTGTTGCGGCGCGTTGGTAGTGGTCATGTCGGCGGTGGCCGGCGTCAATGTGGCACTGCCGGACATCGCCGTGGACCGAGGCGCGAGCGCGACCGATCTCACCTGGATCGCCGACGCTTACACCGTCGCGTTGGCGGCGCTGGTCCTACCGGCCGGCGCCATCGGTGACGACTTCGGCCGCCGTCGGACACTGCTCGGCGGGACATTGGTGTTCGGGCTGGCCAACGCGGCCGCAGCAGCCGCTGGGTCACCGTCGGCCATCATCATCGCTCGCGTCATCATGGGCATCGGCGCGGCGTTCATCATGCCGAGCACGCTTTCCACCATCACCGCCGTGGTCCACCCGGACCACAAAGGGCGCGCCGTGGGCATCTGGACTGGATTCGCCAGCGTCGGATCGATCTTGGGGCTGCTGCTCAGCGGCTACTTGATGGAGCATTACACCTGGCGCGCCACCTTCATCGGCACCGCGGTGCTCGCCGCCTTATCTCTGATCGTCGTTGCAGTGCTGGTGCCCAACACGAAGAGCGGTGAAGAACCCGCACCGGACCTGCCGGGCGGAGGATTGAGCGCGATCGCGATCGGCACTCTGGTGTACGGCATCATTGAGGGCGCCGACCAAGGGTGGACGCATTCGACCGTCATCGCCGCGTTCGTGACGGCCGTTGTGGCCGTCATTCTCTTCGTGTTTCACGAGTTGCGCACCGCTCGTCCCATGCTGGACCCACGGCTGTTCACCGACAGCGGCTTCAGCTCCGGCACAGCCACCCTGGTCATCCAGTTCCTGGGCACCTTCGGCTTCTTCTTCGTTGGCCTGCAATACATCCAGCTGATGCTCGGCTACGCTCCGCTGAAGTCTTCTCTGGCGATGCTGCCGATGGCTGTCGTGGTGCTTCCGATTTCCGCGATTGCGCCGAAACTCGCTGCGCGAGTTGGCAATCGAGTGGTCATCGTCTCCGGATTGGCTTGCATGGTCGCCGGCTTCCTGCTGCTGGCCCGGCTCGACACCGGCTCGACATACTCAAATCTGTTGGTGGGCATGCTGGTCTTCAGCGGTGGCCTCGCATTGTCGGCCACACCGGCGACCAACATCATCGTCGACTCGCTGCCGCCGGAAAAACAAGGTGTCGCCTCGGCGATGAACGACGTCACCCGCGAGCTCGGGGCGGCGCTCGGGATCGCGTTGCTCGGTTCGCTGTTCAGCGCCGGCTACCGTAACGCCCTCAACCTGCCCGCCGCAGTGCCGCAGCAGGCCGCGGGCACTATCCGGGAATCCCCCGCTGCGGGCATGCACGTCGCCGCGGACCCACAACTCGGTGCCCTCGGCCCCAGCGTCAACGACGCCGTGCGCGACGCCTTTGTCACCGGCCTCTCGCACGCCTTCATCGGGGGCGCGGCCATTACCGGCCTGACTTTGATTCTTCTGGTGCTCTTCCCGATCCCGCGCCCGGGACGCCACCGCAAGGTGCGCCGCTTGCCCGCACCGCCCAATCCGTCGTGGTGGCTGCCTTTGCTGCGTGGCCAGCTGAAGAAGGTTCCGAGCAATTCGACTGTCTGACAATGTGACCGGAGTAGTGCGATGTCTTTTGTGATCGCGGCGCCTGAGGTCATGTCAGCAGCGGCATCGCGGCTGGTCGATCTCGGGGCCACGCTCAGTGCGGCCAATGCGGCGGCTGCGGTACGGACCACGGCAGTGGCGGCAGCGGGTGCCGATGAGATTTCCGCAGCCATCGCGGCGTTATTCGAGTCGCACGGGCAGAGCTATCAGATCGTCAGCACCCACGCGGACTGGTTTCACCGGCAATTCGTTGAGACCGTAGGCGCGGCCGCCACGTCATACTCCCGAGCCGAATCGATCAGCGAGTCGATCCTCGGGGATCCCCTCCGCGCGCTGAACGACCCAACGCGGGCGCTGCTGGGCCGGTCGCTGATCGGCAACGGCGCCAACGGGGCACCGGGCCAGGACGGCGGGGACGGGGGGCTGCTGTACGGCAACGGCGGCGCGGGCGGTTCCGGCACCAGCCAACATCCGGCAGGGGGGCGTGGCGGGTCCGCCGGTCTGATCGGCAACGGCGGACCTGGTGGTGCCGGGGCCGACACAGGAGCCGGGGGCCGAGGCGGCAACGGAGGGCTGCTGTTCGGCAATGGCGGTGCGGGCGGCTCCGGTGGGTCCGGCGCAACCAACGGCAACGCCGGGTTCGGCGGCAACGGTGGTGACGCCGGGTTGATCGGCAACGCCGGGCCAGCCGGATCCGGAGGCAACGGCGCCAACGGACTCAGCTCTGGCGGCGCAGGCGCACCGGGCGGCAACGGCGGACATGGCGGCCTCTGGTACGGCAACGGCGGCCCGGCCGGAGCCGGCGGCAACGGCGGAAACGCCGCCAGCGGCACTGGCGGCGACGGGGCTCCCGGCGGCCATGGCGGGGACACCGGTTGGATCGGCAACGGCGGCCCGGCCGGAGCCGGCGGCAACGGCGGGAACGGACAGACGGGCGGGCACGGTGCGGCGGGCGGTTCGGGTGCCAACGGCGGCCTGCTGATCGGCAATGGCGGAGCGGCCGGCGCGGGCGGTAACGGGGGCAACAGCACCAGCGGTAACGGCGGTAACGGAGCGGCCGGCGGCAATGGTGGCTTCGCCGGGCTGTGGTACGGCAGTGGCGGCCCAGCCGGGGCCGGCGGCAACGGCGGCAACAGCACAACCGGCTTCGGCGGCAACGGTGCACCCGGTGGCAGCGGCGGCGCCGCCGGGGCAATCGGCAACGGCGGCCCCGGTGGGGCCGGTGGCAACGGCGGCAACAGCGCATCCGGTGAAGGTGGCAACGGCGCCCCCGGCGGTCCCGGCGGGCAGGCCGGGCTGTTGATCGGGGACGACGGGCCGAACGGATCGGACGGCAACGACGGGCACAGCAGCTAGGCGGGATTCATAGGCGGGCGAGTTGGCCTGTAAGCCGGATTCTGTTCCCCACCGCCGCGGCTTTAATCCACGGCGGCACGGCGACGACCATCCATCTGGACACTCCGTTGCCGGGTGCCTCGAGCGGCCTACCCGCAGACTCGGGCGAGCAACCCTCAAACGTCTGCGCAGCCGCACTTTTGGTGCAGCCTTCTTGGCCTTGCTTCGGGTGGGGTTTGCCGAGCCACCCCGGTCACCCGGGATGCTGGTGCGCTCTTACCGCACCGTTTCACCCTTACCACCGCGAGGGTGGCGGTCTGCTTTCTGTGGCACTTTCCCGCGAGTCACCTCGGATTGCCGTTAGCAATCACCCTGCTCTGTGAAGTCCGGACTTTCCTCGACTCGGCGCCCGCACCTCTCGGACCGGCGCGAGCCGCGGCCGTCCAGCCAACTCGCCTGCGACGAACACGGTACCCCCTGAACGAGGCCGAAGCCAGGCTCGGCCGTGCCGGTTAGCGCACCCTCCAGCAGCGGTGACTGATATGAATGCGGCAACGCCCACTGTCAGCGGTCGGCGGTCTACGTCGGTGCTGCGCGGCGTGACCCAGGCAGGCTTAGGCGGATATGACGAACGAAGGAGGCCGCCGAATGCCCCGGTGGGACGCCCGCGTCGACTCCGGCGACTGGGAGGCCATCACCGCCGAGCTCGATGAGTACGGCGGCGCGTTGTTGCCGCGCCTGCTCACCCCCGCTGAGGCGGCTCGGCTCCGCGGCCTCTACGCCGACGACAGCCTGTTCCGGTCGACCGTCAACATGGCGCCCAAGCGCTATGGCGCCGGTCAGTACCGCTACTTCCGCGCTCCCTATCCCGAGCCGATCGAGCAACTCAAACAAGCGCTGTACCCGCGGCTGGTGCCGATCGCCCGCGAGTGGTGGACCAGGCTGGGCCGGGTCGCTTCGTGGCCGGACAGCCTGGACGAGTGGCTGGCGCTCTGCCACGACGCCGGGCAGACCCGCTCGACGGCGCTGATGCTGCGCTACGGCGCCGGCGACTGGAATGCACTGCATCAGGACCTCTACGGCGACCTGGTGTTTCCGCTGCAGGTGGTGATCAACCTCAGTGACCCCACTGCCGACTACGCCGGCGGTGATTTCCTCTTGGTCGAACAGCGCTTCCGGGCCCAATCCCGGGGTATCGCAACACAACTGCCCCAGGGCCACGGCTTCGTCTTCACCACTCGCGAACGGCCGGTGCGCTCCACTCGCGGTTGGTCGGCCGCCCCGGTTCGCCACGGCATCTCGACCGTCCGTTCCGGTGAGCGCTATGCGCTGGGTTTGATCTTCCACGACGCGGCCTAGTCAGCCGGCCCGATCACTGGGCCGGCGCACGGAAACAATCAAGCGCCGCAACACGTTTCGCGTTATAGCGATGTCGGCGGCCGGGATGTCCCCGATGAGTGCCTGTTGCGCGGCGTCCGCCCGCGCCGTGATGGCCGACAGGGCACGCCGCCCGGCATGGGTCAGCGTGAGCAACGGCGACGCGCGGTGATCGGGATTGGACACCCACTCCGCCAGCCCGTCTTCGACCAGGTTGTGGGCGATGCGCTGCACGCTCTGTCGTGACACGCCGAGCCGGCGGGCGGCGCGGGACACAGACATCGGATCCTCGCAAACCACGCTGAGAACCTGCCAGCGCGCCTGAGTCTGGCCTTCGGTTTTCGCAACGGCGTCTCCGGACCTGCGCAGCGCACCCGCCGCCTCGTAGACATCGGCAACCAGCAACGGAATGTCGTCGGCCATCGGGCTCCTTTTTGACATTATGTTGTCACTTTAGCAGTATATTGTCGATTCTCGATAGGAGTTGCGACGTGAGTAGTGCAATCGCCAATCTGCAGGCGGCCCGGGAGCGGGCGGCGGTCCTGCGGCCCAAGGTGCACGGTTTTCCCTACCTGGCCGAGGTGTTGCGCCAGGCCGGGGTGAACCGGTACCACCACTCGATCCCGGCAGCCACCACCCTGTACCTGACCGACGCCGGACCGATCGTCGAGCAGCACGACCCGATCGTCGCCGGCCTGACCGACGTAGCCGCGTGGAACCGGGATGCTCTGGTCGACGCCATCCGCACCGACCAGGCCGGCCAAAGCAGTTACCCGCAGTTCGTCCACGCCTGCTGGGCGGCCGGCGTGGTGCACTACGACGTCGACTTACACGCCCGCACCTGCACCTACTCCGGCGCGGCAGGTGAGCGCCACGTCGAGAGCTACCCGCGGGTCGACGTCGCCGCCGGTCAGAGATACCCGGTCTGATTGACCAGACGCACCGAGGACGCGCCGTCGGGATAGAACTCGGCGATACTCAACGACGCGAGATCCAGGTGCAGCCGGTACAAAACCCCGGACCCGGCGTCCAGCGCCATCCGCAACATCGACTTGATCGGCGTGACATGAGAGACCACCAGCACGTTGGCGCCGGGGTGGTTGGCGATGATCCGGTCGCGACCACGGCGAACCCGCCGCAGCACATCATCGAAGCTCTCCCCGCCAGGGGGCAGCGCCCCGGTGTCGTAGAGCCAGCGACGGTGCAGCTCTGGATCGCGCGCGGCAGCCTCGGTGAAGGTCAGGCCCTCCCACGCGCCGAAGTCGGTCTCGATCAAGTCCTCGTCGACGGTCACGTCCAAGCCCAGTGCCCTGGCGGCCGTCGCCGCGGTGTCATAGGCACGCTGCAGCGGCGATGAGATCACCGCGACGATACCGCGGCGCTGTGTCAGGTATCGGGCCGCCAAACCCGCCTGGCGCCAACCGATTTCGTTCAGAGGCGGGTTACCGCGCCCGGAGTAGCGGCGTTGCGCCGACAACTCGGTCTGCCCGTGCCGCAACAACAACAACCGGGTGGGTGCGCCCCGGGCTCCGGTCCAGCCGGGTCCGCGGTTCGCGTCGGCCGGCGCCTGCTCGGTAGCGGCCTGGCGGGCGGCCTCGGTGACCGGCACCGCGACCTTGTCCACCCGTCGATCAGTCTGGGCCGCCGCGTCCATCGCTTCGTTGGCCAGCCGGTCGGCATAGGCGTTCTCCTCGCGCGGGACCCAGCAAAAACTGATCCGGCGAAACTGCGACGCCAGCGAACGCGCCTGGGCGTGCAGTTCCACCAGATCGGGGTGCTTCACCCGCCATCGCCCCGACATCTGCTCTACCACCAGCTTGGAGTCCATCAGGACCGATACCTCACCGGCGCCCAGATTCAACGCGTCATCCAATCCGGCGATCAGGCCGCGGTATTCGGCAACGTTGTTGGTGGCACGGCCGATGGCCTGCTTGGTTTCGGCCAGCACCGTCCTGCGGTCCGCACTCCACACCACCGCCCCATACCCGGCCGGCCCCGGGTTACCCCGCGACCCGCCATCGGCTTCGATGATCACCTTCATTGATCAGAAACCTTGACGCGCAACAAAATCGCACCACACTCCGGGCAACGCAGCACTTCGTCCTCGGCCGCGGCCGAGATGCGGGCCAGCTCGCCGCGACCGATCTCGATCCGGCAGGACCCGCAGCGGTGTCCCTGCAATTGCCCGGCCCCGGGTCCTCCCCCGGCGCGCAGCCGTTCGTAGAGCGCCGACAGCTCGGGGGCCAACTGCGCGCTCAACGCGTCACGGCGCGACGTATGTTGGGCCCGGGTCTCTTCCAGCTCGGCCAGAACGGCGTCCAGAGCCTGCTGGGCCGCGGCCAGCTCGGCCTGCAACTGGTCGGTGGCGGACGACTCGGCGTCGTGCCGGCCCTGCAGTTCCTCGCGGCGCTCCATCACTTCCAGCAGAGAATCTTCGAGCGTGATCTGGCGGCGCTTCAGGGTTTCCAGTTCATGCTGCAGGTCGGCCTGATGCTTGGCGTCGGTGGCACCGGCACTCAGCAATGAGCGGTCGCGGTCTTCGCGCCTGCGCACCGCCTCGATCTCGGCCTCCAGGCGTGCAACCTGAGCATCCAAGTCCTCCAACGCGATTCGCACGGCACCCAGCCGGTCACCGGCGGCGGTGTGCTCCTCCCGCACCCGTTCGTAGGCGGCACGCTCAGCCAGATGACCGGTTCGATGAGCAAGCCGGGACAGCTCAGCATCGACCTTCGCCAATTCCAGGAGCGAACGCTGCTGTGCTACGTCGGCCTTCATCGGTGATCTCCAGGTCTCTTTCTCAGCACTCGGTTCTCAGGTTCCACGGGTCGGTGCGCGTCGTGGATACCCGCACCGGTAGCGACTCGAATCGCGACCGCAGCACCCCGGCCGCCTGGGCACACCACGGGTATTCACTGGCCCAGTGGGCGACGTCGATCAACGCCACCTGCGAGGCCCGCAGATGCTCGTCGGCGGGGTGGTGCCGAAGATCGCTGGTGACGTACGCCTGCACGTCCGCGGCGGCCACCGCGTGAAGGAATGAGTCGCCCGCTCCGCCGCAGACCGCCACACGTGAGACCGGCAGGTCCGGATCGCCCGCCGCACGTACCCCCCACGTCGTCTGCGGCAGGGCGCGGTTGACGCGCGAGACGAACTCGCGCAGCAGTTCGGGTCGCGGCAGTGTGCCGATACGACCGAGCCCTGTGCCGGCCGGGGGTGGTACCAGGGCGAGGATGTCGAAAGCCGGCTCTTCGTAGGGATGCGCGGCCTGCATGGCCGCCAGGACGGCCGAGCGTGCCCGGGCGGGCGCGATGACCTCGACGCGGTCCTCGGGGACGTGCTCGACGGCACCGACACTGCCGATCGCCGGTGACGCCCCCTCGTGCGGCAGAAACTGGCCGGTGCCGGTGACGCTCCAGCTGCAGTGCGAATAGTCGCCGATGTGTCCGGCGCCGGCCGCAAAGACCGCTTCGCGTACCGCGTCGGCGTTCTCCACCGGCACGTAGATGACCCACTTGTCCAGCTTGGCCGGACTGGGCGAGGTGTCCAGGACGGCCTCGACGGTCAGTCCGAGCGCGTCCGCCAGCGCATCGGACACGCCCGGAGCCGCCGAGTCGGCGTTGGTGTGGGCGGTGAACAGCGAACGACCCGCACGGATCAACCGGTGAATGAGCGCACCCTTGGGAGTGCTGGCCGCCACCGTGTCGACACCACGCAACAGCAATGGGTGATGGGCCAGCAGCAGGCCGTTGTCCGGCATCTCGTCGACCACGGCCGCTGTAGCGTCGATCGCGATGGTGACCGATTCGATCTCGTCGGCGGGGTCACCGCAGACCAGACCCACTGAATCCCACAACTCGGCCAGCTGCGGTGGGTAGGCCCCGTCCAGCACTTCGATGACGTCGGCGAGCCGCACGCTCATCGGCAGCTCCCGCCGTGCGCTGCGGCCGTGGAGATGGCCTCGACCAATTCCGGCCACTCCTCGCGTACCGCCACCCTCAGATAGTTCCCGTCCAGGCCGACGAAGGTGTCGCAGCGGCGTACCGCAATACCTCTGTCCCGCAGTCGATCTCTGATCCGCTCACCATCCGGGCTGTGGAACAACACGAACGGCGCCCGGCCGTCGACCACGTGCAGTCCCACCGATTCCAGGCCGGCGACCATCACCGAGCGCAGCGCCACCAACCGCTCGGCATCCTCGGCAGCCTCGGCGACGGCCTGCGGGGCGCAGCAGGCGGCGATGGCCGACAGCTGCAGAGTGCCGACCGGCCAGTGCGCGCGCTGTGCGCCCAACCTGGCCAGCAACTCCGGCGCCCCCAGGGCGTAGCCCACCCGCAAACCGGCCAGCGCCCAGGTCTTGGTCAGGCTGCGCAGCACCAGCACGTCGGGCAGGGCCGCACCGGCCAACGACTCCGGTTCGCCGGGAATCGCGTCGGCGAACGCTTCGTCGACCACCACGATCCGTCCGGGCCGGCGCAGCCCAAGCACGTGTTCACGGGCGTGCAGCACCGAGGTCGGGTTCGTCGGGTTGCCCACCACCACCAGATCCGCGTCGCCGGGCACTTCCGCCGCGTCCAGGGTGAACGGCGGTGGCAGCACGACGTGGTGCACGGGGATCCCGGCCGCGCTCAGCACCGCTTCGGGTTCGGTGAACGAGGGCGCGATGATCGCGGCGCGGCGCGGACGCAGGTTGCTCAGCAACGCAAAACCCTCGGCCGCGCCGGCCAGTGGCAACACCTCATCGTGGGTTCGGCGGTGACGCGTGGCCGCCGCAACCTGCGCGGCGTAGACGTCGGCTGCACTTGGGTACCGGGCCAGATCGGGCAGCCGCATGCTCAACTTCTGCAGCAGCCATGCCGGGGGTTGCGCGCGACGGACGTTGACGGCGAAATCCAGCATGCCGGGCATGACGTCCTGATCACCGTGATGACGCGCGCGTACCGGGCTCGACACGCTCGGATCACGACCCGCCATCACAGAAACACTAGTGCGCCCGCATACCGGCTTCCCCACTGACATCACGCCACCCAGCGTGGCCCGGGCACCACCCGGCGCCCGCTCTCTCCAGGCGTCAGTGAATGAGACTGTGAATGACACCGACGTTGAGGACCCCCGCCTCGGCGATGGTGAGCGCTTCCAACAGTCCCGCCATGGTCAGCATTGCGGTGTTGGCCGCTATCGGGTCACCGATCGCATGGAGCAGGCTGCCGTTCTCCAGGCCGTGGACGAACAGGGTTGCGTCGTACACCGGCAGGCTGAGTGCGGCCGCCACGGTGACATCCGCGGTCGGCAGCAAAACCGCGTAGTCGGTCGAAATGATCGAGGCGACGGCGTTTGCGACGTTCTCCGGTGTTGGCGCCACCGCCGGGGGCGCCGGACCTACCAGCGCCGCGACCATGTCCGGCCACAGCGGCTGCAGCACCGGCGGATTGAAGATGTTCGGGAGGTCGGCCAGGAAGTCCTGCACTCCTTGCTGGGTGCCGGCCGCCAAAGCGTCCAGCACAGTCAGCGGGCTCACCGCGGGGAAAAGACCGAACGGCGTCGGTACGTTCGCGGGACTCGTCGACCAGCCGTAGGCAGGGTCGCCGTAGCCCAGGTTGACGATGACCCGCACGTCGGGCTGAACCAGGTCTGCCAGCGGGTTGCCCACGAACGGTATGACCCGCCACGGATCCAGCAGCGGCAGGTTCGCGGTGGGGATCATCTTGTAGGTGGTCATCGTGGGGCCCTGAGTCGACAGGGTGTAAGCGGCATCAACCTGATCGGGTGTCAAGTGTGGATAGCCGAAGTGCACCGCACCGATACCGAAGAATGCGTTCAGGTCGGAAACGAAATTGAGCGGATAGCGGGGGAAGTCGGCCAGTCCGTCGTACTCACGGGTGTAAATGGTGGTGGGATAGACGTTGTCCGGGGTCGCCCCGACCATGCTCACGCCCAGCGACGGCAGCGTCAACCCGGCGAAACGCTGCAGCAGACCGCCATTGGGATTCATCGGATCGCCGATCAGCACGAAGTCGAGGTCGGCCGGACTCGGCGCGCCCATCGCCGCGAGTTGCCGCATTTCCAACGACGCGATTTCGGCGCTCTGGGAGTAGCCGAACACGGTGACATGGTTGCCGCTGCCCAGTTGCTGCAGGACCGCGTCGTGCAGGATGGCAACACCCTGTCCCACCGACGTGTCGAACGGCAGGCTCCGGACACCGGTCAACGGGTAGAGCTGCTCGGGTGTGAACACCACCTGCGGGATGGCGCCGGCTCGATTTGGCTGGATGAACAACGTGTCCACGGCCTTGACGTAGGTGCTCGGCGGGCTCGGGTCGCCGGTGCCGCCCATGACGAGCGCCACCAGCGGCTTGGGGGGCGGCGACGACGGCGCGGCGTGAAGGCCGGCACCGACCGCCACGCCGGGCGTGCTGACGCCGAGCAGGCCCGGGATCCCGCCGAGCGCGGCCGACGCGTTGGCCACCTCGGCTTCCACGTAGCGGCGCGCGGCGGCGCTCAGCATGCCGGCGAATTGGTCGCCGAAAGTCAACGCTTGGGCCAGCACGGCCTGTGCTTCCCGGGCATATGCCCCGAACAGCGCGGCGAAGGCCACCGACACCTCGTCGGCCGCTGCGGCGGCCAGTTCGGCGGTGGGCCCGGCCACCAGCGTCCTGACCTCGTCGACCGCCGCCCTGATTCCCGACATGTCGGCTGCGGCCGCCGCCATCGCCTGGGGTTGCGTGGCCAGAAGTGTCATCGCAGGCGAACCCTCCATGGCCAGCTCGTAGCTTCCCGAGAACCCCGATTGTGACAAACGGCCCAGAGCGTGTCCGGCAATCCGTGCAACTTCGGGCACGGTCCTGCGCGGTTGCCTGGCGGTCCGGGGCCCACCGCGATCAACGACAATGGACTCGTGACAGGCTCCAGTGCGCACAGCGACGGCGCGAAAGCCGAGCTGGTGATCTTCGACCTCGACGGAACCCTGACGGATTCGGCGGCCGGCATCGTGGCGAGCTTCCGGCATGCGCTCACCCACGTCGGTGCCGCGATTCCCGAGGGCGACCTGGCCGCCCGGATCGTCGGCCCGCCGATGGACGAAACATTTCACGCCATGGAACTGGACGGGCGCGCCGACGAGGCAGTTTCCGCGTTCCGGGCCGAGTACGGCAGCCGGGGCTGGGCAATAAACAGCCTGTTCGACGGTATCGCGCCGCTGCTGGCCGATCTGCGGGCCGCGGGGGTGCGCCTGGCGGTGGCGACCTCCAAATTGGAGCCGACAGCTCGGCAGATCCTTTCTCATTTCGGGCTTGACCAGCATTTCGAAGTGATCGCCGGCGCGAGCCCGGACGGCACACGCAAATCCAAGACCGACGTCCTGGCTCACGCGCTGGAGCAGTTGCAGCCACTGCCCGAACGCGTGCTGATGGTCGGCGACCGCAGTCACGACGTGCACGGCGCGGCCGCGCACGGCATCGACACCGTCGTGGTGGGCTGGGGCTATGGACGGGGTGACTTCACCGAGCCCATCACCTTCACCGGTGTCACCCATGTCGAGACGGTCGACGAGCTGCGGAGGGCGCTGGGTGTCTGAGCCGCTGCTGCATGTCACGTTCGTGTGTTCGGGAAACATCTGCCGTTCGCCGATGGCCGAGAAGATGTTCGCGCACCAGATTTCTGAACGCGGTCTGGGCGAGGTGGTGCGGGTCACCAGCGCCGGAACCGGTAACTGGCACGCCGGTGAAGGGGCGGATGTGCGCGCCGAACGGGTACTGCGCGACCACGGCTATCCCACCGCCCACCGCGCGGCTCAGTTGAACGACGATCACCTGTCCGCCGATCTCGTTGTCGCACTCGGCCGCAACCATCAACGACTGCTGCGCCAACTTGGGGTGGAGGACAGCCGGCTGCGGATGCTGCGCTCATTCGACCCGCGCTCGGGCGCCCACACCCCGGACGTCGAGGACCCATACTACGGAGACCACAGCGATTTCGAGACGGCGTTCGTCGTGATCGACGCCGCACTGCCCGGCCTGCACGCTTGGGTCGACGAGAGACTCACGCAGAACGGAAACGGGTGATGGCCAGGCGCTTGACGTTCCTGCTCCGGCCGGGCTGGCTGGCGCTGATTCTGGTGGTCATCGCGTTCACCTATCTGTGTTTCACGGTGCTGGCACCGTGGCAGTTGGGCAAGAACACCCGCACTTCCCGGGAAAACCAGCAGATCGCCGACTCCGTCAGTGCGGCACCCGTACCGCTGAAAACCCTTCTGCCGCATGAAGATTCGTCGGCGACCGGTGCCCAGTGGCGCCAGGTGACGGCCACCGGCCACTACCTGCCGGACGTGCACGTGCTCGCCCGGCTGCGGGTGGTCGACGGCGACCAGGCGTTCGAGGTGCTGATGCCGTTCGTCGTCGACGACGGGCCGACCGTGCTGGTCGACCGCGGGTATGTGCGCCCCGAGCAGGGTTCGCACGTACCCGCCATCCCACCGCCACCGAACCAGACGGTGACCATCACCGCGCGGCTGCGCGACGCCGAGCCCACCGTGGCCGGTAAGGAGCCCTTCATCAGGGATGGCTACCAGCAGGTGTATTCGGTGAGCACCGGCCAGGTCGCGGAGTTGACCGGAGTGCCCCTGGCCGGTTCGTATCTGCAGCTGGTCGACAATCAGCCCGGTGGACTCGGCGTCGTGGGCGTCCCGCACCTGGATGCCGGCCCGTATCTCTCCTACGGCATCCAGTGGGTGCTGTTCGGTGTGCTGGCGCCGATCGGACTGGGGTACTTCGTCTTTTCCGAGCTTCGGGCGCGGCGGCGCGAGAAACAGCCGCCGCCCGCCCCCGCAGGGTCCGCCGCCCCCCAGAGCGTGGCAGACAAGCTGGCCGACCGCTACGGCCGCCGGAGGTGACCCTTGCCTGCGACCACGCCCGCCAACACGACGGCGGCCCCCGCCTGAACCATCCGCGAAAGCCGCACCGCGCGGCGCAGGTCGGCCACCGTGGGTGGCCGACCTTCACCTAATGTCGGTCGGATCTGCAACTCGTGGCTGTACTGGGTGGGTCCCCCGAGTTGTACGCCGAGCGCTCCGGCGAACGCGGCTTCGACCACGCCGGCGTTGGGGCTGGGATGACGAGCCGCATCCCGGCGCCACGCCCGGGCCGCGCCGCGGGGTGACCCGCCGATCAGCGGCGCGCAGGCCACCACCAGCCCGGCCGTCAGCCGCGCACCCCCAAGGTTCACCAGATCGTCCAATCGTGCAGCGGCCCAACCGAATCGGAGATATCGCGGTGATCGGTAGCCGATCATCGCGTCCAGGGTGTTGATCGCCCGGTACCCCAACACCGCGGGTGCGCCACCGACCGCCGCCCACAGCAACGGCGCGACCTGGGCATCTGAGGTGTTCTCTGCCACCGATTCCAACGCCGCGCGTGCCAGGCCCGCCTCATCCAACGCGCCGGGATCGCGCCCACACAGCCATGGCAGCAGCCGTCGTGCGCCGTCGACATCGCCGCTGTCCAGCAACCCCGCCATCCGAGCGCCGGTTCGGGCCAGCGAGGTGCCGCCCAACGAGACCCATGTCGCCACCGCCGTGGCCACCGTTGATCCGGCACGACGCTGCAGCAAGCCCCCCACCAGGCCGACCGCGCCCACCAGCAGAAGCGCGTGGACGACTCCCGCCGCCCGGCTGTCGCGGTAGCTGAACTGTTCGGCCTTGGCGGCCCCCGCACCGAAAAGCGCGACCGGGTGGGCGTGCCGGGGGTCACCGAGCGAGAGGTCGGCCAGATAGCCGGCGACGACGCCGACAGCCCTGGCCTCGCCTGCCGTCCCGAACACCTCGGCAGCGTCTCACACCGGGGAGGTGAAGCGGTTAGATCACCACTACGACGACGAGCAGCGTCACGAGGACGACGAACTGTGCGGCCAGCATCCACCACATCTCCGGGACGTAGTCATAGGCGGCCTGCGAGCGCCCGAGCTGGAAGAGGTTCGTCAACTTCACCGCCGAGGCGTCGGGTTCTCCGAGTGACGGTTCGATCGACATGTGTCGAAGATGCCCGTTTCGAGTCGATCTAATCGCCGTTGAGGGTGAACTCGATCACACGAGCCGCGCAGCCCCAGCTGGCGTGGGATGAGATGACCGAAATCACCACGGCGCGCACCCAGGACCGGTGATGATTTCGTGACGCCTCCCGCCGGTTCAGCTGGCGCTGCGAGATTCCATTGATTCGGCGCCCCGTCCGGTGGAGGGCCGATCACTGGGCAGCCCGGTCCTGGTCTGGTCCGCAGTCACGACCCACCGGTCCAGCCTCCATACACCGTGCTGCTTGACGGCCGTAAAGTCATAGCAGCCCGTCAAGTCGGGCACGGGCGGACCGCCATCGCGTATCGCGAAGACCTGCACATAACAATGACCCGTCATTTCGTCGGAGGTTTGACTCGCAACGCAGAATGAATTCAACGCATGGCGCCGTTTGTTGTGTTGGACTCTGAATGCGTGTTTCCTGGCCGCGAGCAGTTTCATTACGACGGTGATGTCCTCGGATAGCACTCGGCCTTCGTGCAGTAAGACCAGTTCCGGTGATTCCGTGAACAAGGCGCGGAAATCGTCGAGCCGGTCCTGGTCGTAGGTGTAGGCGTAGGCGCCCAGCAAGTTGAGGACCGCAAGTCGATCTGCGACAAGGAAGTTTGCATCGCCAGCCTCCCGGCCGGTCGCCAACAACTGTTCGTCGAGCATATTCGCCCTGCTCTCTAGCGGAGTTGGAGTAAGAATTCATCAACCATGGTTGACATCTTTGTCAGAATAGCGCTTGGCAGTCCATATTGTCAACCATAGTTGTCAGAATAGGACTGTCGGGGGGCTGCCCGATCCCGCGGCACCCCGGTTTGTCTCTGCGCACCGGCCTGACCCGCACCGCTGGGCGCACGATCTCGGCCCCACGCGCTTACGCGCGTGGTCTACTCGATGACATGAGCCAGGACCCGCGATGAAGCGGCCGGTCACCCGGGTCGCCGACCTGTTGAACCCCGCGGCCACGTTGCTGCCGGCGGCGAACGTGATCATGCAGCTATCGCGGCCCGGCGTGGGATATGGCGTGCTGGAAAGTCCGGTGGACAGCGGCAACGTCTACAAACACCCGTTCAAACGAGCCCGCACCACAGGGACCTACTTAGCGGCGGCGACCATCGGGACCGAGTCGGACCGCACCCTGATCCGCAAGGCAGTCGACGTCGCGCACCGTCAGGTCCGGTCGAGGGCATCGAGCCCGGTGTCCTACCACGCCTTCGATCCCGCGTTGCAGTTGTGGGTCGCGGCCTGCCTGTACCGCTATTTCGTGGAGCAGCACGAGTTTCTGCACGGGCCACTCGACGATGCGGCCGCCGACGCGGTCTATCAGGACGCCAAGCGGCTGGGCACCACCCTGCAGGTGCCCGAGCGGATGTGGCCGGCCGACCGCGTCGCATTCGACGAATACTGGAAGCGCTCGCTGGACGAGCTGCAGATCGACCCGCCGGTGCGCGAACACCTGCGTGGCGTCGCGTCGATGAAGTTCCTGCCCTGGCCGTTGCGAGCGTTGGCCGGCCCGTTCAACCTGTTCGCGACGACGGGGTTTCTGGCGCCGGAGTTCCGGTCGATGATGCGGCTGGATTGGTCAGAATCCCAACAGGAGCGATTCGAATTTCTACTCTCGGCGCTGCGGCTCGCCGACCGGTTGATCCCACACCGGACCTGGATCCTCATCTATCAGCTTCACCTGTGGGACATGAGGTTTCGCGCCAGCCGCGGCTGGCGCATCGTGTAACGCTCCCGGGTCGTGTCGCGGCATGCGATTCGGCAACACGACTCAGCGCACCGTAGCGAAAAACTTGCGCAGATCCGCCACGAAAAGTTCCGGTTGCTCGAACGCGGCGAAGTGCCCGCCGCGCGGCATCGTCGTCCAATGGGTGATGTTGAAGTTCGGCTCGCACCAGCGGCGCGGGGCGCGCAGGATCTCCTTCGGGAACGACGCGACGCCCGTGGGTAATTCGACCCGGGTAGTGTCCCCCCACTTCGTGAAACTCTCCCAGTACAGCCGCGCCGAGGACGCCGCGGTTTCGGTCACCCAGTACAGCATCACGTTGTCCAACAACTCGTCGCGCGTCAGCACGTTCTCCGGGTGGCCGTCACAGTCCATCCAGGCCTGAAACTTCTCGACGATCCAGGCCAGCTGACCCACCGGCGAATCGACCAGTCCGTAGCCCACCGTCTGCGGGCGCGTCGACTGCTGCTTGGAGTACCCGGTGCCGTTCTTGCGGTGGTCGGCCAGCGCGGCCAGGGCCGCCTGCTCTTCGGCCGTGGGGTTGGCCATCGTCTCGGCGGTCGGCATGCCCAGCGGCATGTTCAGATGGATGGCCACGCAATTGCCCTTGTTCCGACCGATCTGGCTGGTGACGGCCGCGCCCCAGTCACCGCCCTGGGCGCCGTAGCGGCCGTATCCCAGGCGCTGCATCAGCTCCTCCCACACCAGCGCGATCTTCTCCACACCCCACCCGGTGCGGCCCGGCTTTCCGGAGAACGCGTAGCCCGGCAGCGACGGGCACACCACATGGAAGGCGTCCTCGGCACGGCCGCCGTGGGCGGTGGGGTTGGTCAGCGGCTCGATCACCTTGTGGAACTCCGCGACCGAGCCCGGCCAGCCATGGGTGATCAGCAGCGGAAAGGCATCGTCGTGCGGCGACCGCTGATGGACGAAGTGGATGTCCAGACCGTCGAACTGGTCGACGAACTGGTCGAAGCGGTTCAATGCCGCCTCGCGCGCCCGCCAGTCATACTGATCGGCCCAGTAGGCGGCCAGGTCGCGGGTGTAACGCAGCGGCATGCCCTGGCTCCAGTCGTCCACACACTCGGCTTCGGGCCACCGGGTGCGCGCCAACCGGGCGCGTAAGTCATCGAGGACGTCGTCGGGAATGGCGATGCGGAACGGCTTCACCGTTCCGACCCTACTTCTGCGTCGCGTCCTTGATCAGAGTGCTGATCTGCTCGAGCAGCTCACGCATATCGGCGCGCATGGCATCGACCGCGGCGTACAGGTCAGCTTTGGTCGCCGGCTGCTGGTCTGAGGACAACGGCCGCACCGGCGGCCCCGAAGTCTGGCGTGCCGAGCTGTCGCTCTGAGAACCAGGTAGGTCACCCACGGTGTCGAGCGTGCCATACGGGGTCAACCGCGTCCAAGGTGGGAGCTGCAACGGCGTGCAGCGACCGCGCGGGCGGTGGCTTGAGCGAGCAACACGCACAGCCCGGATTCGCCCGGCACAGGATTTTGTTCGTGGTTGGTGAGGGTGGCCTAAGTGTCGGTAGTCTTGCTGGATATCACCGGCATCACCCGCGGCCGGCGTCGGCAATCCGGAGGTATAAACGATGCCCAACAGCCGGTTGGACCGATCGGCGCCGGAGACCCGGCCCGGTCAGGACCGCCGGTCCACCCTGGCCGACCTGGCGCCCGGCACCGGCGGCGAGATCGTCGCATTTCTTGCGGCGATCCCCTCAGATGTGTCGAATCGGTTGCGCCATTTGGGTTTTCGCCCGGGGGTCCGGGTCACCAAGCTGCGCACGGCTCCGCTGGGCGACCCCTCGGTGTACCGCCTGCTGGGTTATGACACCTGCCTGCGGCGCCACGAAGCGGCTCAGATCGAGATCGCCGAGCAGTCATGACCGCATCCTGCCACGACGACGGCGGCACGGTCGCCGCGCCGCCCGGCCTGTCCCGGACGGCGCTGATCGGGAGCCCCAACGCCGGCAAGACCACCGTGTTCAACCATCTCACCGGGATGCGGGCGCGGACCGGCAACTATCCCGGTGTCACCGTGGCCCGCCGGGTAGGCACCGGACGCTTCCGCAGCGACGACGAGGCGAAGACGTTCATCGTCGAAGACGTCCCCGGTTGTTACAGCCTGCACCCGGTCAGCCCCGACGAACAGGTGGTCGCCGACCTGCTGCGCGGTGAGTTGCCCGGCATACCCGCACCGGATGCGCTCGCCGTGGTGGTCGATGTCACCGTCCTCGAGCGGTCGCTGTCGCTGGCGGCTCAAGTGCTGGCGCTGGGCAAGCCAACCGTGGTCGTCCTCACCATGGGTGACGAACTGGCGGCCCGCGGTGGGCAGCTGGACACCGAGCAGTTCGCCGCCGCACTGGGAGTCCCGGTGGTCAGTGTTATCGGTAGCCGCGGCAAAGGGTTCGAACCGCTGCGGGCGCTGCTGGCGGAACCGCAAACCTGGCAGCGCGTCGCCATTCCACCGCCGACGAACGACGCGGAATACAACAGCTGGGTTGCGTCGATCCTCAACGCAGGCCGTTATCGGGCACCTGAACCCGACCGGCGCAGCGCGCGAATCGACCGAATGCTGTTGCACCCCGTGTGGGGATCGCTGTTCTTCATTGCGGTGATGTTCGGGTTTTTTCAGATCATCTTCACGCTGGCGGCACCGCTGCAGGACGCGATCGAGAAGTCCTTCAGCTGGCTGGGCACGCTCGTGGACGACAACGTCACCAACACCGCGGTCGCGGGACTGCTCGGCCACGGGGTGATCGGCGGGGTCGGCGCCGTGCTGGTGTTCATCCCGCAGATCGTCCTGATGTTCCTGCTGATCTCGCTGCTGGAAAACATCGGCTACATGACGCGCGCCGCATTCCTGGTGGATCGCATCATGGCGACCACCGGGCTGGACGGCCGGGCCTTCGTGGCGATGCTGTCATCGCTGGCTTGCGCGGTACCGGCGATCATGGCCACCCGTACCATCCCCTCGTCACGGGACCGGCTCGCCACGTGTATGGCCGCCCCGCTGATGACCTGTTCGGCGCGCCTGCCGGTGTACATCCTGCTGATCGGGATGCTGGTCAGCCCGCAGGATCGGTGGGGGCCGGTGTCGTTGCAGGGCGTCGTGATGTTCGGCATGTATCTGCTGGGCGGGGTCTCGGCGATGCTCACCGCCTGGCTGTTCAAATCGGTCGTGCTCGGTGGTGATCTGCTGCCTTTCTACATGGAGATGCCGCCCTACCGGTTCCCGTCGGTCAAGTCGGTGGCAATGACCGTATGGGACTCGGCAAAGGTGTTCCTGCGCAAGGCCGGAACCATCATTCTGGGCACCTCCGTCGTGCTGTGGTTCCTGCTCAACCTGCCGGTGCGCACCGCGGAGACCGCCGGCATGGACCAGGCGTCGGCGACGGCCTACGTCGTCAACCACTCCTTCGCCGCCGGCCTGGGCAAGATCCTCGAACCGCTTTTCGCGCCACTGGGTTTCGACTGGCGCGTCTGCGTCGGCTTGATCGGGGCGATGGCCGCCCGTGAGGTATTCGTGGCGACGCTGGGGCAGATCTTCGCGACCGGAGAATCGGGTGATTTGGTGTCGGCCACGCATGCGGCGGTGTTCACCTCTGGCCCGCACCATGGTGAGCTGGTGTTCACGGCGCCGACGATCATCGCGCTGCTGGTGTTCTTCGCCTACGCCCTGCAGTGCATGTCCACCATTGCCACGCTGCGACGCGAGACCAACTCGTGGCGCTGGCCGCTGACGGCGTGGGGTTACATGTTCGTGCTGGCCTGGACGGCGGCGTTCGCCGCGCGGCACATCACGATGTGGCTGACGGGTTGAGCGTGTCGATTCCGCTGCTTCATCCGCAGGCCACCGACGACCCCCGCCTGATGCGGTGGCTGACGGGGAGGCGGCAACTGTCCGGCGTTCCGCCACAAGTGTGCGCGCTGATCGATGAGGGCGTGCTGGAACGCGCCGAGGTCGATCTGGGCGAGGTACGAACGTGGTTGGGGGCCAACCGATCCTGGGAGGTCGACGGTGCCCGGGTGCGTTCGGCGTTGTTCGTTGCGTTGTCTGACGAACTCTCCGACGTCAGCGAGCAGGACCTGCGCGACGGGATCGACGAGATTCTGGCGCGTGACGTGACGCCTATCGCCGCTTCGCACGGCGGCGAGATCAAGGTCCACTCCGTGCACGACGGCGTGCTCACCGTCGAGTTGAGCGGAGCATGCCTGGGCTGCCCGTTAAGCGGTCGCACCCTCGGCGATCTGGTGATCCGCAGCGTGCAGGCGCGGTACCCGCAGATCCGCGAGGTCAAGGCGACCCAGCCGCGCCGCGCGTGGCTGACCTTGCCCAAGACGCTCAAGCGGCGGTAACGACGCTGAGCTCCACAAACAGTGGTGGGGGCGCACGGTATCGAACCGCCGGCCGTCCTTCCTCAAGTGGAGCTGGGGGCTACCGGCTGGCCGACTCCGATGCGACGTTGTGGGCGACGAAGTCCTCGATCAGCTCAACCACCTCGGCGGGACGCTCCACCTGAGGAAAGTGCCCGACTCCGGTCAGCACCTCCAGGCGGATGCCAGGCATGGACTTCTTCGTGGCATAAGCGTGCTCGACGGGAATTATGGCGTCCTGATCGCCCCAAATCAGCATGATGGGGAGGTCGGTCTTGGTGACCAGGCGGCTCAACGCGTTGACGGCCTGCCCCCGGTAATCGACGACGGATCGCAGAGTTCGCAGAAAAGCTGCCCTCGTCGGTGCGTCGGCGAATGAGCTGTAGGAACTCCAAATCTCCTCGCCACGGGGTGATTCGATCCCGGACTTATGGAACCAGGACCGAAGCCGGTTGCCCGCGGCCAGCACGCGCCGTGGCGCGATGATCGGCATGATCAGCTCCGCGCCGGGCGCCGACAGCAGCCGCAATGTCAAGCCCACGTCCGATCCCAGGCCGCCGCTGTCAACCAGGATCAGTCCCTGGCAATATTCGGGGTGTTGGTAGCTGAATTGCATGGCGATGCCGCCACCCAGCGAGTGCCCGACGACCGTTGCGCGGGCGACGCCGAGTTCGTCGAGCAAGTCGCGCAGTAGCACCGCGAACGCACCCAGCGAGTAGTCGCTCCGCGGCTTGTCGGAACTGCCATGACCGAGAAGGTCGGGCGCCACAACCCGGTAGTTACGGGACAGCGGGCGGATCACCGAGCGCCACGTCTGTGAGCTACCGGCCATGCCGTGCAGCAACAAGAGCACATCACCATGGCCTTCATCGACGTAGGCCAGGCGTGCGTCGTGCAGATCAAGGTACTTCAACTCAGTCATGGTCGATTCTTTCGATTCGGGTGAGATCACTGGTGCTGACCTGGTCGCGGATGGCGTTGAGTTCGGCACCGATGTTTTCAATGTCGGCGGCAGCCAGGTGGGTGGTCGGATCGACGGGTACGTCGTGAAGAGCGGTGCCGGTAGGCATGAGCACCCCGGCGGACTCGCCAGCGTCAAGAAGGCGTTGAGCGCCGTCTTTCTCGACCGTGGTTTCCGTGGCGGAGAAGGTCACCGTAGCGCCTTCGCAACTACCGGTGATGGTGGCCGGGGAAGCGTTCGGTGTGCAGTCGATTGGCGATACCTTCAACACCCGCCCATGCAAGGCCGCGGTGGGGAGGGGGCAGTCGTGGTCATGTTTTCAGTCTTTACTGCGCCACAGGATAAAATCTTGACCAGCAGGGGTGGATTTCGAATCATTTATTTGTTCACAAAGAGCAAATCAAGCGCCCCAGCGGGACTGGTTGCACCGCCTACCGGCATCGTTGGCGCCTGCGATGGTGGATGCAACGAAATCGCATTGTCGCGCGATTGTCCACCGATGCGCATCAGACCTGACACTCGCTTTCGAGAGTGCCTCGTCTGTGCGTGCCCCGGCCCGACAGTGCGGAGCCGCTCAGAGGGTGTCGGATCCCGGCACGCGCGCCGCCGCCGAGCCGACGTGGTTCATTCGCCGGATGATCGCGTACTTGTGGACCTCGGTGGGCCCGTCGTAGAGCCGGAATCCCCGGATGTCCCGGAAGATCATCTCGATGGGTGTTTCGTCGGTGACGCCGATTCCACCCAGGACCTGTATGCAACGGTCGACAACCTTGAAGAGCTCCTCGGACACGAAGGCCTTGCTGATCGAACTTTCGTGTCGCCCCTTGTGCCCCTGGTCCAGCACCCAGGCCGTGTACCAGATCGCCAGCCGGCACTGGGTGAGCGCTATTTCGTTGTCCGCCAGCATGAACCCGACACCCTGGTGCTCAATGATCGGGCCGCCGAAGGCCGTTCGGGTCTTTGCGTGATTCAGGGCGATGTGCTGGGCTCGTGAGGCGGCGCCCAACCACCGCATGGCGTGGGTGAGGCGCGCCGGGGCCAAACGCATTTGCGCGTATCGCATCGCCTCGCCGACTTCGCCGAGCACATTCGCCGTGGGCACCCGCAGGTCGTTGAAGACGACCACGCCGTGTCCTTCGACGTAGTTGCGGTCCATGGAGTTCATCACCCGCTCGATGACGATGCCTCCAGAGCCGGGGTCATCGCCCTTGGCGAGGAACAACGTTGGTCCGCCGAGGTTTCCGTCGCCGACCACGTTGGCCATGACGATCCAGGTGCCCGCACCGTTGGCGCCCGTGATGAGCCACTTGCGGCCGTTGATGACATAGGAGTCGCCGTCGCGGCGCGCCTCGGTGAGCAGTTGCGACGGATCCGAACCCGCCCCGCCGGGCTCGGTCATCGCGAACACCGATCGGACGGTGCCGTCGAGAACGGGTTTCAGGAAGACTTCGGCCTGCTCGTCGGTCGTCAGCTTGTCGAGGAGGAACATGTTCCCCTCGTCCGGCGCAGCGCAGTTCATCGCGACGGGCCCGAGCGTGGACCATCCGGCCGCCTCGTAGATCACCGACTGCTCGATGTGTGAGATACCCTTGCCGCCGAATCGCGGGGACGCCTGCGGGGTCAGCAGTCCTTCCTTGCGCGCAAATTCGACGAGCTCTCGCCGCAACTCGTCGTTGGGGCCGTGCTGGGTGAGTCGCGGATCGCGCTCGTAGGGAACGATCGCGTCGATGACGAATTTGCGGACCCGTTCGCCAAGTGCCGTCAATTCCGGGGGTACGGAGAAGTCGATCACGAAGCCATCCTCTTGGGTAGTGGGCGGACGATCAGATGCGTTCTGCCGAAAGGGAATCGGCGGTCACCGTCAAGACGGACGTCGCGATGCGGTTGAACGCAGCGTACTTCGGACCGACGAGCGCGCCACGGTGGTGCAGCACGAACAACTGCTGCCATGCGATCGCGAGCCGGAGCCGGCCCAGCGCCAGGTAGAAACCGACCGGGACCGGTTCGCGTTCTGCCGCGGCGAAGTACTTCGCCGCGAGCGCTTTACGGTCCGGAAAGCCCGGCTGCAGTGACGGAGCCAGTCCGAGGTCGCGGATGACGTCCGCGTCGTCGGGTTGCGCCCAGTAGGACAGGGTGACGCCGAGATCGAAAAGCGGATCGCCCAGCGTCGACATGTCCCAGTCGATCACCGCAGCGGCCACTCCGGTTGCATCGAAGATCACGTTGTCGAACTTGAAATCATTGTGCAGCACACTGGCTTTGGTCGTTGGTTCGGGTGCGGCGGCGCCCAGCCAGGACACGATGTGCTCGACCGTCGCCGGCGGGGATCCGTCGAACGCGTTGTGCGCCCGCCGGTTCCAACCGGCGATCTGTCGTGCGATGAATCCTTCGGGCCGCCCGAGTTCGGCGAGGTCACGGTGCGTGCCGAGGTCGATCGCGTGCAATTCGGCCAGAGCGGTGACGAATTCGTCGGCGAGCCGGGCAGTGGGGACGGCCGCAAGCTGCGCGGGAATCGTGTCTGACACGACGGTCCCGGGACGGTATTCGATCAGCTGGAAGGGACTCCCTAATACTGAGGTGTCCTCGCAGAAGGCCACTGCCCGTGGCGCGCGGAGGTAGTGGGCGTGCAGTCGACTCAAGACACGAAATTCGCGCGCCATGTCGCTGGCACCCTCGGCCAGCTGTCCGCCCGGTGGCCGGCGCAGGACCACCAGCCGGCCGTCGACCGAGATCAGGTAGTTCAGGTTGGCCAGGCCGTTGGCGAACTGACGGGGCTCAACGGCGTCGAGCACCATCCCGCGACCACGCAGCCAGGCCCTGAGCGCTGCCCAGTTCTGCGGCGAGCAGTCAGCACGGAAAGTCTGCTGTTCAAGGGCGGCGCCTGCGACATCGTGGTGTGCGGTCATCGGGCTCCTTCAGACAGATCGCGTGATAGGGACACTACGTCGAGGTCGATGGCGCGAACACGCCGCCGAGCGTGTTCGGCGCGAACGGTCTCAGGAGGCGGCGCACCGCCTCCCGCCCCATCGGACGCCCGCCCGAGCTGGGTGTAGCGCCTGGACAGACTGAGGCGCTCACGGCCGAGCAGACGCCTCGTCAGATCCCGATCGTGGCGCTGAGCCCGCCGTCTACGACGAGTGTGGTTCCGGTGATGTAGCCGGCCTCGTCCGAGGCGAGGAAGACCGCCGCGTGCGCGGCGTCCCAGGCGTCGCCGATGCGCCCGCGCGGGGCGCTGTCGTCGAGATGTCGCCACAGCTCGTCGGGGTTCTCGGTGACGCTGTCAACCCAACGCTGCAGCGCCGGCGTCCGCACCACCCCTAGCACAATCGTGTTGGCGCGGATGCCTTGTCGCGCATACTGCAGCGCCACGGTCTGGGTGAACTGAATGGTCGCCGCCTTGCTCGAGGCGTAGGAGATCGACGGCGCGCCGACCCAGCGGAGCGCCGCGATCGAACTGACGTTGATGATTGCGCCGCTACGCTGGCGCTCCATCACCGGCAGGACGTGCTTGCACGTCAAGAACTGCGAGGTGAGGTTGGTCCGGATCACCCCCTCCCAGTCGGCCTCGGTGGTTTCCACCGGTCCGCCCAGCTGATCGATGCCCACGTTGTTGTGCAGGATGTCGATGCGGTCGAATCGCTCAAGGCAGTACGAGGCCATCGCTTCGACTTGGTCGGAGACGGTGACGTCCGCACGAAACGCCGCCGCCCGGCCACCTTCGTCGTTTATCAGTTGCGCGGTCCGCTCGGCAGCACCCCCGCGATCGACGCAGAGCACCGTGGCACCTTCGCGCCCGAACTGCAGTGCCGCTGTCTCGCCGTTGCCGTAGCCGGGGCCCGCACTGGAAGCCCCCGTCACGATCGCCACTTTGTCACGAAGCCGGTCCACTAGGCAGACGCTACGCAGGGACCTCGATCTTGCCGCGCTAACTCGGGAATCTGACAATTTTCAACCACACGCAAGAGCCGAGATTGTGACTGCGGTTCTGAGTTGTGGGGCGGTGACGGCACCAGGGCTATGGCCCCGGCGGCGGGGCGGTGCAGACTGGGTGAACGGCGCTGAGCTGATGGAGGCAATGCCCCGGAAGGAACCGGAGGCGTTGGCTTTCACGCCGCCACGACCCCGGAGGCGCCGCTGCGATTCTGCGCGAGCAGACGCAAAATCACCTCATTTCGGCACGAAATGGGTGATTTTGCGTCTGCTCGCCCCTGCCAGAGTGGGCGCGGACGGTATCGAACCGCCGACCGCTGGTGTGTAAAACCAGAGCTCTACCACTGAGCTACGCGCCCTTATGCCCCGGCGCAGGCTACACGCCGAAACCCCAACCACTCAAAACTAGACGCGCAACGCCGTCAACGCCTGAGTCCACAGCGCGCGATCACGCGCCTCACCGGGCTGCTTCATCTCGGCGAACCGGATGATGCCCACCTTGTCGACCACGAAGGTGCCGCGGTTGGAGATGCCGGCCACGTCGTTGAATACCCCGTACGCCTGGCTGACCTCGCCGTGCGGCCAGAAGTCCGAGAGCACCGGGAACAGGAAACCGCTCTGCACCGCCCAGATCTTGTGAGTGGGCGGCGGCCCCACCGAGATGGCCAGCACCGCGCTGTCGTCATTCTCGAACTCCGGCAGGTTGTCCCGCACCTGGTCCAACTCGCCCTGGCAGATGCCCGTGAAAGCCAGCGGGAAGAACACCAGCAGCACGTTCTTGGCCCCGCGGTAGCTGCTCAGCGTCACGGGCTGCTGATTCTGGTCGCGCAGTGTGAAGTCGGGGGCGGTGGCTCCGACGTCAAGCATCAGCGCTTACCGGTCCGGGACTTCGGCTGCACCAACCGGCTGGCCGCCCAGTTGCCCAGGTTGACCGACGACGTCGGCATCAGCCCCGCGGTAGGTGCCGCTTCGGCGATATCAGCGGGCAGCACGTGGCCGGGACGGCCGGTCTTGGGCGTCAACACCCAGATCACGCCGTCTTCGGCGAGCGGGCTGATCGCATCCATCAGCAGGTCCACCAAGTCGCCGTCACCTTCGCGGTACCAGAGCAGAACGACGTCGACGACCTCGTCGGTGTCTTCGTCGAGCAGTTCGCTACCGCAGGCGTCCTCGACATCAGCGCGGATATCGTCGTCGGTGTCCTCGTCCCAGCCCCACTCCTGGACGACTTGGTCCCGTTGGATGCCCAGTTTGCGAGCGTGATCCGCCGCGACCACCGTGGAACCTCCTCCTTAGACAACCGCACGATAAGCGACGAACGTTATCGTCGCACAGGCACTACTGAGCTTCATACGGCTAACCCACGCACATTTTCAGCGCCTTGGTCTTGGCGTCGTTGAGCCGGTCGACCCGGCGGTTGAACTCGCCGGTGGACGCGTGAGTGCCGATCGCGTTGGCCACCTGGCGGGCAGCGTCGTTGTAGGTGTTCATCGAATCGCGCATCGGACCCGGCAGCGCGTCGCTGTAGCTGTTCTCCACAGCGCTGGCGCTGGCGTTGAGCGCGTCGATCGCCGGGCCTTCGGTGGGACCGGTGTTCTTGCCGCTGTTGAAGGCCGCGACGAACGAGTTCACCTTATCGATCGCGTCCTTGCTGGTGGTGGCCAGGACATCGCAGGAGGTGCGGATCGCCCTGGTGGTCACCGATGCTATGCGCTGGGACTCCCGGACGCTCGAGGTCACCGACGACGCGGACACCGACGCCGACACCGAGGACCGGTAAGCCGGGGCGACGTTGGTGTCGGGCGCTCCGGTCCCCTCGGTGACCTTCGTACAGCCGACAATCCCTATCGCCACCATCGCGACGGAGCCGACAGCCAGCGCGCCTCGCCTGGGGAAGGTCCCGACGCGCCATCCGATGAGCACGGGATCTGACGTTACCGGGTCACGATCCCATCTGCCCCACTAGCACCGACTTCGGTGTCGCACCCGGGACCAGTACACGGGTGTCCGCCGGGGACGGCCGTGCGGCACGATAGAGGGACGAACACTCGTGCATCACCCCTGCCAACTACAGGAGCGGAAGTTGACCACCGAGTTCGCCCGCAACGATCTGGCCAAAACGTCAAGCAGCACAAGCGAACCCGATCGCGTTCGGGTGATCCGCGAGGGCGTCGCGTCGTATCTGCCTGACATCGATCCCGAGGAAACGTCGGAATGGCTGGAATCGTTCGATGACCTACTGGCGCGCTCCGGGCCGGCGCGGGCGCGCTACCTGATGCTGCGAATGCTCGAACGTGCCAGCGAGCAGCGGGTGGCGATCCCGGCGCTGACGTCGACGGACTACGTCAACACCATCCCCACCGAACTGGAGCCGTGGTTTCCCGGCGATGAGGATGTCGAACGCCGCTTTCGCACCTGGATCAGGTGGAACGCGGCCATCATGGTGCACCGCGCGCAGCGGCCCGGGGTAGGCGTCGGCGGCCACATCTCGACGTATGCGTCCTCAGCGGCGCTCTACGAGGTCGGCTTCAATCACTTCTTCCGCGGCAAGGCTCATCCCGGCGGCGGCGACCACGTGTTCGTTCAGGGCCACGCCTCCCCCGGTATCTATGCGCGCGCCTTCCTCGAGGGGCGGCTGAGCGCCGATCGTCTCGACGGCTTCCGCCAGGAACACAGCCACTCCGGCGGCGGACTGCCGTCCTACCCGCACCCGCGCCTGATGCGCGACTTCTGGGAGTTCCCCACGGTGTCGATGGGCCTTGGCCCGCTCAACGCGATCTACCAGGCCCGGTTCAACCACTACCTGCACGACCGGGGCATCAAAGACACCTCCGATCAGCACGTGTGGTGTTTTCTGGGCGACGGCGAGATGGACGAGCCGGAAAGCCGCGGGTTGGCCCACATCGGCGCGCTGGAGGGTCTGGACAACCTGACCTTCGTGATCAACTGCAACCTGCAGCGCCTTGATGGGCCGGTGCGCGGCAACGGCAAGATCATCCAGGAACTGGAGTCGTACTTCCGCGGCGCCGGCTGGAACGTCATCAAGGTGGTATGGGGCCGCGAATGGGACGCCCTGCTGCACGCCGACCGTGACGGCGCGCTGGTGAACCTGATGAACACCACGCCGGACGGCGACTACCAGACCTACAAGGCCAACGACGGCGCCTACGTGCGCGACCACTTCTTCGGCCGCGACCCGCGGACCAAGGCGTTGGTGCAGAACATGAGCGACTCCGAGATCTGGAACCTCAAGCGCGGCGGGCACGATTACCGCAAGGTCTATGCCGCCTACCACGCCGCCGTCGCGCACAAAGGCCAGCCGACCGTCATCCTGGCCAAGACCATCAAGGGCTACTCGCTGGGCGCACACTTCCAGGGCCGCAACGCCACCCATCAGATGAAAAAGCTTGCGCTGGAAGACCTCAAGCGCTTCCGCGATTCGATGCGGATCCCGATCAGCGACGCCCAGCTGGAAGAGGACCCCTACCTGCCGCCGTACTACCACCCCGGGCCGGACGCCCCGGAGATCCGCTACCTGCTGGACCGCCGGCGCGCCCTGGGCGGGTTCCTTCCGGAACGCCGGACCAAGACCAAAGCGCTCCAACTACCCAGCCGCGATGTCTACAAGGCCCTGAAGAAGGGGTCCGGCAACCAGGAGGTCGCCACCACCATGGCGCTGGTGCGCACCTTCAAAGAACTGTTGCGCGACAAAGAGATCGGCCACCGCATTGTTCCCATCATCCCGGATGAGGCCCGCACCTTCGGGATGGACTCATGGTTCCCGTCGCTAAAGATCTACAACCGCCTCGGCCAGCTCTACACCGCCGTCGACGCCGAATTGATGCTGGCCTACAAGGAAAGTGAAATCGGCCAGATCCTGCACGAGGGCATCAACGAGGCCGGGTCGGTGGGCTCCTTCACCGCGGCCGGCACGTCGTATGCCACCCACAACGAGCCGATGATTCCGCTGTACATCTTCTATTCGATGTTCGGTTTCCAGCGCACCGGCGACGGCCTGTGGGCCGCGGCCGACCAGATGGCCCGCGGGTTCGTGTTGGGGGCGACGGCCGGGCGTACCACCCTGGTGGGCGAGGGTCTGCAACACGCCGACGGGCATTCCTTGCTGCTGGCGGCCACCAACCCGGCCGTGGTGTCCTACGACCCGGCGTTCGCCTATGAAATCGCCTACATCGTGGAAAGCGGCCTGGCGCGGATGTTCGGCAAAGACCCGGAGAACGTGTACTTCTACATCACCCTCTACAACGAGCCCTATCAACAGCCTCCGGAGCCGGAGAACTTCGACCCCGAGGGCCTGCTGCGCGGCATCTACCGCTACCGCGCGGCCACCGAGAAGCGCTCGTCCACGGCGCAGATCCTGGTGTCCGGGGTCGCGATGCCCTCCGCGCTCAAGGCGGCCGAGATGCTCGCCGAGCAGTGGGACGTGGCAGCCGACGTATGGTCGGTGACCAGCTGGGGCGAGCTCAACCGCGACGGGGTGGAAGTCGAGAAACAGCGGCTTCGCCACCCGGACAAGCCGGCGGGTACGCCCTACGTGACGACAGCGCTGGAAAAGACCCGCGGCCCCGTCGTCGCGGTCTCGGACTGGATGCGCGCCGTCCCCGAACAGATCCGGCCATGGGTGCCTGGCACGTACGTGACGCTGGGCACCGACGGGTTCGGCTTCTCCGACACCCGGCCCGCCGCGCGGCGCTACTTCAACACCGACGCCGAATCGACGGTGGTCGCGGTGCTCGAAGCGCTGGCCCGCGACGGCGAAATCGACCCGTCGGTGCCCGTCACCGCCGCCCGTCAGTACAAGATCGACGACGTCCAGGCCGCGCCCGAGCAGACCTCCGACCCAGGCGTCGCCTAGGGCTCCCCTCGTCTGCGCCGACCGTGAAGCTGGCGTCACGGTCGTTGCCGAGCGTGAAGCCAGCTTCACGCTCGCGACCGAGGCCCGCGACCGAGGGCTCCCCTCGTCTGCGCCGACCGTGAAGCTGGCGTCACGGTCGTTGCCGAGCGTGAAGCCAGCTTCACGCTCGCGACCGAGGCCCGCGACCGAGGCCCGCGACCGAGGCGCTGGACTCCTTTAGCGGACCTCGACAGAAAATGGGCGTAGCTTTTAGTTGTGGACGACAACAGCTTGGCCCACCAGCTCGGGCGTCCCCGCTCGCCGCTGGAACTGCTGGACACCGTGCCCGATTCGTTGCTGCGCCGCTTGAAGCAGTACTCGGGCCGGCTTGCCACCGAGGCGGTCTCGGCCATGCAGGAGCGGCTTCCGTTCTTCGCCGACCTGGAAGCCTCCCAGCGCGCCAGCGTGGCGTTGGTGGTTCAGACCGCGGTGGTCAACTTCGTCGAGTGGATGCAGGACCCGCACAGCAATGTCAGCTACACCGCGCAGGCCTTCGAACTGGTGCCGCAGGACCTCACCCGGCGCATCGCACTTCGGCACACCGTGGACATGGTGCGGGTCACGATGGAGTACTTCGAGGAGGTCGTGCCGCTGCTGGCCCGCTCCGAGGAGCACTTGACCGCGCTGACGGTCGGCATCCTCAAGTACAGCCGAGACCTGGCGTTCACCGCCGCCACGGCCTACGCCGATGCGGCCGAGGCACGCGGTGCATGGGACAGCCGAATGGAGGCCAGCGTCGTCGACGCGGTGGTGCGCGGTGACACCGGTCCCGAACTGCTGTCCCGGGCCGCCGCGCTCAACTGGGACACCACCGCGCCGGCGACGGTGATAGTGGGAACCCCGGCGCCCGGACGCACCATGGACGGCAGCGAACGCGCAAGCCAGGATCTCCGTGACATCGCGGCCCGGCACGGCCGTGCGGCGCTCACCGACGTGCACGGCACCTGGCTGGTGGCGATCGTGTCCGGTCAGTTATCGCTCACCGACAAGTTCCTCAACGACCTGCTGGGCGCCTTCGCCGACGAACCGGTGGTGATCGGGCCGACGGCGCCCATGCTCACCGCGGCCTATCACAGTGCCAGTGAGGCTATTTCGGGAATGAACGCGGTCGCCGGGTGGCGAGGGGCCCCGCGCCCGGTCCTGGCCCGCGAACTGCTGCCCGAACGCGCTCTGATGGGTGACGCGTCGGCGATCGTGGCGCTGCACACCGACGTGATGCGCCCGCTGGCCGACGCCGGGCCGACGCTCGTCGAAACCCTGGATGCTTTCTTAGATTCCGGCGGTGCTATTGAGGCTTGTGCCAGGAAGTTGTTCGTTCATCCAAACACCGTGCGCTACCGCCTGAAGCGGATCACCGACTTCACCGGGCGTGATCCCACCCAACCACGGGATGCGTACGTGCTGCGCGTGGCGGCGACGGTGGGCCAGCTCAACTACCCGACGCAGAATTCCAGCGCCGCCAACTTCGCCGTACCGCCGCTTCCTGCGCCGGTCAGAGGCGTTTCCGGCAACGGTTCGGGTAGATAGTGATTTAGATGACAGATCGCGGGCGTATCTCAAACGCGTAGCTTACGGAGCTATTTTGTAGGATGTATACAAAAACCTAAGACGAGGTTCATAATCTGTTACACCCCGCAAAACCGGCTTCACAGTGTTCTCTTAGACACGTGATTGCGTTGCTTGCACCCGGACAGGGTTCCCAGACTCAGGGGATGCTCGCGCCGTGGCTGGAACTGCCAGGCGCAGCGGACCAGATTGCGGCATGGTCGACGGCCAGTGGCCTGGACCTGGCGCGGCTGGGCACCACCGCGTCGACAGAGGAGATCACGGACACCGCGATCGCCCAGCCTCTCATCGTGGCGACTACCCTGCTCGCTCACCAGGAATTTTCCAGGCGCGGTCTGCTGTCCGGCCAGGAGTTCATCGTCGCCGGCCACTCCGTCGGCGAGATCGCGGCTTACGCCATCGCCGGAGTGCTGGCCGCTGATGACGCGGTGATGCTGGCCGCCACCCGCGGGGCCGAGATGGCCCGGGCATGCGCCGTCGAGCCCACCGGTATGTCGGCCGTGCTCGGTGGCGACGAGTCCGAAGTGCTGGCTCGCCTCGATCGGCTCGACCTGGTTCCGGCCAACCGCAACGCCGCCGGCCAGATCGTCGCCGCCGGCCCTTTGACCGCGCTGGAGAAGCTGGCCGAAGACCCGCCGGCCAAGGCCCGGGTCCGCGCACTGGGTGTGGCCGGGGCTTTCCACACCGATTTCATGTCACCCGCGCTAGAGGGTTACGCCGCAGCGGCGGCCGGCATCGCAACCGCCGAGCCCTTGGCCACCCTGCTGTCCAACTACGACGGGAAGCCGGTAACCTCTGCCGCCGCGGCGATGCAGACCCTGGTCGCGCAGCTGACCCGTCCGGTGCGCTGGGACCTGTGCACCGCATACATCCGTGAGCAAGGCGAAAACACTGTGACGGCGATCGTGGAGTTCCCGCCTGCGGGCACTCTGACCGGCATCGCCAAACGCGAACTTCGGGGGGTTCCGACGCGAGCCGTCAAGTCACCCGCAGATCTGGACGAGCTGGCGAATCTGTAGCCGCCCGCTTCATTCCAGAAGCTTCAAAGTACGTCAAATCGGTTTATACACAACATATTACGAAGGGAACGAACCGTGGCCGTCAGTCAGGAAGAAATCATCGCCGGTATCGCCGAGATCATCGAAGAGGTGACCGGTATCGAGCCGTCGGAGGTCACCCCGGAGAAGTCGTTCGTCGACGACCTGGACATCGACTCGCTGTCGATGGTGGAGATCGCCGTGCAGACCGAGGACAAGTACGGCGTGAAGATCCCGGACGAGGACCTCGCCGGCCTGCGGACCGTCGGTGACGTCGTCGCCTACATCCAGAAGCTCGAGGAAGAGAACCCCGAGGCTGCCGAGGCGCTGCGCGCCAAGCTCGAGACGGACAACCCCGAGGCTGTTGCCAACGTCAAGGCGAGGCTGGAAGCAGAAAGCAAGTGACCAAGCCTTCCACTGCTAATGGCGGTTACCGCGGCGCTCCTTTTAAGGACGTCGTGGTAACCGCCGTCGCGGCAACGACATCGCTCGCGCCGGACATTGAGAGCACGTGGAAGGGCTTGCTGGCCGGAGAAAGCGGCATCCACGTCCTCGAAGACGACTTCGTCACCAAATGGGACCTGCCGGTCCGCATCGGTGGACACCTGAAAGAAGCGATCGACGACCACATGGGCAGGCTCGACATGCGCCGCATGTCGTACGTCCAACGAATGAGCAAGTGGCTCAGCGGTCAGCTCTGGGAAAACGCCGGTACGCCGGAGGTCGACCCGGACCGGTTCACCGTCGTGGTGGGCACCGGTCTGGGTGGCGCCGAACGGATCGTCGAAAGTTATGACCTGATGAACGAGGGCGGCCCCCGCAAGGTGTCGCCGCTCGCCGTTCAGATGATCATGCCCAATGGTGCCGCGGCAGTGGTGGGCCTGCAGCTCGGTGCCCGCGCCGGGGTCATCACCCCGGTGTCGGCCTGTTCTTCGGGTTCGGAGGCCATCGCCCACGCGTGGCGTCAGATCGTCATGGGTGATGCGGATGTCGCCGTCTGCGGCGGCGTCGAAGGCCCGATCGAGGCGCTGCCCATCGCGGCGTTCTCGATGATGCGGGCCATGTCGACCCGCAACGACGAGCCCGAACGTGCGTCGCGACCCTTCGACAAGAACCGTGACGGCTTCGTGTTCGGCGAGGCCGGGGCAATGATGGTGCTCGAGACCGAGGAACACGCCAAGGCCCGCGGCGCCACGCCGTTGGCCCGGATCCTGGGTGCGGGTATCACCTCGGACGCCTTCCACATGGTGGCGCCGGACCCGAACGGCATCCGTGCCGGTCGCGCGATGCAGCGCTCGATGGAGCTGGCGGGCTTGTCGCCTGACGACATCGACCACGTCAACGCGCACGGGACCGCAACTCCGATCGGCGATGCTGCCGAAGCCAACGCGATCCGCGTGGCCGGCTGTGAAAAGGCCGCGGTGTATGCGCCTAAATCGGCGCTCGGGCACTCCATCGGCGCGGTCGGCGCGCTCGAATCGGTGCTCACGGTGTTGACCCTTCGGGACGGAGTCATACCGCCGACATTGAATTACGAAACCCCGGACCCGGAGATCAACCTTGATGTGGTTGCCGGCGAGCCTCGCTATGGCGAGTACCGCTACGCGATCAACAACTCGTTCGGGTTCGGCGGTCACAACGTGGCGCTCGCCTTCGGGCGCTACTGAACACGAACAGGTGGTGACCCGCTTCGCCCGGCGTTTTCCGGCTAGCGATCACCATAGGGGACGACTGGTGGTGACCCGCTTCGCGATCACCACGAAGAACGGAAGGAACGGTTCGCCAGAGCCATGACAGAGCTGGTTACGGGGAAGGCACTTCCCAATGTGGTTGTCACCGGCGTTGCCATGACGACCGCGCTGGCAACAGACGCGGAAACTACGTGGAAATTGTTGCTGGACGGTCAAAGCGGTATCCGCACCCTCGACGACCCGTTCGTCGAGGAGTTCGATCTGCCGGTACGTATCGGGGGGCACCTGCTGGAGGAATTCGACCATGAGCTGACGCGGGTCGAACTGCGTCGGACGGCGTACCTGCAGCGGATGTCCACCGTGATCGGTCGCCGGGTGTGGGAGAACGCAGGCTCACCCGAGGTCGACACCACCCGGTTGGCGGTGTCGATCGGTACCGGGTTGGGTTCGGCCGAAGAGCTGGTGTTCGGGTACGACGAAATGCGGGCGCGCGGCTTCCGTGCGATCTCGCCCCTGGCCGTGCAGAAGTACATGCCCAACGGCGCCGCGGCGGCCGTGGGCCTGGAACGGCATGCCAAGGCCGGCGTCATGACGCCGGTATCGGCGTGCGCGTCGGGCTCGGAGGCCATCGCCCGCGCGTGGCAGCAGATCGTGCTCGGTGAAGCCGACATGGCGATCTGCGGTGGCGTGGAGACCCGGATCGAGGCGGTGCCCATCGCCGGGTTCGCCAACATGCGCATCGTGATGTCGACCAACAACGACGATCCGCAGGGCGCCTGCCGCCCCTTCGACAAGGACCGGGACGGCTTCGTCTTCGGTGAGGCCGGCGCGTTGATGGTGATCGAGACCGAAGAGCACGCCAAAGCCCGGGGTGCCAACATCCTGGCCCGCATCATGGGGGCCAGCATCACCTCGGACGGCTTCCACATGGTGGCGCCGGACCCCAACGGGGAACGCGCCGGGCACGCCATGACGCGGTCGATCCAGCTTGCCGGCCTGCAGCCGAGCGACATCGACCACATCAACGCCCACGCGACCGGTACCCAGGTCGGCGACGTGGCTGAGGGCAGGGCTATCAACAACGCCCTGGGCAGTCACAGCGCGGCGGTCTACGCTCCAAAATCTGCCCTCGGCCACTCGGTCGGTGCGGTCGGAGCAGTGGAGTCCATCCTGACCGTGCTCGCACTGCGTGATCAGGTCATCCCGCCGACACTGAACCTGGTCAACCTCGACCCGGAGATCGACCTGGACGTGGTGGCGGGTAAGCCTCGGCCCGGCAATTACCAGTACGCGATCAACAACTCGTTCGGCTTCGGCGGTCACAACGTGGCGATCGCCTTTGGGCGCTACTAGAAAGCTCCAAGCAACACCGGATAAACCAGAGCAACACCCGGAAAACAGGAGACCTGCGATGACAATCATGGCCCCCGAGGCGGTTGGCGAGTCGCTCGACCCCCGCGATCCTTTGTTGCGGCTGAGCAACTTCCTCGACGACGGCAGCATCGAGCTGCTACACGAGCGGGACCGCTCGGGTGTCCTCGCCGCGGCGGGCACCGTCAACGGCGTGCGCACGATCGCGTTCTGCACCGATGGGACCGTGATGGGCGGCGCCATGGGCGTCGAGGGTTGTGCTCACATCGTCAACGCCTACGACACCGCCATCGAGGAACAGAGTCCCATCGTGGGGATCTGGCACTCCGGTGGCGCGCGGTTGGCCGAGGGTGTCAAGGCGCTGCACGCCGTGGGTCTGACCTTCGAGGCCATGATCCGGGCATCCGGTTACATCCCGCAGATCTCGGTGGTCGTCGGATTCGCCGCCGGTGGTGCCGCTTACGGGCCGGCACTCACCGACGTCATCGTCATGGCGCCGGAGAGCCGGGTCTTCGTCACCGGGCCTGACGTGGTCCGCAGCGTCACCGGCGAGGACGTCGACATGGCTTCCCTGGGTGGGCCCGAAACCCACCACAAGAAGTCCGGTGTATGCCACATTGTCGCCGACGACGAGCTGGACGCTTTCGAGCGTGGTCGCCGGCTGGTCGGATTGTTCTGCCAGCAGGGCCATTTCGACCGCAGCAAGGCCGAGGCCGGCGACACCGACATCCGGGCATTGTTGCCCGAGTCGTCGCGACGGGCTTACGACGTGCACCCCATCGTCACCGCGGTGCTCGACTCGGACGCGCCTTTCGAGGAATTCCAGGCCAAGTGGGCGCCGTCGATGGTGGTCGGGCTGGGCCGGTTGTCGGGCCGTACGGTCGGTGTGCTGGCCAACAACCCGCTGCGGCTGGGTGGTTGCCTGAACTCCGAGAGTGCCGAGAAGGCAGCGCGTTTCGTGCGGCTGTGCGACGCGTTCGGCGTCCCGCTGGTGGTCATCGTCGACGTGCCGGGGTATCTGCCCGGTGTCGATCAGGAGTGGGGCGGCGTGGTGCGACGCGGCGCCAAGCTGCTGCACGCCTTCGGTGAGGCCACCGTTCCCCGGGTCACCCTGGTGACGCGAAAGATCTACGGCGGGGCCTACATTGCGATGAACTCCCGCTCGCTGAACGCGACGAAGGTGTTCGCCTGGCCGGACGCCGAGGTTGCGGTGATGGGCGCCAAGGCCGCCGTCGGCATCCTGCACAAGCGCAAGCTGGCGGCCGCGCCGGACCACGAGCGCGAGGCCCTGCACGACGAGTTGGCCGCCGAGCACGAGCGCATCGCCGGTGGCGTGGACAGCGCCATCGACATCGGTGTGGTCGACGAGAAGATCGACCCGTCGCACACCCGCAGCAAGCTCACCGAGGCGCTGGCTCAGGCGCCGGCACGCCGCGGCCGCCACAAGAACATCCCGCTGTAGGGGCACCTTCCCCCGCGAGCAGTCGCAAAGTCGCACGTTTCTCGTCGGAAACGTGCGACTTTGCGACTGCTCACCCCCGGGCCAGGATCGCCGAGACCGCTCGTTGCGACTCGCGCTCCGGCTCGGCCGGCAACTCCTCTACCCGCCACCCCACGAAATCGTCGGGGCGCACCAGGAGCGCACCCGTCTCCGATAATCCATTGACGGCCAACCACTCTGGCTCATCGACGCGGTGCCTAGCGACCTCGAGGCCGGCCGCCGCTGCCCGCCACCGCTCGTCAGCCGACAGCAGCGTGAACCGCGGACCCAACAGATCGAGCGTGGACACGCGCCGGCCATCGCGCTGCAGCCACACGTGCGGAACCCGCGTACCGGGTTGACCCCGCAATTCCTGGACCAACTCCAACGCCCCGGAGTCCGGCTCGTCGCTCAACACCGCGGCCGATCGGTACCGGTACCCGATCAGCAGTTCGAACATCGAGCACTCTTCGTCTGGCGGCAATTGCGGTCGCTCGTCACCCACTGGGAGGGAAGCCAGCGTCGGGCCGGTCAGTGACTGGTGGGCGGCGAACCGGCCGACCGGGTGCCGCTCGCCGTGATAGGTGTCCAACAATGCCGGCCCGGCCCGCCCGTGCAGCACGGCAGCCAGCTTCCAAGCCAGGTTGTGCGCGCTCTGAATCGCCGTATTGGCTCCCCCGGCCTTGAACGGCGGCATGGTGTGCGCCCCATCGCCGACCAGAAGCACACGGCCACAACGGAATTGATCAGCAACCTGCTCGTAGGGCTGCCACGACGCGACCTCGATGATCTGCACCTCGGTCTGCTGCCCGATTGCCTGGGTCATCAACTCGCGGCAACGCCCGGGCGTGAATTGTTCGGCCGTTTCGCCTTTGGCGGGAAAGTAGGTCGTGATGAACATGCCGCGGTCGTCGTCGACCGCCAGGAAGATACCTGGCGCGGCTGGGTTGCTGATCTGCACCGCATCGCCATTGGCGAGATCGGGGGCCATCCGACGCCATGGAGCACGAAAATAGATGAATACCACAAAGATTGGCAGCGCCCCGTAACCCGAGGTAGCGATGGACAGGGCCTTGCGGATCGGGCTGTGCACCCCGTCGGCGGCGATCAGGTACTCGGCCCGCAAGGTCTCCGGCCGGCCGGAGTCCCGGTCGACAAGCACGACGGTGACACCGTCGTCGTCCCGCTCGAACGTGACCAGTTCCGTGCCGTAGCGCACTTCGCTGCCGCGACTGCGCGCCGCGCGCAACAGAATCGGCTCCGACTCACTCTGCGGGCAATACTGCGCCGCAGGCTCAGGACTCACAGTATCGAGTCCGGCGAAGATTGCATCCATGTCGATCGCCGGATGTTCTTCAACGCTGGCCAGTGTCGGCTTGACCAGCATGGTGGACACCCCCTCGGCCACAGCGTGCACCTCGTCCCCCAGGCCCAGGCCCCGCAGGATTTCCAGACTCCGGAAGCTCAGATTACGGGCCTTCGGATAGATGAAGGTCTCGCGCCTGCGGTCAACCAGCAGCGAGTGCACACCGTGCTGGGCAAGGAGCGCCGACGTCGCCAGCCCGCCCACGCCGGCTCCGACGATCAACACGCCAGTCACAGTGACGAACCTACCCCCCGCGAGCAGACGCGAACTCGCACGTTTCCGGCCGGAAACGTGCGAGTTCGCGTCTGCTCACCCCAGAACCGAGAGGAACTCCTCCGCCACGGCGAGCACCTTCTCGCGGTCACGCCGCACCAGCCCGATGCGGGTTCGGCGATCGAGAATGTCACCGACATCCAGTGCGCCCTCATGGGTCACGGCGTACTCGAACTCCGCCCTCGTGACGTCGATGCCGTCGGCGACCGGTTCGCCGGGACGCTCGCACGTGGCCACCGCCAGCACGTTGGTCGCCTCGGCGCCGTAGCGTGCCACCATGGACGCCGGCACGTTCCCCGGCCCCGCCGCGGGACCCGGATTATCGGCCGCCCCGATCAAGGGCAGCTTGCGGGTCCGGCACGCACCGGCGCGCAACTTGCGAACGGCGATCGCCCGGTTGAGCACATCCTCTGCCATGTAACGGTATTCGGTCAGCTTGCCGCCGACCACGCTGATCACCCCGGACGGCGACTCGAAGATGGCGTGGTCGCGCGAGACATCGGCGGTGCGCCCTGCGCCAGTGTCGATCAGCGGCCGCAGCCCGGCGTAGCAGCCGATGACGTCGGAAGCCCCGACGGTGGTGCCCAAAGCGGTGTTCACCGTATCCAGCAGGAACGCAATCTCCGCTGACGAGGGTTCCGGCACATCGGGAATCGGACCGGGCGCGTCCTCGTCGGTCAAGCCGAGGTAGACGCGACCGAGCTGCTCAGGCATGGCGAACACGAACCTGTTCAATTCACCGGGAACCGGAATCGTCAGCGCCGCAGTCGGATTCCCGAATGCCGCGGCGTCGAACACCAAATGCGTCCCGCGGCTGGGGCGTAGCTTCAGCGCCGGGTCGATATCACCACCCCACACCCCGGCCGCGTTGATCACCGCACCGGCCTTCACGTCGAACGACTCACCGCTTCGCTGGTCGGTCAGCCGCACCGAGTTGGCGGTGGCCTCCGAGGCGGCCACATAGGTCAGGATCCGCGCGCCGTGCTGGGCCGCGGTACGCGCCACCGCCGTCACCAGCCGCGCGTCGTCGATCAACTGCCCGTCATAGTTCAGCAGCCCGCCGGCCAGGCCGTCCCGCTGCACCGTCGGGGCCAACTCCACCACGCGGCGCGCGGAGATGCGCCGCGACCAGGGCAGCGTCGACGACGACGTCCCCGCCAGCACCCGCAACGCGTCACCGGCGAGAAAGCCGACCCGCACCATGGCCCGGTTGAAGTGCTTCATCGTCGGCAACAACGGAACCAATTGCGGCATCGCATGAACCAGGTGCGGGGCGTTGCACGTCATCAGGATTCCGCGTTCGATCGCGCTGCGCCGGGCGATGCCGATGTTGCCGCTGGCCAGATAGCGCAGGCCACCATGCACCAGTTTTGAGCTCCACCGGCTGGTGCCGAACGCCAGGTCGTGTTTCTCGACCAGCGCTGTGCGCAAGCCCCGTGAGGCTGCGTCCAACGCGATTCCGGCACCAGTGATCCCGCCGCCGATGACGACGACGTCGAGCTCCGCGCCGTCGGCCAGTGCGGTCAACTCGGCGGTGCGGCGAACAGCGTTCAGCGCGGTCGGGTTATCCATCAGGACAGGTATCCGTTCAGTGTGTAGGCGAGTTGGGCGGCGAGCGCTTCGTCGTCGAGGATGGGTTTGACGATGTCGGCGGATTGGATGGTCGACTGGGCGATCAGCAGGATCATGGTCGCAAGCTGACGTGGGTCACCGGGCCGCACACTGCCCGCACGCTGGGCCTCGGCCAGCCGATGAGCCAGCCCCTCGATCAAGAACTGCTGGCTGACACCCAGCCGCTCGGTCATGTACACCCGGGCCAGCTCGGAGTGCATCACGGACATGATCAGCTCGTCACGGCGCAACCG
This sequence comes from Mycobacterium sp. ML4, assembly GCF_054515735.1. Lineage (NCBI taxonomy): Bacteria > Bacillati > Actinomycetota > Actinomycetes > Mycobacteriales > Mycobacteriaceae > Mycobacterium > Mycobacterium sp. ML4. The sequence continues at coordinate 43,275 of NZ_JBTNSY010000012.1, forward strand.
GTCGGCGACCGCAACCACCTGTGCGACCAACGACTCCCGGTCATTGCCCTCGAACGGCAGCTCACGGGTCACCTCGGTGATGTGTTTGGTCAGCAATGTCGACATGATCGACTGCGTGTCCGGCCACCGGCGATAGACCGTCGGGCGGCTGACGCGGGCACGGCGGGCTATCTCCGCAAGCGTCACCCGGTCGGCACCGAAATCGACCACACAGCTGGCCGCCGCGGCTAGGATTCGATCCCCGGTATCCAAATTGGGGTCATTACTTATTGACACCATATGTAATACTGTAACGCATGACGAACCCTGAGCAACTCCTTCCGCCGATGAAATGGAACGCGTGGGGAGATCCCGCCGCAGCCAAGCCACTTCCCGACGAAATTCGTGGCCTGCTGAAGCAAGTTGTGGGACTCGAGGATTCCGAGGAGACCGAGCTGCGGCCCGAGGACGTGCGGTTGCGTCCGTGCGCGTTGTCGCAGGCCGACCAGGACGGGCTCGCCAAGATTGTCGGCGCCGAGTTCTTGCGCACCGCCGACCGCGACCGACTGCTGCATGCCGGCGGCAAGTCCACCCCGGACATGCTCCGCCGTAATGACCGCGGGGTGCAGGACGCGCCCGACGCGGTTTTGCTGCCCGGCGACGACGACACCGTTCTGGAAATTCTGCGCTACTGCTCCGATCACGGCATCGCGGTCGTCCCGTTCGGCGGCGGCACCAATGTCACCGGCGGGCTCGACCCCTCCCGCGGTCAGTTCGGAGCCGTGATCTCCCTGGATCTGCGCCGGTTCAACGCGCTGCACTCCCTGGATACGGTGTCCGGGGTCGCCGAGTTGGGTGGCGGGGTCACGGGCCCGGAATCCGAACGCCTACTGGGCGAGCACGGATTCTCGCTCGGGCACTTCCCGCAGAGCTTCGAATACGCCACCATCGGCGGCTTCGCGGCGACCCGCTCGTCCGGTCAGGACTCCGCCGGTTACGGCCGCTTCAACGACATGATCATGGGGCTGCGCATGGTTACCCCGGTCGGCATCTGGGACCTGGGCCGGGTGGCGGCCTCGGCGGCCGGTCCCGACCTGCGCCAGCTGGCGATCGGCTCGGAAGGCACGCTGGGTGTCATCACCAGAGTGCGGTTGCGGGTGCACCCGGTGCCGGAGACCACCCGCTACGAGGCATGGTCATTCCCGGACTTCGCGACCGGAGTCGCCGCTCTGCGCGCAATCACCCAGACTGGCACCGGCCCCACCGTCGTGCGGCTCTCCGACGAGGCCGAGACCGGGGTCAACCTCGCCACCCACGAAACCATAGGCCAAAACCAAAGCGGTGGAGGCTGTTTGGGTTTGACCCTGTTCGAGGGCACCAAGGAACATGCGGAAAGCCGGCACTCCGAGACCCGCGCGTTGATCGAGGCCAGCGGCGGCACCTCGCTGGGCGAGGGCCCGGCCAGGACCTGGGAGCACGGCCGGTTCAGCGCCCCGTACCTGCGCGACTCACTGCTGGCCGCCGGTGCGCTCTGCGAAACGCTGGAGACCGCCACCGACTGGTCGAATATTCCCGCGCTCAAGACTGCGGTCACCGAGGCGTTGACGTCTTCGCTCGCCGACTCTGGGACCCCGGCGCTGGTGATGTGCCACGTGTCGCACGTCTACCCGACCGGGGCCTCCCTGTACTTCACCGTGGTCGCCGGCCAGCGCGGCAATCCGGTCGAGCAGTGGTGGGCGGCGAAGAAGGCCGCGTCCGACGCGATCATGGCAAGCGGGGGCACCATCACCCACCATCACGCCGTCGGCGCCGACCACCGGGCCTGGATGCGTGACGAGGTGGGCGACCTCGGCGTGCAAGTGCTGCGCGCGGTGAAGGCCACCCTGGACCCGGCCGGAATCCTCAACCCGGGCAAACTGATTCCGTGACTCGCGAGCACTCCCCCGTGCTGAGCCGGCGCGAGGTCGGCAAGGTGACGATGCTGACCAACCCGCTGTCTCGGCACGGCGCGGCGATCGAGGCGGCACAGCGTGCCATCGCCCGGTTCCACAAGCGCGGCGTCGAGGTCGTCGAAATCATCGGCGACGGCGCCGAAGACGCGCGCTTCCTGGTGGCCGCGGCGCTGGAGAAGGGCACCGACGCGGTGGTCGTCACCGGCGGCGACGGCGTCATCTCCAACGCCCTGCAGGTACTGGCACAAACCGCCGTGCCGCTGGGCGTCGTCCCGGCGGGCACCGGCAATGACCACGCCCGCGAATTCGGGATTCCGACAAAGGATCCCGAGGCCGCGGCGGACGTCGTGGCGGACGGCTGGACGGAAACCATTGACCTGGGCCGCATCCTGTGGAGCGACGGCCCCAGGAAATCGAGCAAGTGGTTCGGCACGGTGGCCGCAACCGGATTCGACTCCTTGGTGACCGACCGAGCCAACCGCATGACCTGGCCGCACGGGCGGATGCGGTACTACCTCGCGATGTTCGCCGAGCTCTCCCAGCTGCGGCTGCTGCCGTTCCGGCTGGTGCTGGACGGACAGCAGGTGATCGAAACCGACCTCACGATGACGGCCTTCGGCAATACCCGCAGCTACGGCGGCGGAATGCTGATCTGCCCCAACGCCGACCGCTCTGACGGCCTGCTCGATCTCACCATGGTGAGGTCTGAGTCGCGAATGAAGCTGATCCGCTTCTTCCCCACCGCACTCAAGGGCACGCACGTCGAGCTGGACGAGGTCACCACGGCGCGGGCCAAGACCGTCGAAGTCGAGTGCCCCGGCATCAACGTGTACGCCGACGGCGACTATGCCTGTCCGCTTCCGGCCGAGATCTCCGCGGTCCCGGCCGCGCTGCAGGTGCTCAGACCCAAGCTCGTGTAACGAGTTGATCACCGAACGCGACATGTTCAGCATGTCGGGTTCATTCACGTCAGCTGTGGCCGCTCTAACGGCTGTGGGTGTTCCGCTGTGCCTGGCGCCCGCGGCGCACGCGGGTGAAGTCGCGTCCTGGAACGGTGAATACCTCGTCGTGCTCGGAGCCAACGCGAAATCCGGCACCAGCGTGGCGGCAGCTCAACCGGAATTCGCCCACCGGTCCACCGTCTCGTTCAGCTCCAGCTGCACCGCAGGCGTCTGCGTCGCCTCGGTCGACAACCCTGCCCCACCGAAGAACGAATCGATGCCCCGCACAATCGAGTTCACCTGGAACGGGTCTCAGTGGGTGCGCGAAATGACCTGGAAATGGGACTGCCTGCTGCCGGACGGCACCATTGAATACGACCCGGCGAAATCGATAACGGTCTACACGCCAGGGCAATACGGCATTCTCACCGGCGTATTTCACACCGATATCGCCAGCGGCACATGCGCGGGCAATGTCGATATGCCGGTGTCGGCCAAACCCGTGTCGGGGCCTGTGACCTAACTCTGCTCACCCGGCTGGGGCGAGCAGACACAAACTCGCATCGGAGCGGGCGCTCCAACGCGAGTTGGTGTCTGCTCGGCAAGCCGAAGCTAGCCCACTCCCCTGCTCAGCCACGTCACCTCACCGGCGTCACCGCCGTCGCGGTACGGCTCGAGCGCCTCATCCCACGCCGTGCCCAGGACCGAATCCAGCTCGGCGGCAAGAGTATCGGCGCCCTGAGCCATCAGGCCCCGCAGCCTCATCTCACCGACCATGATGTCGCCGTTGGCGCTCATCGGGCCGCTCCACAGACCCAGCTGCGGAGTGTGGCTGAAGCGGTGCCCGTCGACGCCGGGGCTGGGATCCTCGGTGACTTCGAACCGCAGCACCGACCATGAGCGCAACGCGTTCGCCAGCCGGGCACCGGTACCCACCGGGCCCACCCAGTTGGTGACCGCGCGCAACTGCCCGGGCATGGCCGGCTGCGGCGTCCACACCAAGTTCGCCTTGGCTTGCAGGGTCGACGACAACGCCCACTCGACATGCGGGCACACCGCCGCCGGCGAGGCGTGGACGTACACCACGCCGGCCGTCACGTCGGCGAACTGATTGGACGCACGCATCTTCTTGCTCCTTCGGTTCCACGAGGGACGTCTTCCCCAACGACCTGGTGAACCCGATCAAGCTGGATGCCTGCTCGATATATTTTTTTGTGTCTTGCGTGTCTATTGTGCCCTGTGATGCCTGTGTTGCGCTAGTGTGCATTTTCTTTTGGAGTGGCGTGTGACTGGCGGGCGCCGCCAGGCTGCGTATTCGACCGTCGACGCGGTCATGGCGAGCCCGGGGTCCTTCGACCCTCAGCGCGGCACAAATAAATACAAAGCGGAACCCGCCTTCCGGTCAGGCGTACTCCCCCAGGACCGCGTCCGACAGCGCCGGCCACGGTCGCAGCGCCCACTCGCCGAAGTCGCGGTCCGTCAGCACCACCAGCGCCAGTTCGGCTACCGGGTCCACCCAGATGAAGCCGCCCGACTGGCCGAAATGTCCGTACGTGCGCTCGGAGTTGGCAGTCCCGGTCCAGTGCGGTGATTTGGCGTCGCGCAACTCGAAACCCAGGCCCCAATCGTTGGGCCGCTGGGCGCCGTACCCGGGCAGCACGCCGTCGAGGCCGGGGAATTGCACCGTGGTCGCCTCCGCGTGCATTTGCGCCGAGACCGTCATCGGGTGCAGCAGGTCACCGGCGAACCGGGCCAGGTCGGCGACCGTCGAGGTCGCGCCATAGCCCGCGGCTTGGGCCCCACCGTCGAGCCGCGTCGTCGCCATGTCCAGCGGCTCGCACACGGCCTCGGTGAGGTAACGACCGAACTCGATGTCCGCCTCCCGCTCGATGGTCCGGGCCAGCACGGCGAACCCGTAATTCGAATAGATGCGGCGGGTGGCGGGCCGGGCCAGCAGCTCGCCCGAGTGCATCGCCAGTCCCGAGGCGTGCGCAAGCAGATGACGGATCGTGGAGCCGGGCGGTCCGGCCTCGGTGTCGAGTTCGACGACGCCCTCCTCGACCGCGATCTGCGCGGCCCGGGCCACGATCGGCTTGGTGACCGATGCCAACGCAAAGACCTGCCCCACGTCACCGTGCGTACTCAGCACACCGGTAGGACCGACCACCGCGGCGGCGGCGGTGGAGACCGGCCAATCGTCGAGATCGTCGAGAGCGTCGGTCACTTGCGGGCGATGTAGAAGTAATTGATCGGATCCGTCTCGATCTCGGCGACCTCGACGTCGCCGAAGCCGGCGTCGGTCAGCATCGACGTGGCCAGCTGCCGTCCCCACATCGCGCCCAGCCCGGCGCCGTCCAACGCCAGCGACACGGTCATGCAGTGCATCAGCGACGTCGTGTAGAGGTAGGTGCCCATCGGATGATCCAGGTTGTCCTGGACCTGACTGGAAGCCTTGACGTCGGACATCAACAGGACTCCGCCGGGACGCAGGGCGCGGTAGATGTTCTCCAGCACGCGTGCGGGCTGCGCTTGGTCGTGGATGGTGTCGAAAGCGGTGATCACGTCGTAGGCGTCCACCTTGTCCAACTGGGTCAGGTCGTGGCGCTCGAAGGTCGAGTTGGCCAGACCGAGCCTGGCGGCCTCCGCGGTGGCAGCCGCGATGCCTTCCTCGGAGAAGTCGATGCCGGTGAATCGGCTGGCCGGAAATGCTTGCGCCATCAGGTTGCTCGCGTGCCCACTGCCGCAACCCACATCGGCGACGTCGACACCCGAGCGCAACCGCTCGACGAGACCGTCCACCAGCGGCAGCACGACGTCCACCAGTCCGGCGTCGAAGGACATCCCACTCAACTCGGCCATCAGGGAGTGGAAGCGCGGATACTCGCGGTAGTGCAACCCACCACCTTCTCGGAAGCACCCGATGATCTTTTGCTCGACCTCGCTGAGCAGTGGCACGAACTGGGCGACGACGGCGAGGTTGTTGGGCCCGGCCGCACGTGTCAGCACGCCGGCGCGGTGGGCGGGTAGCGAGTAGGTCGCGGTGTCGGCGTCGTAGTCGACGACCTGGCCGGTCGTCATGCCGCTCAACCACTCTCGGACATAGCGCTCGTTGAGGCCGGCCGCGTCCGCGATCTGGGCGCTGGTCGAGGGCGCCAGTGCCGCCATCGTCTCCAGCAGGCCGGTCTGGTGTCCGATGCTCACCAGAATGGCCAGGCTGGCCCCATTGATGGCCGCGACCATCCGCTCGGAGAATGCTTCTGTGGTTTCGTTGGCCGCCTCGGGTGCCGTCATGCGAAGCGACGCTACACCGTAGGTTGAAGGCCATGAGTCAGACAGTGCGCGGGGTTATTTCACGAAGCAAGGGGCAAACCGTCGAGTTGGTCGACATCGTCGTTCCCGATCCCGGACCGGGCGAAGCCGTCGTCGACATCACGGCCTGCGGCGTGTGCCACACCGACCTGACCTACCACGAGGGCGGGATCAACGACGAGTACCCCTTCCTGCTGGGGCACGAGGCCGCCGGGACGGTCGAGGCGGTCGGGCCGGGCGTCACCCATGTCGAACCCGGCGATTTCGTGATCCTGAACTGGCGCGCGGTGTGCGGGCAGTGCCGGGCCTGCCGGCGCGGCCGTCCACACCTGTGCTTCGACACGTTCAATGCCGAACAGAAGATGACGCTGACCGACGGCACCGAGCTGACGCCGGCTCTGGGCATCGGAGCGTTCGCCGACAAGACGCTGGTGGCGGCCGGGCAGTGCACCAAGGTGGACCCCGGCGCCGACCCGGCCGTCGCCGGGCTGCTGGGTTGCGGGGTGATGGCCGGACTCGGCGCGGCAATCAACACCGGCGGCGTCACCCGCGACGACACCGTCGCGGTCATCGGGTGTGGCGGTGTGGGTGACGCCGCGATCGCCGGTGCCGCGCTGGTGGGCGCCAAGCAGATCATCGCGGTGGACACCGACAACACGAAGCTGGAGTGGGCCCGCAAGTTCGGCGCCACCCACACCGTCAATAGCGCCGAGCTCGCCGAAAAAGACCTCGTGCAGACCATCCAGGACCTCACCGGCGGTTTCGGGGTCGACGTGGTGGTCGACGCCGTCGGCCGGCCGGAAACCTGGAAGCAGGCGTTCTATGCCCGCGATCTGGCAGGCACCGTGGTGCTGGTGGGGGTACCGACGCCGGACATGCGTCTGGACATGCCGCTGGTGGACTTCTTCTCCCGCGGCGGTTCGCTCAAATCGTCGTGGTACGGCGACTGCCTGCCCGAGCGTGACTTTCCCACCCTGATCGACCTGTACCGGCAGGGCAGGCTGCCGCTTGAGAAGTTTGTCTCCGAACGAATCGGGCTAGACGGCATCGAGGAGGCGTTTCACAAGATGCACGACGGCACGGTATTGCGTTCGGTGGTGATTCTGTAATGGTGGTCATCGATCGTCTGGTCACCCACGGCACGTTCGAACTCGACGGCGGCAGTTGGGAAGTCGACAACAACATCTGGCTGGTCGGCGACAACTCGAACGTGGTGGTGTTCGACGCCGCCCACGACGCGGCGCCGATCATCGAAGCTGTCGACGGGCGTCACGTGGTGGCGGTGGTGTGCACGCACGGCCACAACGACCACGTGACGGTGGCTCCCGAGCTCGGTGCGGCGCTCGACGCGCCCGTGTTATTGCACCCGGCGGACGAGGTGCTGTGGCGAATGACCCACCCGGACAGCGACTTTCGACCCATCTCCGAGGGGGAAACGCTGAAGGTGGGTGGCACCGAGCTGCGGGCGATACACACGCCCGGACACTCCCCCGGATCGGTGTGCTGGTACGTCCATGACCTCGGCGTGGTGTTCAGTGGTGACACGCTGTTCTCCGGCGGGCCGGGTGCCACCGGCCGTTCATACTCGGATTTTCCGACGATTCTGCAGTCGATCTCCGAGCGCCTGGGCAAGTTGCCCGGCGATACGGTGGTGCACACCGGCCACGGCGACAGCACGACGATCGGCGACGAGATCGTGCACTACGAAGAGTGGGTCGCCCGCGGGCACTGAGTTCCTTGCGCCGGCGGGCGGCCGCCCTCTTCCGCGAGCGACCGCAAAATGCCGCCGCCGTCGGCGTGTCGTTGGCAACACGCGGGCGCTCGGCACCCTAGAGCCCGTCCAGGATCCGGCGCTTCTCCGCCTCGAACTCCTGCTCGGTGAGAGCCCCCGAATCCCGCAGGGAGGCGAGGGTTTTCAGCCGCTCCACCCGCACTCCCTCGCCGGTCGGCTCGTAGGCCACCGAGGGCGCCGCGAAGGAGACAGCCGCGGCAGGCACCGGCCGGCGCCGAACCCGCCCGACCCACATTATCGACAGCGTCAGATCGACCAGGGCGACGACGAACAGGCCGACGAACACCCAGACCAGGTTGCCGTATGAGCTCTGATGCCCGAAAGCCAGCCGAGGGTTGATGTATCCACCGACCTGACCGTCGGTCATGACGTTGTAGGTGCCCTCGGCGGGAACCTGCACATTCCACACCCGCACGTGGGCGTCGTTGTTGACGGTCGTTGTGCTGCCGATACTTTCGGTCAGCTGCGGCTGCGGCACACCGTCGGGCGGGGTGATCGAGATGCGCAACGGCGGGACGGGCAGGCCCGTCCCGCCGGTACCGCCGATCACCACGGTGTGCAGGCTGATGGTGGCCTGTCCGGCCGGCAGGTGCACACTGCCGGTGCCCGGGACCGGCACCTCGCCGTACGCGTCGTATTCGTCGAGAAAGAACGCGTTGAGTACCAAGGTGGTGATGAAGCCGGCCACCGCCACCACGAGCATCACAATCGCCAGGGTCACCGACAGCTTGGCGATGCTTCTGCTATTCATTCAGGCAGTGTGTCACGCGCGGTCGCGACGGGGGACACTGTTTGCGACCGGAGACCAAGCAACCGGAAAAGGAGTTCTGACATGGTCAACGATCTCGTCGCCACCGTGCCCGATCTGACCGGCAAGCTGGCGGTCGTCACCGGATCCAACAGCGGCCTGGGTTTCGGCGTGGCCAAACGCCTGGCGGCCGGTGGGGCCGATGTCGTGATGGCCATCCGCAACCAGAGCAAGGGCGAGGCCGCCATCGAAGAGATCCGTAAATCGGTGCCCGACGCCAGCCTGACGATCAAGCCACTGGACCTGTCGTCGCTGGACTCCGTCGCAGCCCTGGGAGCGCAGCTCAACTCCGAGGCTCGGCCCATCGACATCCTGATCAACAACGCCGGCGTCATGACGCCACCGGAGCGCGACACCACCGCGGACGGCTTCGAATTGCAATTCGGCAGTAACCATCTCGGCCATTTCGCGCTGACGGCGCGGGTGTTGCCGTTGTTGCGGGCCGCCCAGGCCCCGCGCGTGGTCTCGCTGAGCAGCCTCGCGGCCCGTCTCGGCCGCATCCACTTCGATGATCTGCAGTTTGAGAAGTCCTACTCGTCGATGTCGGCCTACGCGCAGTCGAAGCTGGCGACGTTGATGTTCGCCCGCGAGCTGGACCGGCGCAGCCGCCGGGGCCGCTGGAACATCGTCTCCACTGCGGCGCACCCGGGGTTGACCAAGACCAACCTGCAGATCAGCGGGCCGTCGCGCGGCCGGGACAAGCCGGCGCTGATGCAGCGGCTCTACACAACCTCGTGGCGGTACGCCCCTTTCCTGTGGCAGGAGATCGACGAAGGCATCCTGCCGGTGCTCTACGCGGCTGTCACCCCTGGGGCCGAGAGCGGGGCTTTCTACGGGCCGCGCGGCTTCTACGAGGCGGCCGGCGGTGGGGTCACCGAGGCCAAAGTGCCGGCACGCGCCACCAATGACGATGACTGTCAACGGCTTTGGGAGATTTCCGAAAGGCTTACCGGTGTCAGCTACCCCTCGGCGAACTGAACAGAAGCCGCGAACGAGGCTGCCCAACTCCAGCGTCGTAGTCCGGCCGGAGCCGATGGAATCGGCGACCTACACCCAGGCGTCGCGTCTGCAGGCCGCCGGGTTGTTGCCCGCTGTCGCCCTGTTCGAGCAGGCAGCGCGCGAGGTCCCACTGCCCCAGCCGCCACAGCCGGTCGTCGTCGCTGACTACGGTGCCGCCACCGGCTTCAATTCACTGAAGCCGATGGCCACGGCGATCGAGGTGCTGCGCGCCCGCACTCGTCACGACCACGCGATTCTGGTGGCGCATACCGACGTTCCGGAGAACGACTTCACCGCTCTGTTCCGTACCCTGTCCGACGACCCGGACAGCTACCTGAACAACGACCCGGCGAGCTTCGCCTCGGCAATCGGGCGATCCTTCTATCAGCAGATTCTGCCGACCGGCACGGTCAACCTGGGCTGGACGTCCTGGGCGATCCAGTGGCTGAGCCGGGTTCCCGAAGGTGCTCCGCAAGTGAGCGACCATGTGCAGATCGCGTTCAGCGCCAACACCGAAGCCCGGCGGGCGTTCGAACATCAATCGGCACTGGATTGGAATGACTTCGTCGCGTTCCGCGGCCGTGAGATGTGTCCTGGTGGCAAGTTGGTGGTGCTCACCATGGCCCTGGACGAGGACGGCGACTTCGGTTATCGCCCGATGAACGAGGCGATAATGGCGACGCTGGACGAACTCGCCGGACAGGGCCTGGTGCGGGGCGAAGAGGTGCGGCGCATGGTGATCCCCCTGGTGGCTCGCACCGAGAAGGACTTCCGGGCCCCCTTCGCACCGCGGAGCTGGTTCGAGGGTTTGACAATCGAGCATCTGGAGATCTTCAACGCCGAGGACCGCTTCTGGGCCGGATACCAAAGTGGTTCAGACGCAGTTGCTTTCGGTGCTCGGTGGGCCGCTTTCGCCCGGGCCGCGCTGTTTCCCACGCTGCGTTCGGGCCTGGACGCCGGCTTCCACGACCCGCGTGCGGAGGACTTCGTCGAGCAGCTCGAAGCCGGGGTCGCCGACCGGCTGGCCAAGGCTCCGGAGCCGATGCGCATCCCGCTGGCGTCGCTGGTGTTGGCCAAGCGGAAATAGCGTTTGCGGGAGTTTCGGTGCGCCGACTATGTGGGTAACCCCACACCGGGTCGGTCGCAAACCAACTCCATAAGGGGGCCACACGTATGAGCGCGCACGACGAAGAATCGGCTGGTCAGGACACCAGCCAAGCCGACGACGGTGCCGTGAGTACTGCCGAGGCCGAGGAAAAAGACGACGACACCCGCGGTGGTGTCCGTGACACCACCGAAAAGCCCGAGCCCGACGAAGGGGCCAAGGAAAAGGCCAAAGAGATGATGACGGCCTACGAGGACAAGCCCACGCTGGTCATGCCCGGCTCGGGTAAGACCATCACCGGGACGGCGGTCAGCGAATGGCTCGACGATGATGGCAACCCGAAGTACGCCGAGGACGACGACTCGCCGGCCGCGAAGGCCAAGTCCGAGGGCTCGGACGCCACTGACAAAGCGAACGAGTCCCCGTCCGAAAAGGAGCCCGGCAACAACGACGCCGGCAACAGTGACGGCGGCGGAAATGACGGCGGCGGGCGGGCGAAGGACACCGCTGAAAGCGAGCGCGCTGCCGACGCGGACGAAACGGCCGAAGACGAGAACAAATCGGTCGAGCAACTCAACGAAGAGGCTGAACAACGCGTCAAAGACAGCTTCGACAAGGACAAAGAGTTCAACCAGGAGATCTTGAAGGCGACCAAGCAAGACCGTGAGGACCGGGAGAAGGCCGGAAAGTAGGCCGGCTTCGAAACCGGGTTCAGCCGAGCTGCAGCCTCCCGGGTATCTGGGGCACGTTCCCGATCCCAGGAATTTGCGGCAGACCCGGTATTTGCGGTAGCTGCGGAATCGGCGGTGGCGCAGGAGGATTCGGGTTCGCCGGTCCCGGCAGCTGCGGCAGCGGTGGTTGGGTCGTCGCCGGTGAATTGGTGGTCGCCGGCGGTGGCGCCGTGGTGGTTACCGGCGCCGGCGCTTCGGAGGTCGGTGCCTGCGTCGTTTGCGGCGGCGGCGCAGGTGCCTGGGTCTGCGGCGCCTGGGTGGGCGGCGGTGGTTCCGGCGTCTGGGACGGCGGCGGCTCGGGACCGGGACTCTCGGTGGTCGCAGGCGGGGGCGGCGCTGAGCTGCGCGGGGTCGTGTTGACTCCCGGTGAGGTGGTTCCCTTGTCGTGCGACAGGCCGATGGCCACCGCGGTGCCCACCAGCAGTACCGCCACCACGGTGCTGACGATGATTACCGCGGGCAGCCGGTACCAGGGGATCGGCGAGGACTTACGCTCCGGTTCCGCAGGGGCTTCGCGCTCGAATTGCATTTGTGGCCGCGCGGCGGTGTAACCGGAACCCGAGCCCGACGACACCGCCGGCAGGACACGCGATTCGTCCTGCGCTTCCGACCAGGCCAGCGCGGGCTGCAGAGCCGAGACCGGTGCGGCGGCGGGCATATCCTGAAACTCGTCCTCCGTCTGCCGTTCGCGCGGCGCTGCCACCGCCGCGACGGGCGGCGCCGCCGGAGTCAAGCGCGTGGCGCTGGTGTCGCCGGGACCGCGCGCGGCGCGGAGCGCACCGCCGATGGCGGCGGTCAGTTGGGGGCGTGGCGTGGTGACAACCGGCACGCCGAACCGCCCGGACAGTATGGTGGTCACCGCCGGAATGTTGGCGCCCCCGCCGACGGTGACGATCGCGACCAACCCAATTCCGTTGCGGCTCAGGCACTGTTCGAGGACGGCGGCCACACCCTCCAGCGAACCGTGGATCGTCTGCTCGAGTTCGTTGCGGGTGAGCCGGATCTCCCCGCGCACCCCGGGGATCTCTGCGGAAAGGGTGGTCACCGTCATCGCGGAAAGCCGTTCCTTGGCGCCGCGGCACGCAGTCCGCAACCGGGAGAGCGATCCGATCGCCGCCGTCCCGGCAGGGTCGAACGAGCCCGTGCCGGGCATCTCGGACATGACGTAGGTCAGCAGGGACTGGTCGACCAATTCACCGGAGAAGTCGTGGTGCCGGACGGTCGGGACGACGGGCTGATAGTCCTCGCCGGCGTCCACCAACGTGATGCTGGTACCGCTGCCACCGAAATCGCAGACGGCGACGATCCCCCGGGCCGGTATCCCGGGGTTGGCCCGCACCGCGAACAGCGCCGCCGCAGCGTCCGGGATCAGGGTGACCGGCGTGGCCTGATGCGACCACTCCGATATCCGCCTCACCGCACCGCCCAACGCGTCAACCGCGGGGGGCGCCCAGTGCGCCGGATAGGTCACTGCGACGCAGTCGGGCAGCGCGCGACCCCCGGTGGCCGCATAGGCCAGCGCCCGCAATCCGTCGGCGACAAGAGCTTCGCTGCGGTGCACGGATCCGTCGGCTGCCACGATGCCGACGGGGTCACCCACCCGGTTCACGAAGTCGGCAATGACCAGGCCGGGTTCGTCCAGCCGCGGATTTTCCGACGGGATGCCCACCTCCGGCGGGCGCTGGCGATACAGGGTCAGAACGGGTTTGCGGGTGATGGCATGGTCGGGCATGACGGCAGCCAGGTTCGTGGCGCCGATCGACAGGCCTAGAGCCGGCCTAGCTCCGTCTGCCATCTGGTCCCATCCCCGTGCCTCCCCGCCCAGTTTTTCGATAAAGGTTATAGCCCAACTTTGAATCGACTATGCGCCAGCTTTATGACCGGCCCGACCCGGTCCACCAGACCAGCAAAGCGCTCCGCCTCCCGCGGGTCAATGCCGCACCGGGGGCGAGCGGAATACCTGCTCCATCCACCTCACCGATCCCACATTTTCCGGAAACCGTGGGAAGTTGACGCCACCGAGGACTCAGCGAATCGTCCCCGCGCCCGGGATCAGCGGCAGATCCAGCGCGGTCACCCAGCCCGGCGACAACTCGTTGACCGCCGGCACGGCATTGAGCGCCCGCAGGCCGGTTGCCAGACACCCGGCGGCCGCGGCGTCGCGGCCCGAGCCGTCGGTGAAGCGGAACGCGGTTTCCTGGAAGATGCTCGGGGTGCCTTCGATGTCCACCCGGTACACGTCGTTGTCGTGGCCCGTCGGCCAGTCGGGTGCGGCGTCAAGCCCGATCCGGTTGACGTGCTCGAGCTGGATGCGTGTCTCCCGCTTGTAGAGCCCGTTGATGGTGAACCGGACGGCGGCGACGTGGCCCGCCTTGATGACGCCCTTGGCCGACGTGCGGTCGGTGGGCGTCACCCACTTGTCCCAGGTGGTGGTCATCTCGTCGAGCATGATGCCGGCGGCGTGGGCGATCATCGGCACCGTCGCGCCCCACGCGAAGATCAGCACGTCGCGGTTTTCGAGCATCGGGCTGAACTCCGGTTCGCGGCCGATGCCCATTTCCCGCTCGTAGTCGCCTTCGTAGTTGGTGTAGTCCAGCAACTCCGAGGCGCGCACTCGCCTCACTTCTGAGCACAGGCCCATCAGAGTCATCGGGAACAGGTCGTTGGCGAACCCTGGGTCAATGCCGGTGGTGAAACAGGACGACTCCCCCAGCTCGCAGGCCTGGGTGATGGGCGCGATCCAGTTGGGCGGGTTCTGCGGCATGGTCGGCCAGATCCACGGTGTCATGGCCGTCGAACACACATCGATCCCGGCCCGCAGAAAGCGGCTGATCAGTGCGATGTTGTCCTTGGCGTGCATCGCCGTCGGGCCGTAGTGCACCAATGCGTCGGGCCGGAGCGCGATCAGCGCGTCGACGTCATCGGTGGCGGTGACGCCGACCGGTTGCGGCATTCCACAGATGTCGCCGACGTCGCGGCCCACCTTCTCGGGATTGCTGACGCCGACGCCCACCAACTCGAACAGTGGATGTTTGACGATCTCGGGGATCACCATCCGGCCCACGAAGCCGGTGCCCCACACCACCACTCGCTTAACGCCACTCTGCGTCATCGATCAGCCGCCTCTCCCGCTACCCGCTTCACCCTAAGCGGTGAGGGCAAACCTCTGGTGCCGCGCCGCGGGTGATGACACGATGACAATCATGACCAGCCGTCGCGCCGCTTCGATTCTGATTGCCACCGGCACCGCATTCTGGGCCAGCTGCGCCGTTGCGCAGGCAGATCCATTTGCTCCTCCGGGCGCATTCCCCAAGGTGCACTACGAGGTCAGCGGCACGGGCATGGCCGAATACATTTCGTTCCAAACCCAATCCGGTCAGCAGCGGGCGGTGAATGTTCCGCTGCCGTGGTCGACGGACTTCCAGGGTTTCGGTGGTCAGGTCTACGTGCTGAGCGCGCAGGGGCAAGGCACCATCTCCTGCAAGATCGTGTTGAACGGCAATGTGGTCAATGACGCGCACTCGACCGGCAAGCCAGGTATGGCCATCTGCTCACACTGACGCGGTCTAGGCTCGGTGGTGGCACCTCCTCAACGGTGAGGGGGTAGAGGAGGGATCGCATGGACCTCAAGACCACGGCCGACGCGCACTCGGGCCTCAAGCCCCGGGTGAACGGGACGCCCCCGCCCGAGATCCCGTTGGCCGATATCGCGCTGGGTTCGCTGGATTTCTGGGCACTCGATGACGACTACCGCGACGGCGCGTTCGCCACCTTGCGCCGCGAGGCGCCCATCTCGTTCTGGCCGGCGATCGAACTGGAAGGATTCGCCGGCGGCAACGGGCACTGGGCCCTCACCAGGCTCGACGACGTATTCTTCGCCAGCCGCCATCCGGAGGTGTTCAGCTCCAGCCCCAACATCACCATCAACGACCAGACGCCGGAGTTGGCCGAGTACTTCGGTTCGATGATCGTGATGGACGATCCGCGCCATCAGCGCCTGCGCTCGATCGTCAGCCGGGCGTTCACCCCGAAGGTAGTCGCCCGCATCGAAGCATCGGTGCGGGACCGGGCGCACCGGTTGGTGACCGCGATGATCGCCAATCATCCGGATCGCCAGGCCGACCTGGTCAGCGAAATCGCGGGGCCGCTGCCATTGCAGATCATCTGCGACATGATGGGTATACCCGAGGACGACCATCACAAGATTTTCCACTGGACCAACGTGATTCTCGGCTTCGGCGACCCGGACCTGGCGACCGACTTCGGTGAGTTCATGCAGGTCTCGATGGATATCGGTGCATACGCCACCCAACTGGCCGACGACCGCCGAAGTTCCAATGTCAACCATCACGACGACCTGACCACCGCCCTGGTCGAGGCCGAAGTCAACGGCGAGCGCCTGTCGTCGTCGGAAATCGCGATGTTCTTCATCCTGCTGGTGGTGGCCGGCAACGAGACCACCCGCAACGCCATCAGTCACGGGGTGCTGGCACTGTCCCGTTTTCCCGAGGAACGCGAGAAGTGGTGGGCGAATTACGACGACCTGGCGCATTGTGCGACCGAGGAGATCGTGCGCTGGGCCTCGCCGGTGATGTACATGCGCCGCACCCTGACCCGCGATTTCGAACTCAGCGGCACCAAAATGGCTGAGGGCGATAAGGTTTCGCTCTGGTACTGCTCGGCCAACCGGGACGAGTCGAAGTTCGCCGACCCCTGGCGGTTCGACGTGGCACGCAACCCGAATCCGCACGTCGGCTTCGGGGGCGGCGGTGCGCACTTCTGCCTGGGCGCCAACCTGGCCCGCCGCGAGATCCGGGTGATATTCGACGAATTGCGCCGTGAGATCCCCGACATCGTGGCCACCGCAGAGCCCAGCAGACTGCTGTCGCAGTTCATCCACGGCATCAAAGTGCTGCCGGTCGCCTGGTGAGGCGTTACGCCGGCGAGAGTTCGTAGACGTAGAGGACGCGCGGATAAACCGTGAGCCATTCCGGCGGCTGCGGAATGGCTGCCACGCGGCCGGCTCTGGTGGCCAGCCAGGCCAGCGCCTGGCGGTACTCGTCCAGGCGCGCCGGGCGGAACGGGTAGCGACGGTAGTACGCGAACGCCTGCACGTGTGCCTGCAGGGCGAGCTTGCCGATCAGGCCTTCGGGCACGTCCTCGAACACCAGGATGCGGCGGCGTGCCACACGGTCGCACTCGGCGGCCAACCTGACCGGATCGTGGCTGTGGTGCAGCACTTCGCTCAGGATGACATGCTCAAAAGACTTGTCCCGGAACGGGATTGACGTTCCATCGAACGCGGTGAACGGTATGTCGGTCTGCCGGGAGTCTTTGACGTCGATACCGGTCGGCTGGACGCCGTACATCTCGCGGAGGTAGGTGCACAGATGGCCGGTTCCGCAACCGACGTCGAGCACGCTGTCGCCTTCTCCGACGTAATCGGCAAGGGCTTGGGCTTGTTCGCGCAACCGCACGGTAGGTTGCATGACGTGCTGAGCTTCCGAGAGTCGGCGGCAAAACATCATTTCGGCCAAAACGTAGCACGCGCAAGCGCTTCACCGCGGGCGTGCGAGGCTGGACCCGCACTTCGGGGAGTCGCCACGTGAACGTCGGACGAATTGCATTCGCGTGCATGGTGGGTACCACCGTGGAGTTCTACGACTTCTACATCTACGGCACCGCCGCGGCGTTGACCTTTCCGAAGGTCTTCTTTCCGAACCTGAGCCCGGCGATGGCGACGGTGGCTTCGATGGGTACCTTCGCCGCGGCCTTTGTTTCCCGGCCGTTGGGCGGGGCGGTGTTCGGCCACTTCGGCGACCGCATCGGCCGCAAGACGACGCTGGTCGCCACGTTGCTGATCATGGGGCTGTCCACCGTGGCCGTGGGTCTCACGCCCGGTGCCGCGGCGATCGGTGCGGCTGCGCCGGTGATAGTGCTGACGCTGCGGCTGTTGCAGGGGTTCGCGGTCGGCGGCGAGTGGGCGGGGTCGGCGTTGCTGGCGGCCGAATACGCGCCGGCGGACCAGCGCGGCCGCTACGGCATCTTCACCGCCGTCGGCGCCGGCATCGCGATGCTTCTGACAAGCGTGACGTTCCTTCTCGTCAACGCCACCGTCGGCGAGACGAGCCCGTCATTCCTGACCTGGGGATGGCGAATCCCGTTCCTGCTCAGCGGGTTGCTGGTCACGTTCGCGTTGTACGTGCGGGTCAGTATCGAGAAGACCCCGGTGTTCGCCAGCCAGACCGCGCCACCGCGGGTACCGCTCGCCGAAGTTCTGCGCCGGCAGTGGCGCACCGTGTTGCTGGCGTCGGGCAGCTTCGTCGCGGTGTTCGCCTTCGTCTTCATGGCGGGCACCTATCTCACCGGATACGCTCACAGTCGGTTAGGGCTCTCCCGCACCGCCATCCTGTCCGCCGGATTACTCGGTGGGCTGGTGTGGACGGCGCTGGTGCCGGTGTCGGCGAGAATGTCGGACCGGGTCGGGCGCCGTCCCGTCATCCTGTCCGGGTGGGCGGTGGGTTTTCCGTGGTCTTTCGCCGTCCTGCCGCTGATCGACGTCGGCAACCCTACTTCGTTCGCGCTGGCGATCGCCGGCACCTACGCCATTGCCGCCTTCGCCTACGCCCCGATGACATCCTTTGTGCCCGAACTGTTCACGACGTCGCACCGGTATACCGGCGCCGGGCTGGCGATCAACATCTCCGGCATCCTCGGCGGCGCAGTTCCACCCCTGATCGCCGAACCGCTGAGTGTGCGCTATGGCAGCTGGACCATCGGGCTCCTGCTGGCGGTGCTGGTGGTCATCAGCCTGTGGTGTAGCTATCGGCTGCCGGAGACACGGGGCACCTCGCTGGCCGGATTGAACAGCAGCAGCCGGCCTGATGCCAAGCTACGCCGGGGCTAGCGTGACTGATGTGACAAAAGTGCCCGGTCCGGCGTGTCCAGCGTCCGCAGTTGCTCGGCCAGCGCCCGGATCTCGCCGCGCAGCTCGTCGATATGGGCCGCCGTCGCCACTTGATTGGCGGTGTCGGCGTCGGAAACCCGCTGCACGATCCACGAGGCCAGCGACGCGGTCACCACACCAACCAGTGTGATGCCGCCCATCATCAACAGCACCGCGACCACCCGCCCGCTGACGGTGATCGGATACAGGTTCCCGTACCCGACAGTGGTCACCGTGGTGATGGCCCACCACACGGCCTTGCCGAAGCTGTTGATGGTGGCACCGGCCTGCTTGCGTTCAGCGTCCAGTACGGCCAGCGCGCCGGTATACACCAACAGCGCCACCCCGGACACCGTGTAGAGCAGGATCTGGCCGCGCACGGCATGACCGACGGCCTTCTGCAACACTCCGAGCAGCACGATCAGGCGCACCATCCGCAGCGGTCGCAGGAACGGCAGCAGGACGATCACCAGGTCGAGGATGTGCAGCAGAAACCATTCGCGGCGATTATCCGCCAGCACCAGGCGGGCGAAGTAATCGCCGACGAACATGGCCCAGGCGATCCAGCACAGCAGCCACAGGATGCGCGCCTCCGCCCCCTGCGGGCGGGCAAGGATCTGCACCGAGTACATGATCAGGAAGGCGACCGCGACCACGGCCAGCGGCCACTCGGTGCGCTGCCTCCACAACTGTTCCTTGGAGAGAGAGTGCATGCGCCTCACCCTACGAGTTGATCGGCCAGATCGACGAAATCACAAGCGTTGACGTCGAACTCGTCCTCGTAGGTCACGTCCGCCCGCCCGTCGGCACCGAATTCCAGCGGTCGGGCGACGAAGGCGGTCTGGAAGCCCAGTCGGGCCGCGGCGCGCAGATCGTATTTGTGGCTGGCGACCATCATGATGTGGCCGGGCGGCAGGCCCAGATAGGTGGCGGCCATCCGGTAGGCGGCCGGGTCGGGTTTGAACACTCCGGCCATCTCTGCAGCGAAAACGGCGTCCCACGGCAGGCCGGCGCGTTTGGAGATGTTGATCACCGCGCTGACGTCGGCGTTCGACAGGGTCGCCAGGATATAGCTGCGGCGCAGCCGGGTCAGCCCGGCAACGACATCCGGCCATGGTCGCAGGCGCTGCCAGGCCGAGGTGAGGTCATCGCGCTCGGCGGCGCTCAGGTCGGTGACCCCGGCGTCGGCCAGAACGGCGTCGAGCACCCGCCGGTAGACCGAGCTCACCGAGACCCAGGCACCCGATCGGCTCGGCGCCGCATCCGGCCTGGCCGATAAGGCCGCGAAGTAGCCTGCTCGCCAACGCCGGACCAGTTCCGGCCAATCGACGCCGGTGTGCCGGCCGGCGCTGATCCGCCGCGCCTCGTCGCAGACCGTCGAGTGAAAATCGGTCGCGGTCCCTTGGACGTCGAATAACAGCGCCTTGAGCACGCGTCCGAATCTACGATGTGCACCGTGGCCGACAACAACTCCGCCGACGAAGTCATCGAGGAACAGGAGCCCGACTACCGGTTCACCCTTGCCAACGAGCGAACCTTCCTGGCCTGGCAGCGCACTGCGCTGGGCCTGCTCGCCGCCGCGGTCGCGCTGGTCAATTTCGTCCCGGAGCTGGTAGTGGTCGGCGCGCGCCGAGTCATGGGCGTCGGCCTGGCCGCGTTGGCCATCTCCACCAGCTGGACCGGGCTGCAGCGCTGGCGGTTGGCTGAACGCGCCATGCGCCGGGGGCAGCCGTTGCCGCGCCACCCGTCGCCGGACCTTCTGGCCGTGGGTCTCATCTCGCTCGGTGTGATCACCCTCGCCATGGTGATCGCGAAGGTGGCGATGGGTTGACCGGACCAGGCGGGCCGCCCGAACGGACGACGCTGGCGTGGACCCGGACGTCGTTTGCGTTCCTGGTCAACGGCGTACTGTTGGCGCTCAAAGACATTCACGGCGCCGGCCACCGACTGGGCGCGCTGGTGCCTGCGGGGGTAGCCTGCGTCGCCGCGTCGGCGACCTACCTGATCGCGCTGCGGCGTCAACACACGTTGGCCCACCGCCCCCTGCCGGTGCGCATCACCGCCCGCCGCCAGGTGTACATCGTCGGGTTCGCCACCCTGGCGCTCGCCGTCACAACCGCGATTGCCCAACTGCTGTAATGCTTTTCGCTCACCACAGGAAGACCACGGCGTCTTTGCCGCCGGTACACCTGATCCAGGGATTGGCGCCGTCGCCCGCACACTGCATCAAGAAGTTCGCGGCGTTCTTCGGGTCGCAGTTCGCGCCGGGGACAGTCGAGCAGTCGACGGCTCCCGGGGATGACACCGTGCGCGTCCCGTTCGTGGCGTTGCCGTAGGTGCTCCAGTACGCGTGCAACACCGCGTTGGCGAAGTAGCAGGAGGTCTGGGGTGAGCCGCGACCGCCGCGCGACCCGTACCCCGTCGCATTGCTCATCTGGAAGCCCTGGTCGCAGCTCTGGTGGCTGGCGGTCTGGTCGGGGCCGGTCACCAGCGGCGGCGATGCATTGACCGGACGCGACGACCTGGGCTCCGGGGTGCTGACCGACGGCTCGCCCGAGTAGGGCGGGACGGTCGGCGGCACGGTCGCCGTCGGGACCGAGGGCGAATCCTCCTTCGCCAGCAGCCCGACGATCGCGCCGATACCGCCGAGCACCAGCACCGCCGCGGCTCCGATGACCACGGGAGCCATCCAGCGCCGCGCGGGCTTGGCCGGGGCTTCACCAGGCGGTACCGGTAGCGGTCCGGACGGGGTGAAGGTCTGCGGGTACACCTGCTGTGGTACAGGCGGCGGCGGCGGCCGCCAGACCGCCTGGACGGTCGGTGCCTGGTCTCTGGGGTCCACCGGGTCGATCGCCGTGCGCACGCCGCTGTGCAGCGCCCGTTCGGCTGCCCGACCGAACGCCCCGGCGCTGCCGTAGCGGTCATCAGGTTCTTTGGCCATGCCGCGCGCGATGACGTCGTCCAGAGCGGCCGGGACCCGCGGGTTGGCCAGACTGGGCCTGGGCGGGGGCGCGGACAAGTGCGCCGCGACGAAGCCGCCCTGGGTTTGCGCCGGGAACGGCAGCTCGCCGGTCAGCGCCTCGTAGAGGACGCACGCCAGCGAGTAGATGTCGGCGGCGGGGGTGATCTCCTGATCGGCGAAGCGTTCCGGCGCCATGTAGGCCCATGAGCCGACCCGCATGTTGGTCGCCGTCAGCCGGGTGTTCTCGCCCATCACTTCAGCGATCCCGAAGTCGACCAGATAGGCGAAGTCGGCCGGGGTGACCAGGATGTTCTGCGGCTTGACGTCGCGGTGCACGAGCCCCTCGGCGTGCGCGGCGTCCAGCGCCGCGGCGATCTGGGTGACGATCGCAACGGCACGCACCGGCTCCAGCGGACCCTTCGCCAGCAGCTCTTCCAGATCCGTGCCGCGGACCAACCGCATGTCCAGGAACAGTGATCCGTCGATCTCACCGAAGCCGTGGATCGGGATGACGTGAGGTTCCTGAAGCGTTGCCGCGGCATGTGATTCGCGCTCGAAGCGGGTGCGGAACTTTCGGTCGTGGGCGTACTGGCTCTTGATGATCTTCAAGGCGACGGTTCGGCCGATCTGGTTGTCGAAGGCCTCGTAGACCTCGCCCATGCCGCCCTTGCCCAGGACACCGGTGATCGAGTATTTGCCGAACGTCGTGCCGACCCGCTCATCCACCGCTGACACCCTCCTCCGCTAGGGATTATGCGGCACGCTGCCAGGATCTCTAACCGCTATCCGGGCACTGGCCGGCAGGCAGCCGGGCAAAACGAGTGGCCAACCAGGCCGTGGCTTCGTCCAGGGCGCGCTTGCCGTCGTCGAACGACCCAGACGCGGGCTCGGCGGCGATGACGACGGCAAGTCGTCCCGCATTGACGACGCCGAGTTGGCGCACCAGATATTCGCCCGACGGCGACGGACCCCAGCCGCCCTTGAATTGCGCGCCGGGCAGGGCGCCTATTCCCCAACTCTGTTGCGGATCGATCTGGCCCATCAATGCGAAGATCGGCTCGTTGCGCTTGTCACAGAACGCTTTTGCGGTGAAGTGCACCTGATCGGCCAGCGACCAGATGGTCTGGCCGAAGGCGGTGAATTCCGGTCGCAGCTTGCGGGATTCGACGTTGGTGGGGTCTCCGGTCTCCTGCAGGATCTGCTGAACTTTGGCCGCCGCGCTGGCGGGTTCGCCGAGTTGTTGCCACAGAGACTCGGCCGCCGCGTTGTCCGATTCGGTGATGGCCGCCTTCATCCTGGCGTTGACCGCGTGCTGCTGACGGTAGGCGGCGATCACCAGTGGCACCTTGATGGTCGACCAGGCCGGGCCTTGTTGCCAGTCGCCGTAGCTCGACGCCGGCTCGTTGCCGCCGACGGCGGCGACGGCCAGGCCCATCGTCGCGTTGACGCGGTGGGCCAGCTCGGCGAATTCCGCGGCCAGGTCGGGATGCGGCTGGGGTGCTGGGGGCTGCGGCACGATCGATGGCCTTCCCGGAGACGATGTCTGCCGATAGGTGAAGACGGCGGCGAATGTCATGATCGCGGCCGCCACAACCAGCGTTGCGAGGACCGCGATCGCGGCGCGGAGGCTAACCCGCCTTGGCTTGGAGATAGGTGACGATCCCTTGCGTCACGGCAGCGGCGTATTTCGCTCGGCCATCGGCACTTTCAATGTAGGCGGCGTCGTCGGCGTTCTTCATGTTGCCCAGTTCGACGAGCACGGCCGGGTATTCGGCCAGGTTCAGGCCGGCGAGGTCGGCGCGTCCGTACAGACCGTCGGAGCCGACGTAGTTCGACGGTTGGAAGCCCCCGGCGACCAGGGCCGAGCGCATCGCGTTGGCAAGTTGCATCGCGCCGCCGGACTGGGCGTCATTGAGCGGCGGGCTGGAGTAATTGACGTGAAAACCGTGTCCGGAGGCGGGCCCGCCGTCGGCGTGGATGCTGACGATGGCGTCCGGATGCATGGCGTTGGCGCGGGCCGCACGGTCGTCGATGCAGGGGCCGACGGAGCTGTCGTCCGCCCGGGACAGTTGGGTGTGGACGCCAAGGTTATTGAGGTTGGCCGCGACCATGTTGGTGACGCCCCAGGTGAACACATGCTCGGGAAAACCGTCGCCGGCGGCGGTACCTGAAGTGTTGCAGGGCTTCGTACCGCCCCGGCCGTTGGGCACCTGCTGGTTGATCGAGGCGTCGGCGACGGCGTTGTGGCCCGGGTCCAGGAACACGCTCATCCCGGCGATGCCGGCGGCTGAGGCGGGCGCGACACTGACCATCGCGGCGACCAGCACCGGTGCTGCGGCGGCGCATTTCAGCACGTCGCGCGTGAAAAAACGGTTCACCGCGCGATGGTAACAACCTCGCGGGGTGCCGTGCCCTTCACCTTCGGCGGCGTACTTCGCTGTGCGCCCTGCCTCCTGGCGCCGAGATTGCCGTCACGGTCGCTCATCGAGGCTCGACCACGACCATGGCCGCAATCTGGCCGCATTGCCCGCAGGCAGTGGTCATGACGTGCTATGACCAGACGATGCGAAATCTGATGCTCGCTTGGGTCGCCGCTTTCACTGCGCTCGCGCTGCCGGCTACCGCGCACGCCGACTCGCAGAACTTCAAGACGCCGTCCGGCAACATCGTTTGCTCGCTGGACAGCACCGGAGCAGCCTGCGATATCAATGAGTACACATACACCCCGCCCCCGCCGCCGGAGTGCGCCCAACACATCGCCTGGGGCAACCGATTTGTACTTGACGCCGGCAAGCCGGCGGCAATCCATTGCCACGGCGACACGTTGGCTGTGCCCGGTGAGCGGACCCTCGATTACGGCCAGACCGCGTCGGCCGGCACCCTGAGCTGTGTCAGCGGGCAGTCCGGCGTGACGTGCACCGACAGCAGCAGCGGACACTTCTTCCAGGTTTCGCGCGACTCCTTCAAGCTCGGGTAGCCTTCACCCGCGAGCAGCCGCAAAATCGCCCCGGAGCACACGCTCCAAGACGATTTTGCGTCTGCTCGTCGTCAATCGATGCGGCGAATCGCCAACTGCGCCAACCGCTTCAGCGTGCTGCAGGACGTCCACCCCCGCGTGACCCGCAACAGCCGATCCGCGCTGAGCAAGACGACCAGCGTCGTCGACGGCGGCGTGGTGGTCGGTTCGCTGACGCAGGCGGCCCTGACTCCCACGCCGTCCACCGCGTGACGTGGCCCGCAGTGGCGAGCACTAACTCGGACACGGCATCGACAGCGAACGCGCGGGCAGCTGCAGGTCCACCTCCACTCCCTCACCCACATCCACGGACATGTCGTAGAGGCACGCGACGTCAACCGATCCGGTCTGGTCGCCAACGGGTTCCGCGGTGACCGGGCCGCCCAGTATGTCGCCGGGCCTCCGCCTCGGTCACCCGGTCGCAGGAGCGCAAATTCGCGGGCTGCGCCACGTCGTCATGACGGGCGATCGGCGTACCCCCGGCGGGTGATACCGCGGTGATTCGATAGGTCTTCTCCGCGGGCCGGCCTGGATGTTTGAGCGGATCGTGCCCGTCCGGCGCCGCAGCCCTGATGTTGTCGAAGCATCCCAGCGACCCGTCCTTGGCTTGATAAAGCAGGCGCCCAACACCATTCGGCACCGGACGCAGCCATGCCTGGGCATCGCAGAGCTGCTGGACGGTCGTCGGGCCCGGAGCCGCCGTCACACCGGGGTGCGGCAGTTAGCGATGGCCCGCACATCCCGTGCACACCACCACGGCGAGGAGGGCGGACAGGCGGCGCGAATTCATACGACTTCCCTCAGCGCAGGGCCAGTCAATGTGGCGCCGGGGTCTACCAATCCCAATATCTCAACGTCGGGTCGCGCCCGCCGATTTGTTAACAGCCGGCAAACACCAGCAAAACCCCAGCTAACCTGGTGTGGTATCGAGCGCGGTGGAATGCTGTGGATGTCACAGGTACCGCCGTTACAGTCGTGACGGTTGTGGGGAGGCGTTGTTGCGGGAAACGTCGTTCGGCAAGTACCGGCTCATCGAGTTGATGGGCCGGGGCGGCATGGGCGAAGTCTGGCGCGCCTATGACGCCGACACCGATCGCGTGGTCGCGCTCAAGATTTTGCCGGCCGCCGTATCCAACGATGAGATTTTCCAGCAGCGGTTCCGCCGCGAGGCCCACGCGACGGCACGCCTGAACAGCCCCCACCTGATCCCCATCCACACCTACGGCGAGATCAACGGACGGCTTTATGTGGACATGCGGTTGATCGAGGGTCACGACTTGCAGTGGCTGCTGAACCAGGGGCCGCTGCCGCCGGCCCGGGCGGTGAACATCATCGACCAGGTGGCCAAGGGGCTGCACGCGGCACACCGGGAAAGGCTGCTGCATCGGGATGTAAAGCCGTCCAACATCCTGCTCGACCATGACGACTTCGCCTATCTGATCGATTTCGGCATTGCGCGCGCTGCTGACGACCTGGCGCTCACAGCCACCGGCAACTTCATCGGCACCTACCACTACATGGCCCCCGAACGGTTCACTACGGCACCCGTGGACGCCCGTTCGGACATCTATTCGCTGGCCTGCGTGCTCTACGAATGTCTGACCGCGGAGTCGCCGTTCCCGGGCGACACGTTGCAGGACCAGATCACCGGTCACCGCTCGACCCCACCGCCTCGGCCCTCAAACCTCAATCCCGATGTTCCGGCGAGCCTGGATATGGTCATCGCGCGCGGCATGGCCAAGAATCCGGCCGATCGCTACGACACGGCAGTCGGGTTGGCCAGGGACGCCCAGAACGCCCTCACCGCGACCACGGTGAATCGGACCATCCGAATGCAGCCGGCCGCGCCCGGATATGTCAATCCGCTGCCCCGCCCCGACACCGGCTGGCGACCAGCACCGCCGCCGCGGCCCACGGCGCCTCCTGCCCGACCGCCCGCGCCGCCGCCACCCCCGCAGAACGTTCACCCGACGATGGCGCGACCGGTTATCTCCGAGGTCGCCATGCCCAGACCCGAACCGTCCATCGCGCGCCCGCCCACATTGCCGCCGCCACCGGCCCGACCATGGTGGCGCCGCAAGGCCGTCATCGCCGCCGCCGTGCTCGCTGTCGTCCTGACGGTGGTGGCCATCGTCTTCGTCGGCAACTCGGGACCCAAAGACGAATACCAGCAGGTGACCCTGCCCTTTACCGGCCTGCGCGACCCGCAGGGCCTCTCGGTGGACATCGGCGGCACCGTATACATCGCTGATACCGAGCACAATCGGATACTGGCGCTGTTTGCGGGTTCCACCGAACCCCACACCCTGCCGTTCGACGGGCTCAATCTTCCGACCGGAGTGACGGCCGACAACACCGGCACCGTCTATGTCAACGACGCGGGCAACAAGCGGGTGCTGGTGCTGCGTCCGGGCGCGCAGACCCAAGAGGTTCTGCCTTTCACCGACCTGGTGAACCCCACCGGCCTGACCGTTGACAGCAGCCGGACCATCTACGTCGCCGATACCGGAAAGAATCACGTGGTGGCACTAGCCAACGGTTCGAACACGTTGACCGAGGTACCTTTCACCGGCCTGAACAATCCGACGGGTCTGGTGGTGACCGGCAACGGGACGGTCTATGTGGCCGACGGCGGCAACGATCGGGTCTTGGTTCTGCCGGTGGATACCAAAAAGCAAACGGCCCTGCCGTTTACCGGCCTCAAGCAGCCTGGCGGATTGACGCTCGACTCCCAGGGCAACGTCTACCTCAACGACACCGGGCACAATCGGACGCTGAAGCTCGCGGTCGGCTCCTCGACGCAGGAGGTCTTGCCGTTCACCGGGCTTGACTATCCGTGGGGCCTGGCGGTCGACAACAGCGGCACGGTGTACGTGGGTGGGCGTAACGACAAAATCGTGGCGTTGAAGCGCAATTAGCGTCAGCGTTGGTCAGCCTCCGAGGTTGGGCACCGCGGTGTCGAGGCTTTCAGCCTGCTCGGAGCACTTCCCGGCGCGTCGCGACCCGCAGCGAACCGTGGTAGTCCGGGCTGTCCAACTCGGCCGGAGTCCGTACCTCGACGCGGCCCTCGATCAAAACCATTGCAGCATCAGGGTCTTCGTGGGTCAGCAACCGCCGGACGTCGTCAATCTGCACCGTCATGACCGTCCCCTCCATGTCCTGATCGACCAGCTATGCCCGCTTCGCTGCGGATTAATCGGGTTGCCCCGCGCAGACCGGAAATGCCAGGCAAACTCTTTAACGTCGATTTTTCATCGAATGCGCTGCGGCAGCTACGGGCGCCGTTAAGCTCGTCCAGCCGGCGCACCGACGATGCTGACAGATGGCTTTGAGCCATTCGATGTCAAAGGAGTTGTCATGTCGTGGATCGTTGCCACACCTGGTCTGCTACCCATTGCGGCAACAGATCTACAACGAATCGGCGCCGTGATCGACGCCGGCAACGCCGCGGCGCTCAGACCCACGACCCACCTAGTCGCAGCGGGCGCCGACGAGGTATCCGCGGCCACCGCTGCACTTTTCAGTGACTACGCGCGCACGTACCAGACCCTCGGTGCCCAAGCAGAACTGTTCCACACGCTCTTGGTGCAGACACTGAGCGCCGGCGCCGAGGCGTACGCGGCCGGCGAGGCTGCCAACACCACACTGCTGCACACAATCGAACAAGACCTACTCGCGGTGATCAACGCCCCCACCGAGGCCCTGCTGGGTCGCCCGTTGATCGGCAACGGCACCAACGGCGCCCCCGGGACCGGTCAAGACGGCGGGGCCGGCGGTCTGCTCTACGGCAACGGCGGTAACGGCGGCTCCGGCGGCAGTGCCCACCCCGGCGGCGGCCGCGGCGGTGACGCCGGGCTGATTGGCTCCGGCGGCAACGGGGGCCAAGGCGCCCCCGGCACCAACGGCGGCGCGGGCGGCACCGGCGGCCTGCTCTACGGCAACGGCGGTATCGGTGGAGCCGGGGGCAATGCCGTCGTCCCTGGGGGCACCGGCGGTACCGGCGGCGCCGGCGGATCAGCCCTGCTGTTCGGCCAAGGCGGCACCGGCGGTGCCGGCGGCCTGGGCGCATCCGGAGCCAATGGCATCAACCCCCAGCCGCTGCCCGTCGGTCCACCGGCAAACAGCGGCACCCCAGGGACCAACAGTTCAGGTCCTCTCTTCGCCTTGGGCGGGCCGGGCGGGCCCGGCGACAACGGTGTGAGCACCGCGACCCTTGGCCAGCCAGGCGGCAACGGTGGACCCGGGGGTAGCGCGACGGCGGCCGACTTCGATGCCAATCCCATCATCGGAGGTATCGGTGGCACTGGCGGCAACGGGGGAATCGGTGCCGTCGGCGGCGCGGGCGGCGCGGGCGGTGCGGCCAACCAGGGCCGTCCAATCGGCGGAAATGGCGGCGCCGGCGGTGCGGGCGGCGCCGGGGCGCCGGGAGGGATGGGCGGCACCGGCGGGACCGCAGATGGCACACAGTCAGCCGTCGCGGTTGGCGGGAACGGTGGCGTCGGCGGCGCCGGAGGTCTTGGCGCCGCGGGAGGTCAGGGCGGCACCGGCGGGGCAGCCCTCAGCGCCAATCTCATCGCAGGTAGCGGCGGTAACGGCGGTACCGGCGGCGCCGGCGCCGCCGGCGGTGCGGGCGGCAACGGCGGTGCTGGCGGCGCCGGTGGTCATGGCGGGCTGCTGATTGGTGACGGCGGGGCCGGCGGCGCCGGTGGTGGTGCCGGCGGCGGCGGCGCCGGGGCCGGTGGGGCTATCGGCGGCCTTGGCGGAGCCGCCGGTGGCCTCTACGCGTCCGGAGGTGGCGGTGGAGCGGGAGGCGTTGGCGGGGCAGGGGGCGCCGGCGGCACCGGAGGTGTGGGGGGCGCCGGGGGTGGCGGCGGATTGCTGGTCGGCAACGGCGGTGCCGGCGGCAACGGGGGCGAGGCAGGCGTAGGCGGCTTGGGGGGCCAGGGCGCACAGGGCGGCGACGGCGCCAACAATGTTTTCTTCGGTCCGGGTGGCAACGGCGGTAGCGGTGGTGACGGCGGCGTAGGAGGTGGCGGCGGCAGCGGCGGGAACGGCGGCGCCGGAGGCACCGGCGGCCTCTGGGGACAGACCGGCGCGCCGGGCACCGGCGGTATTGCGGGTCCCGGCGCCAACGGGGGCGACCCCGGTACCGGCGGCTTCGGCGGAACAGGCGGTGTCAACGGTGCCACGGGTGGAGTGGGTCAGTCCGGCCAGAACGGCGCGACCGGCTCCACCGGCCTACCCGGCTGATTGCCTGTGGCTCAGGGCCGCAGTGCCACCCGGATGCGATTGTCCTTCTTGTTCTTGAACATGTCGTAGGCCCACACACCCTCTTCGAGTGGCAAGTCATGGGTGATCAACTTGGCCGGGTTCAGATCACCTTGCTCGACGTAGTCGAACAGCCGGGTGATGTAGCGCTGGCCGTGCTGAGATGTCTTCAGCGTCAGGCCCTTATTGGTGAGCACACCCATCGGGAACTTGTCGGTGAGCCCGTACACTCCGAGCACCGATACCACTCCCCCTTGCGGCAAGCGAGGACGGCCTGCCCCAGCGCAGTCGCGCGATCGGTCTCCATCCGCAGCAGCTGCTTGGCCTTATCGTAGAGCTGCTGGACGCCGGTGCCGTGGCCTTCCATGCCCACCGCATCGATGCACGCGTCGGGGCCGCGGCCGCCGGTCATCTCACGGAGCGTCTTGTGCAACTGTCCACCGCGGTGTAGTCGATGGTCTCCAGTCCAAATCCCTTGCGCGCCAGTTCCAGTCGCTCCGGGATCCGGTCGACGACAATGGCGCGTTCGGCCCCGAGCACCAGCGCGCTGCGCGCCGCCATCAGGCCCACGCCGCCGCCGCCCCACACCGCGACCGTGTTGCCGCCGGAGATGTCGCAGAAGTCAGCGCCCATGACGCCGGTGGGGGCGGCGTCGGGCAGGAACAGCGCCTGCTCTTCGGTCGGGCAAAACGCTCGGTGCGAGCGACGATTCGGCGAGGGGTGAGTATTTCGTAGCAGACCATCAACGCCAGCCGCCGCCGGTGGCCGAGGCGCACGGGCGACGGCTATCGCGTCGTGTCGGAGGTCGCCAGCGGGCACAGCGTCCCCAGAGCGCGCCGTCGACTGATTCTTCGCTGGCCTGCAGCGGATTCAGCTCACCTTGCGCGCGATCCTGTTGCCGAACCCGGAGATCATCTGGCTCGGGCGCTGTTGTTCACCCTGCTGTGCGCCCAACAGGATGATTGTGCCGGTGAGCACCGGCAGCATCCACTGCAGGTACCGCAGTTGTCTCTGCGCCGCGGCGACGTCATCCGGGGTGGACGATGACGGTTCGGTTGCCCCCTCCGCGGAATGACCCTCGCCCTGTGCGGCTTTTGCGCCGAGCGCGCCGCTGTAGGCGGTGGCTCCCAGGGCGGCACCGGTGACGGCGAGCTTGGCGGCGGTGTTGGAGGTCACGCCGGTCTGGTACTTGGCGCGCTTGCGGTTGTTGTAGAGGATCGCGCCGCCACCGAGTAGGTGCGCGCCGATGGCCGCGGCATTGACGGGCGCCCACTTGGCCCATCCCGTCGCCGAGACGCGGGCGCGGTCCTGCGGATCCTTGACGGCGGCGCTCGCGCCGTTGAGGCCGACGGCGCCCATGATGGATCCGCCGAACCAGGCGGCGGCGCCGAGGTCGTGCAGTGACCGGATGACTGTGCTCCGTGATGGCATTTGGGTGTTCCCTTTCGGATGTGAGAGCTGTGCGGGTTGAGGCGCCGTGACCAACCGTCGGCGTAGGACCCGGATCTATGCGACGCAGGCGCCGAGCCAAAGGGATTCACCGTTTTGACGATTTGAAACCAGCGGGCTGCGGCGATCCGCGTCAGGCCGCCCTGGGCCGCAAGAGGACGGCGGCTGTCAAGCCGGCGGCGGCAAGCACCACGATTGACACCATGATCGTCGGGTGAAAGCCGGCCAGGAATGCGCTCTGCGCCTGCAGACGGAGTTGTTCTGCGACACCGGGCGCGGTGGTTTCCTGGGTCAGCGTCTGAGCTTGTCCGATGGACTCTCGCGCGCTTGCCAACTGCGCTACGGTCACACCACCGACGGGCCGGAAAGCGCTGTTATACACGGCTGCCAGTACGGATCCCAGTACCGCGATACCCAGACCACCAACAAGAACAATGCGGCGCAGACGGTGAACAGCACCACATCGGGACGATCCGCGACCGGCCTGTCCGCGGCCGCGAAGGAACGCTCGGCGGTCATAACAGTCTGAGGAGCTCGCAGATCGCTGACATACTTGGTGATGATCTGCGGCGTGATATGTGGAACGTCTTTATCTGGAACGATTTTCGCATCCTGGACCGCCGCGCGGAACGGTCGGTCGACAGCACCGACGCATTGACCGGCGACTCGGGCTGGCGGTATTTGTGCAGCAGCGGCAACAGCGAGTTCTGGCGCTGCTTGTCGGGCAGGGCACGCAGGCCGGTTTCGAACCGTTGCAGCCAGTCGGCATAGCCCTCGATGCGCTGGATCGCGCAATCGCTGTCGATGAGCCAGGCAACGAAGTCGTCGAAGCCGATGCTGTCGTCGTGCGGGTTCATTGCTTGGTAGGTCTCGAACCCGTCCACTCTCTTTGGGTTTCGCGGGTCGCCAAGGCTAGCCGCAAAGGTGGAGATCGCCTCGGCGACGAACTCCACCGGCAGGCCGTCGTGGTGGGCGCACTCGAAGCTTGTAAGCACGACGCATCCGGTGGCGGGCAGTACGGCTTATAACTGACGGTGCGTGGGTGTATGAGGGTGGGACGTTGCCCGGCGCACTGACCTAACGCACGACGGCTGACGACACGTCGTCAGTACTCTACGTTCTCAGCGAGGCGGCTCAGACGCATCCGATGGTCACTTCTGGCGCACGGGTTCGGCTATGCCCGGCGCCGGGCTTAAGCTCCCGTCCACTGCCGGCAAACTCAGGTCACAAAGGACAACGCAGGTGCTGGTAAGGTACCGCAATCTCTGTTAAGCAGAGCTGCATGGAGATCTACGATGCACCCAGACGTCCTGAAGCTGGAGCTTGAATCTTTGGGATTGCTGACACCCAAAATACGGGGTCTAGCCTCAAGGCTGAGACTTTCACACCCGGACGAAATTTTGACCGACCTAGTGGCTGACACCGCGACGTCGGCCACTGCCAGATCAGTGACCGCGCAGACGCTACCCACACTGATGACAATTGCGGCCGACCGCCTGATGGACGTCAGTGACCGCGTTGATCAGGTGCGCACGCAGTTCGCGAACGCCGATGCCGATGGGGTGTCCGTCATCTCCGCTTGCAACCAAGTGGCACAAGCATCGCCCGCTATCCACATATGAGCACCCCGTCAGCCGGATCAGGCCTTGGTAACTCGTAGCCAAGTCGACGGCGCGAGACCAGAATCAGTACTCGCATTAATCGAGTCGTGGAAGACCGCGGGAACTGACCTAGAGAATGTCGCCGACGACTACGTGCGCGTTGTGGAACGCCCAGGCGGCCGCACCTGGTCAGGACGCACCGCCGATGCCGCAGTTTCGGTTAGCTACGACGACCGCAGGGAAATTATCCGGGTTGCCGATTCGCTTACTGCAATGTCCGCTCGAGCGTCTCGGGGAATGACTGAAGAAGTGATGCCTTTGCTGTCGAATGTGCGTGCGATGATCGAAAACGCTGAACGGCAGGGGTACATCGTTCGCGACGACCTATCGCTTTCATGGAAACGTCCAGCCGGGATGAATGACGCGACTGCCGAGGTGTACCAAAGAGCGACGGAGCCCTTCACCCAGCAAATCAGGGCAGCCGCTCAAAGCTGGTGGGACGCCGAAGAGCGGTGTCCGAACAGATCACCCAAGACCGCAGCGCACTGACTTTGACCGTTAGCGCGTCGAAAGAACCCGGCCCGCTCTCGGGCGGCGCAGGTCGCCAGATCGAGCTCGTCGATCACCACGTGCCGCTGAAACCTGGGGACTGGTATCCGACGAATG
This sequence comes from Mycobacterium sp. ML4, assembly GCF_054515735.1. Taxonomy (NCBI): domain Bacteria; kingdom Bacillati; phylum Actinomycetota; class Actinomycetes; order Mycobacteriales; family Mycobacteriaceae; genus Mycobacterium; species Mycobacterium sp. ML4. The sequence goes on from NZ_JBTNSY010000012.1 coordinate 76,799, forward strand.
AGATTGTCAGGGAGGCGACTGACTTAGTCACCGTGTCCTCCTCCGACGCGGCTACTACGACGGAAGTAAGGGCTTCGGTTTCGACAAGATGTACTGGCGGCATGGGATTACCAATCCGGATGTATTCGTCGACCTCATCACACATAGTCATCCAACCAGCAATAAGGACGGTGAACTTATCTACGAAGTTCCTATAGTCAGGACTCATTGCACAGCAGGAATATGCGCTGTCTGCCGCCCTGCGCGAGAGGTTCTTCGGGGCCCTGGCCGACGCCGAGACCGACGACGACGTCGACGTCGTCATCGTCACGGGCGCCGATCCGGTGTTCTGCGCCGGGCTGGACCTCAAGGAACTGGGCGGGCAGACCGCGCTCCCGGACATCTCACCGCGCTGGCCGGCCCTGACCAAACCGGTGATCGGCGCGATCAACGGAGCGGCGGTCACCGGCGGGCTCGAATTGGCGCTGTACTGCGACATTCTCATCGCATCAGAGCAAGCCCGGTTCGCCGACACGCACGCTCGAGTCGGTCTGTTGCCCACCTGGGGCCTGAGCGTGCGGCTGCCGCAGAAGGTCGGGGTAGGTCTGGCCCGGCGGATGAGCATGACCGGCGACTATCTCTCGGCCGCCGACGCACTGCGCGCCGGACTGGTGACCGAGGTGGTGCCGCACGACCAACTGCTGCCGGCCGCTCGCCGGGTGGCGGCCTCGATCGTCGGCAACAATCAGGATGCGGTGCGGGCGCTGCTGGCGTCCTACCACCACATCGACGACGCACAAATCGGCGGCGGTCTGTGGCTGGAAGCCGCTGCGGCACGGCAGTTTCGGACCAGCGGCGAGGACATCGCGGCCAATCGCGAAGCGGTGATTCAGCGCGGCCGCTCCCAAGTCCGTTGACCGGCCGGTGACGCCACAGCCGCGGTCTGTTCCACGACACTCGACCGCGGACACCCTATTGACCGTCACGCTTCAGCCGTGCCGGAATCCGGACAATTTGCGTCTGATCTGCCGATCGTAAATGGCCTGCAGCTGCCGCTGCATGCTGGCGAACGTTGCGCCCACGTCGGCGCCCTTGAGGCCGACGGATTCCAGGCCGGATGCGATGACGCGATCGCCACCTGGCAGGAAAACCCGCGCGTAGTCCTGCGGGCGGGTGTGCGGCAGTTGATCGAGCGCGACGCGGGCACGGGGGTGCTCGGCCAGATACTGCTGCTGGCTGGGATCGCCGGCCGCGGACTTACGCACCGCCAGGTATCCGGTGTGCTGGCTGAAGTAGGCGGTGTTGCGTGGGTTGGTGATGAAGGCAATGAATTTGAGCGCGTTGATCTTTCGCTCCTGCGACAGCTTCATCGGGATCGCCAGGCCGGCGCCGCCGGTCGGGCAGGCCGGAGCGCCACCGGGCCCGGTGGGCAACGGCGCCACGCCGAAATCGAAGCGCGCCGCGGCGGCGATGCCGACCAGCGTTCCCGTGGAAGTCACCGTTGAGGCCAGGATGCCGGTGGCGAACTCGTTGGCAATGCTGTGGGCGACCGTCGCATAACGCTTGGCGTGTATCGAATCGCGCAGAAAGTTGCCCGCCGCAATCGTCGACGGGTCGGTGAATCTCAGGGTCCATTCGTCGGAATAGGCGCCGCCGAACGCCCAGTTCGGCCCTTCGAACGTCCACGAAATCGTTTCGAAATTCGCCCAGCCGTGCGCCCACTTGCCGGGACCGACAACGCGCTGCAGTCGCGGGCCCCAATCGTCGAACTCCGGCCAGGAGTTCGGACCGCGGTCCGGCAGGCCCGCCCGCTCCCAAATCGCCTTGTTGTAATAGAACAGCGGCGTAGAACGCGCGTAGGGCACCGCGTAGTGGCGCCCGCCGAAGTCGTAGTCGGCCAACAGGGAATCCACGTAGTCCCCGGTGTCGACTCCCACCTCCCGGAACAGATCGTCGAGCGGGGACAGCACACCACTGAGCGCGAAGTGGAACCACCAGATGTCGTCCAGCACAACGACATCGGGCACGTCGGCGCCGATGAGTGCGGCATTGAACTTCTGCGCGACCTCGTCGTAGTCTTTGCCGGCGTCGATCAACTTGACCTGCAACCCTGGAAACTTTGCCCGGAAACGGCCGATCAATTCCCGCTCCACCGGTGTGGACAGCCCAGGGTGATTGGACCAGAACGTGATTGGGCCATCGCCGGATTTGATCGGGCTGCGGTCGCCCAGGCCGGCACAACCGGACGTCACACCGGCGGCGGCCAGCGTCAGAAACCGCCTGCGATTCAGGGGCTGCATCGCTATCCCTTCACCGCGCCCGACGTGAGACCCTTGATCATCTGCCGTTGCAACACGACGAAGATGAGCAGGATCGGCAACATCGCCAACAACGTTACCGCCATCACCGGTCCCCAGTTGGTGACGCCTTCGGCCTGCTGCAGGAAGGTCAGGCCCACCGGCAACGGCGCCACCGATTCGTCGTCGGACATCAGGAACGGCCACAGATATTCGTTCCATTCGTTGACGACCGTGATGATGCCGAACGCCACCATGGTGGGCCCCGACATGGGGAGCACGACCTGCAGCAGCAGTTGCCACCACCGGGCGCCGTCCATCCGGGCCGCCTCGATCACCTCGGCGGGCAGCGAGAGAAAGTGGTTGCGCATCAGAAAGGTCCCGAACGCGACGCCGGCCAACGGCAAGATGATGCCGGGGAAAGTGTTGCGCAGACCCAATTGGGAGATCAGCGCGTAGTTGGAGATCACCGTGATCTGGTTGGGCACCATCAATGCGGCGATGATCAGCAGGAACACCACATTGCGGCCCGGGAAGCGCACGAACACCAGTCCGAAAGCACTCAGCACACCAAGGACGAATTTCACCGCCGCCAGCGCGGAGGTGATGATCACCGAGTTGCGCACATATGTCCAGAACGGAATCTGGTGGGTGGCAGTGCGGTAATTCTGGAAATCCCAGTGTGGCGGCAGCCAGGTGGTCGGCTGCGAATAGACGTCGGGCTGATCTTTGAGTGAGGTGAAGAACACGAAGGTCAGCGGGCCGGCGATCAGTGCAACCACGAGCAGCATCGCGGCGTAACCCAGCAGCCGGGCCGGGCGCAAGCCATCGGAAGTCATTGGCGCTGACCCCTGTCCATCACTCGCACCTGGTAATAGGTGATGGCCAGCAGCACCAGGAACATGATCGTGGCCACCGCAGCGCCGTAGCCGGCGCGAAAATTACGAAAGGTCTCCACATACACCTGGTAGACCATGGTGGTGGTGCCGGTGCCCTCCGGACCGCCGCGGGTCATGACGTTGATGACGTCGAAAACCTGCAGCGAACTGATCATCACGGTGATCGACAGAAAGAACGTGGTCGGCCGCAGCTGAGGCAACGTCACCGCACGGAAGGTGGCCCACCGTCCGGCTCCGTCAATCTGCGCCGCCTCCAACAGATCTCGACGCACCCCCTGCAACGCCGCCAGATAAATGACGAAGGTGTAGCCGAGGTTCTTCCAGACATAGGTGACGGTGATCATGAACATCGCCCAGTGCGCGTCCTGGTAGAAATCGGGCACCCCGAGCCCAAGGCGGTGCAGCAGGTCCTGAATGAGGCCGAAGTGTGGGTCGAAGACGAACTGGGCGGCCAGACCGACCGCCGCACCGGAGATCACGAACGGAGCGAACACCGTGGAGCGCACCAGGTTCCGGCCGCGCAGCGGCTGATCGAGCAGCATGGCCAGGGCCAAACCCAATACCATAGAGCCCGCCACCGCCGCCACGGTGAACACCGCCGTATTGAGCACGATCCGGGCCGTGTCGGAACGGGTGAACCACTCCGCGTAATTGGACAGCCCGATGAATTCCGCTTCCCGGTCTGAGATGTTCCAGTCGAAAAACGACAACCGGATGTTGTCGGCCAGCGGCCGGTAGATGAACAGCAGCAGCAACGCCACGTTGGGACCGACGAGCACGACGAACAGCGCGTAGTCACTCCACGCGCGGCGCCGGGCCCGCTCCGTCGTCCTCACCGGCGCAGTGTAGCCCGGCCCATCGGCGCCGAGATTGCCGTCACGGCAGTGATTATGTGGTCAACCACAACCACCACGGCAATCTCGCCAGAGCGGACGGGCTCAGCCCGTCCCCGTGACCAGCCACCGCCCGGACAGCGCCCGCCATCCGCTTAAGGCCAACCGCAACACCATGAAGGTGCTCAACCCGGACCAGATGCCGGCCAGGCCCCATCCGAAAAGCAGCGATAACCAGATCAACGGCAGAAATCCCAGCAACGCGCTGGCGACCGTAGCGGTGCGCATGAACGCGGCGTCTCCGGCCCCCAGCAGCACGCCGTCCAGCGCGAAAACTACTCCCGCAATCGGCAATTGGGCCACCATGAACCACCACGGGACAGCCACCGCGGCCAGCACGGAGCCGTCGTCGGTGAACAGGTCCGGCAGTACCGCCGAGCCCGCCCCGAATGCGAGGGCCAGCAGGCCGGCCGCCAACAGCGAGAACCACGACACCCGCCACGCGACCCACTTGGCATGCCCGGCGTCGCCGGCCCCCAGCGCGGCGCCCACCAGTGATTGCGCGGCGATGGCCAGCGAATCCAGCACCAGCGCTAGAAATGTCCACAGCTGCAACACAATCTGGTGGGCGGCCAGTGCGGCTGCCCCGAACCGTGCGGCCACCGCGGCGGCCGAGACGTAACAGACTTGAAAGGCCATGCTGCGCAGGATCAAATCGCGCCCCATCACCAGCTGGGCACGTAGTGCGGCGCGATCGAGCCGCAGCGGGATGCGTTCGGCCAGCAGTGCGCCGCCGAACAACAGCGCCGCCAGCCACTGGCCGGCCAGATTCGCGACCGCCGAACCGGGCAGGCCCAGCCGCGGCACGCCCGCCCAGCCGTACACCAGCAGCGGGCACATGAGCGCCGAGACAGCGAAACCCGTGACCACATAACGCAACGGCCGCACGGTGTCCTGCACGCCGCGCATCCAGCCGTTCCCGGCCAGTGAGACCAGGATCGCCGGGGCACCCGCGATGGCGATCCGCAGCCAAGGCAGGGCGACGGAGGCAATGGGACCATTGGATCCGATCACCTCAACCACCGGCTCCGCCACGGCCTGAACCACAAGGACGATGGCCGCACCCAGGCCCAGGCCCAGCCACGTCGCCTGGACGCCCTCGTTGACAGCCGCGACGCGGTCCGCGGCACCGTAGAAGCGAGCCGCCCGGGCGGTGGTGCCGTAGGACAGAAACGTCAGCTGGGTGCTGACCAGGCCGAGGATCAGGCTGCCGACGGCCAGGCCCGCCAGCGGAACCGCCCCCAGCCGGCCGACCACCGCGGTGTCGAACAGCAGGTACAACGGCTCAGCGGCCAGCACACCCAAAGCGGGCAGCGCCAGTGCCGCAATCTGGCGGCCGCCGGTGGTAGGCCGACCGGGATCCCGCCCGCTCTGCGGCAAGGCGGCTAATCGAGCGCCGCGCGCAGCGCGGCCACCACATCGTCGATGGAGCCAGTGGTCGAGTAGCCGGCCGCCAAACGGTGGCCGCCGCCGCCGAATCCGATCGCCACGGTGGCCAGATCGATCGATTTGGCCCGCATCGATACCGACCATTGCTCAGGTGCGACTTCCTTGAACACCGCCGCCACCCCGGCCTCCTGCGTGGTGCGCACAATGTCGACAACGCTCTCGACTTCCTCAGACCGCGCGTTGACCCACTCGTGGTGGTCCACCACCGCGTAGACCAATCCCTGCCCGCCGGCCGCCTCGGGCAGCAACTGGGCGGTCCCCAGCACCCGGGAAAGCATCGGCAACCAGGCATAGGGATGACTATCCATCAGCGACCGGCTGATGGCAGCGTTGTCGACGCCGATGTCCACGAGCCGGGCGGCCAGCCGCAGGGCGCGAGCGCTGGCCCAGCGGAACGACCCGGTGTCGGTGGTCAACCCGGCGTAGATGCAGTGCGCCACATCGCGGTCGATCGGCTTGCCCCATACGTCGAGGATCTCGGCGATCATCATGGTTGTCGAATCCGCGGACGTGTCCACGAAGTTGGCGGTGCCGAAGAATCCGTTGGACGCGTGGTGATCGATGACCAGCAGTTCCTGGCCGGGACCGGCCAGATCCTGCAGCGAGCCGAGCCGATGCATGCTCGGGACGTCGACGGTGACCACCAGGTCCACGTCGTGAAGCACCTCGTCGGGGGCCACCAGCAGGTGACAGCCGGGAAGTGAGCGCAGCGACTCCGGCAGTTCCGCCGGCGCGGCGAAGCTGACCTGGACTTTCTTGTCGCACCGGTCGAGCACCGCGCCCAGGGCGAGGCCGGCGCCTATCGTGTCGGCGTCGGGATGGACGTGGCAGACCACCGCGACCGAATCCGCGCCCGCCAACAACTCGACGGCGCCGACGACGTCGACGCGCGCCCCGTTCAGGCGCGGCATGCCGGTCAGGTCAGTCTTCGGATCGATCTTGCGATTGACTATCGTCATCGGTGTCTCCCCCGCAAGCGGGTGGTACCCCCAAAGCTTCGATATCTCCACGCCCCCCGGCGGCCGGCGGTTCGGCCGCCGACCCACTCTCACGGTACGGGTCGGCCTCCCCTGCCGGTTTGGCGCCCACCCGCACGCGCGCCAGATCGGCATCCGCGGCGCGCGCCCGGGCCAGCAACTCCTCCATCCGGTTCACCGTGTCCGACGTCGTGTCGCGGGTGAAGGTCAGGGTCGGGGTGAAGCGCACACCGGTGCCCGCTCCCACCCTGGTCCGCAGGACACCCTTGGCCCGGTCCAGGGCCGCGGCGGCGCCGGCGTAATCGGGCTCGTCGTCCAGCGTCGGGCCCATCACCGTGTAGTAGACCGTCGCGTCATGCAGGTCGTTGGTGACCTTGGTGTCGACGATCGTCACTCCGGCCAGCCCCGGATCCTTGATCTCGTACTCGATCGCCGAAGCGACGATCGTGCTGATCCGTCTGGCCAGCCGGCGTGCCCGGGCGGGGTCAGCCATGCCAGCTCACCGGGCTCATCAGGAACGTTCCTTCTGGACGAGCTCGAAGGACTCGATGATGTCGCCTTCCCTGATGTCCGAGTAGCCCAGGGTCAGACCGCACTCGAAGCCCTCCCGGACCTCGGTGACGTCGTCCTTCTCCCGCCGCAGCGAGTGGATCGAGAGGTTCTCGGTCACCACGATGTTGTCCCGCAACAGCCGGGCCTTGGCGTTGCGGCGCACCACCCCGGAGGTGATCATGCAGCCCGCGATGATCCCGACCTTCGAGGACCGGAAGATCGCCCGGATCTCGGCACGGCCGAGCTGGTTCTCCTCGTAGATCGGCTTGAGCATGCCGCGCAGGGCCTTCTCGATCTCGTCGATCGCCTGGTAGATGACCGAGTAGTAGCGGATCTCGACGCCTTCGCGGTTCGCCAGCTCCGTCGCCTTGCCTTCGGCACGCACATTGAAGCCGATGATGATCGCATCCGACGCCGACGCGAGGTTGACGTTGGTCTCGGTGATGCCGCCGACACCGCGGTCGATGACGCGCAGCGCCACTTCGTCGTCCACCTCGATACCCATCAGGGCCTCTTCCAGCGCCTCGACCGTACCGGCGTTGTCGCCCTTGAGGATCAGGTTCAGCTGGCTGGTTTCCTTCAGCGCCGAGTCCAGGTCCTCCAGGCTGATCCGCTTGCGGCTGCGGGCGGCCAGGGCGTTGCGCTTGCGGGCGCTGCGCCGGTCGGCGATCTGGCGGGCGATGCGGTCCTCGTCGACGACCAGCAGGTTGTCACCGGCGCCGGGCACCGACGTGAAGCCGATGACCTGCACCGGGCGCGACGGCAACGCCTCGTGGATGTCCTCGCCGTGCTCGTCGACCATGCGGCGGACGCGGCCGTAAGCGTCGCCGGCGACGATGGAGTCGCCGACCCGCAGCGTGCCGCGCTGAATCAGCACGGTGGCCACCGGCCCGCGACCGCGGTCCAGGTGCGCCTCGATGGCCACACCCTGGGCCTCCATGTCGGGGTTGGCCCGCAGATCCAGGGCGGCGTCGGCGGTCAGCAGCACCGCCTCTTCCAGCGCCTCGATGTTGGTGCCCTGCTTGGCGGAGATATCGACGAACATCGTGTCGCCGCCGAAATCCTCTGCCACCAAACCGTATTCGGTGAGCTGCCCGCGAATCTTGGCCGGGTCGGCGCCCTCCTTGTCGATCTTGTTGACCGCCACCACGATCGGCACGTCGGCGGCCTGGGCGTGGTTGATGGCCTCCACCGTCTGCGGCATCACGCCGTCATCGGCCGCGACCACCAGGATGGCGATGTCGGTGGCCTTCGCGCCGCGGGCACGCATCGCGGTGAACGCCTCGTGACCCGGGGTGTCGATGAAGGTGATCAGCCGCTCGCTGCCCTCGAAATTGACGCCGACCTGGTAGGCGCCGATGTGCTGGGTGATGCCACCCGCCTCGCCCTCGCGGACGCTGGCGTTACGGATGGTGTCCAGCAGGCGGGTCTTGCCGTGGTCGACGTGACCCATCACGGTGACCACCGGCGGGCGGGTCTGCAGATCGCCTTCGTCCCCTGAGTCTTCTCCGTAGGAGAGATCGAAAGACTCCAGCAGCTCGCGGTCCTCGTCCTCGGGACTGACGACCTGAACGTTGTAGTTCATCTCGCTGCCCAGCAGCTCGAGCGTCTCGTCGCCCACCGACTGGGTGGCCGTGACCATCTCACCCAGGTTGAACAGCGCCTGCACCAGCGCGGCCGGGTTGGCGTTGATCTTGTCGGCGAAGTCGCTCAGCGACGCACCCCGGGCCAGCCGGATGGTCTCGCCGTTGCCGTGCGGCAATCGCACGCCACCGACGACCGGCGCCTGCATGTTCTCGTACTCGGCGCGTTTGGCCCGCTTGGACTTGCGGCCACGCCGCGGCGCGCCACCGGGACGGCCGAACGCACCTGCCGCACCACCGCGCTGACCGGGGCGGCCGCCGCCACCGCCGCCACCGCCGGGGGGTCCACCGCCACCGGGACGACCCCGGAAACCGCCGCCACCGCCGGGTGCAGCGCCGACGCCGCCGCCGCCGCGGTAGTTACCGCCGCCGCCACCGCCGCCGGGACCGCCACTTCCACCGGGGCGGGCACCGCCGGGCCGGGGTGCGCCGGTGCGCGGCGGACGAGGCCCGCCGGAGGCGCCACCGGGACGCGGCGGCATGCTGCCCGGAGAGGCCCCGCCCGGTCGTGGGGCACCCGGCCGGGGTGCGCCGGGGCGCGGAGCCTGCGGATGCGGACGCGGAATCGGCCGGTCCACCGGCTGCGCCGAGGAGAACGGGTTGTTGCCGACGCGGGGGGTGCGCACGCCGGGCTTAGGCATGGGACCCGGGCGGGGTCCGGGCGTCACGCCCGCCTGCGGGGCCTGCGGTGTGGGCGGCTGTGCCGGTGGCGGGGCCGCCGGAGCGGGAGCCGGCGGGGCCGGGGGCGCCGGCTTGGCGGCCCTGGCTGCGGGAGCGGCCGGGGTGGCCGGTGCAGCCGGCGGCGCCGGAGTGGCCGGTCGCTCGGGGGCGGCCGGCCGTGCCGGAGCGCTGGTGGGCGCGCCATTGCCGACCGCCTTGTCCAGCGCGCGGTCCAGAGCCGAATCCGCAGCTGACGGGGCCGCTTTCGCGGCGGGCTTGGCCGCCGTCGGGGCGCTGGCCGCGGGGACCGATTGCGGGCTCTTCGCGGCGGCGGGTTTGCCGCCGCCGAACGACTCGCGCAACCGCCGTGCCACGGGTGCTTCCACCGTCGATGATGCCGATTTGACGAATTCGCCCTGTTCGGTCAGTCGGGCGAGAACTTCCTTGCTGGTGACACCGAGTTCCTTGGCTAACTCGTGTACGCGGGCCTTACCTGCCACTACATCTCCTGTCTATGAGGCGACAGTCGTGGGCCGCGCCTCGGGTGCTAGCTGTAACGCATAGAGGTGGGAGTCATCGGGACTTCACGGTGTGCTCATGTTCGTTGCTACCTGTTCTTTTGCGCGGTGCGCCGAGCTGAAATGCTCGGTCACCGCGGATGTGTCCGGTGAACCGGTGATGCGCAGCGCTCGCGTGAAGGCTTGCCGCCGGATCGCCTGTTGTGCGCACTGCGGAACGGGATGCAACCACGCACCTCGCCCCGGCAGGCTTCCGGCTGTGTCAACGATCACGGCGTAGTTGCCGTTCCCGGTAGACCTAGCCACCACTCGAAGCAGTTCGGCGGCCAGCTCTCGCTTCCGACATCCGACACATGTCCGCACCGGTCCGTCGATGTGTTGGTGCGTCCTGCTGGTCCCGGAGGCCGAAGGCTCGCGCTGGATCACGGCTCAGTCTAGCGTCACCCGACCGGTGGTCAGAACCGCCCGCGGGTCCGGGTCAACGCTCGTGCGCCATCCCGTGGCTCGCGCCCTGTTCGGGCTGACCCGGCGCGTCACCCCGGATGTCGATGCGCCACCCGGTGAGGCGGGCGGCCAGCCGCGCGTTCTGTCCTTCCTTGCCGATGGCCAGCGACAACTGGAAGTCAGGAACGACCACGCGGGCGGCCCGGGCGTTCGGGTCGATCACCGACACCGACACGACCTTGGCCGGCGACAACGCGTTGGCCACGAAGCGCGCCGGGTCCTCGTCGTAGTCGATGATGTCGATCTTCTCCCCCGACAACTCGCTCATCACGTTGCGGACCCGCTGCCCCATCGGCCCGATGCAGGCGCCCTTGGCGTTCAGACCGGGCACTCGTGACGTGACGGCGATCTTGGACCGGTGCCCGGCTTCGCGGGCCACTGCCACGATCTCCACCGAGCCGTCGGCGATCTCGGGAACTTCCAGCGAGAACAGCTTGCGCACCAGGTTCGGGTGGGTGCGCGAAAGCGTGATCAGCGGCTCGCGGGAGCCGCGACTGACACCGACGACGTAGCAGCGCAGCCGGTTGCCGTGCTCGTAACTTTCGCCGGGCACCTGCTCGGCGGCCGGGATCACACCCTCGGAGGCCTTGGCTTCGGTGCCCATCCGGACGACGACCAGGCCACGGGCGTTGGCCCGGCTGTCACGCTGGATGACACCGGCGACGATCTCGCCTTCGCGGGTGGAGAACTCACCAAAGGTGCGTTCGTTCTCCGCGTCGCGGAAACGCTGCAGCATCACCTGGCGCGCAGTGGTGGCGGCGATGCGGCCGAAACCCTCGGGTGTGTCATCCCATTCGCTGATCAGGTTGCCGTCTTCGTCGGTCTCGCGGGCGATCACCTTCACCATCCCGGTTTTCCGATCGATCTCGATGCGGGCGTCGGGCTGGTGCCCTTCGGTGTGCCGGTAGGCGGTGAGCAACGCGGATTTGATCGTCTCCAACAGTTCGTTGACCGAGATGCCCCGGTCCACCTCGATCGCATGGAGTGCGGCCATGTCGATGTTCATGCTTCGGCCTCCGTCCCCGGTACCCCGCCCGACAGTTCCAGCTCGGCTTGCACTGGCGGTGAAAACTCAACCTGCACAACAGCTTTGGTGATCTCCGATAGCGGGACATGCCGTACCGTGAAGTCCCGGCCGATCCGGACCACCACCGACACCGTGCCGTTGCCGGTGTCACCGACCCGGCCGGTCAGCCGCGATCCGTCGGCCAGCACCAGGTTCACTTTGCGGCCCCGCGCCCGGCGGAAATGCTTCTCGTCGGTCAGCGGTCGTTCCACACCGGGGGAACTGACCTCGAGGACATAGCCATTGGCGCCGTCGCCCGCACCGTCGAGGCCATCCAGCAAATCCGACGCGATGCGTGACAGCGCCGCGATGGAGTCCAGGTCAAGAGCGGTGTCGCCGTCGGCGATCACGGTGATGCGCGGCGGGCGGGTGCGAGTGTTGATGACCACGTCTTCGATCTCGTAACCGGCGCGCGCGAACTCGCCACTGAGTAGCTCGATCACCTGCGTCTGCGAAGGTAGCTCGGTGGTCACGGCGAGCTCCTCATCTTGAGTTGTCGGTCATCGGCGGTTTCCGGCCGGTCTGCCGCCTGATGTGTCGTAAGCGGGGCGCTCCCAGCGAACTCGGAGAGCCAGCTACCAACGATACGCCAGGATTCGCTGTTGACGCCCGTTCACGACGTCGTGGCCGCATCTGCGCCACCCGGCCGCATCGTGGCTGGCGTCGGCGCCGGGCGCGGTGATGGCAGGATGTGGAACGTGCCCAGAGCAGTACCCGTCATCAGCAGGCGGGGTGTGCTCGCCGGCGGTGCGGCCCTGGCTGCACTCGGGGTGGTGGTGACCGCCTGCGGCGAGTCCACACCCAAACCCCCCGCCGTCGAGGAGTTGTTAGGCCCGTTGGACCAGGCCCGCCATGACAGTGCGCTGGCCGGTGCCGCGGCAGGCGCCATCGGCAGCCCCCCGCAGATCGCCGCCGCGCTGACCGTGGTCGCCACCCAGCGCGCCGCGCACGCCCGGGCGCTGTCGACCGAGATCGCACGGGCGGCGGGCAAGCTCGTCTCGTCTGCGAGTGAGACGACGAGCTCCGGCTCCACCGAGCCGGAGGCCCCGCCGCCACCTCCGCCACCGGTCTCGGACGTCATCGACTCGCTGCGCAAGTCAGCTGAGGATGCCAACCGCCTGGTGTCGACGTCTTCGGGCTATCGGGCCGGTCTGCTTGCGTCGATCGCCGCGTCCTGCACCGCATCCTGTGAGGTTGCGCTGGTGCCCGGGGGGCCGTCGATATGACGTCTGCCGAGCCCAGCTTCGTCGCGGCTCCGCACAAGCAGAGTCCCGGCGGTAAAGACTCCGACGTGTCGGCGCTCAGCGATGCGCTGGCCGTCGAGCACGGCACCATCTACGGCTACGGCATCGTCTCGGCGCTGTCGCCTCCCAGCGTTAACGATCTGGTGGTGGAGGCGCTCAGCCAGCACCGGCAGCGCCGCGACGACGTCATCGCGATGCTGACCGCACGCAAGGTCACCGTGCCACCGGCCGCGGCCGGCTATCAGCTCCCCTCCCCGGTGGGCAGCCCGGCAGACGCGGCACGGCTGGCGGCACGGATGGAGAACGACGGCGCGACGGCGTGGCGGGCGGTCGTCGAGCACGCCGAGACGGCCGAGGATCGCGCGTTCGCCTCGACCGCGCTGACGCAGAGTGCGGTGATGGCCGCGCGGTGGAACAAGGTCCTCGGCGGCTGGCCGATCACCACGTCCTTCCCGGGCGGCAACGAGTAGCCCGCCGGCTCTCAGGGGCTGATGGCCGCGACCAGGTCACTGGTCAGCGATTCGCCCACGCTGAGTTCACTGGTCTCTCCGGAGAAGCGGTTGCGCAACTCCACTCTGCCCTCCGCCCAGCCGCGGCCCACCACCACGACCCAGGGCACGCCGAGCAGTTCGGCGTCCTTGAACTTGACCCCCGGTGATGCCTGCCGGTCGTCGAGCAGCACGTCGACGCCCACCATGTCCAGCTCGGCGGCCAGCTTCGCGGCGCCCAGGCGGGCCTCGGGGTCCTTGTTGGCCATCACCAGGTGCACAACGAACGGCGCGACCGACGCCGGCCAGCGCAGGCCGAGCTCGTCGTGGTGCTGTTCGGCGATGACGGCGACCAGTCGCGATACCCCGATGCCGTAGGAGCCCATGGTCAGCCGCACCGGCTTGCCGTCTTCGCCGAGCACGTCGGCGCTGAACGCGTCGGTGTACTTACGGCCGAGCTGGAAGATGTGGCCGATCTCGATGCCGCGGGCCATCACCAGCGGCCCGGCCCCATCGGGCGACGGGTCACCCTCGCGCACCTCTGCGGCCTCGATGGTGCCGTCGGCGGTGAAGTCGCGGCCCGCCACCAGACCCACCACATGGCGCCCGGGCTCGTCGGCCCCGGTGATCCAGCTGGTGCCGTCGACGACGCGCGGGTCGACGAGATAGCGAACGTCGTTGTCCCGCAGGGATTTCGGGCCGATGTAACCCTTGACCAGGAACGGGTGGCGGGCAAAATCTGCGTCGTCGAGCAAGGCGTACTCGGCCGGTTCCAACGCCGCGCCCAGCCGCTTGTCGTCGACCTCGCGGTCACCGGGCACACCGATGGCCAGCAGCTCCCAGTCTTCCCCCGGCCGGCGGACCTTCACCAGGACGTTCTTGAGGGTGTCGGCGGCGGTGACGGTGCGGTCCAGGCCAAGTTCGGCCTCGTTGGCCCACGCCACGAGTGTGGCGATGGTCGGGGTGTCGCCGGTGTCGTGGACCTGGGCCGGCGGCTGCCCTTCGATGGGCCTCGACTCCGGGCGGGCGGTGATGACGGCTTCGACGTTGGCGGCGTAGCCGGATTCCACGCACCGGACGAAGGTGTCCTCGCCGATCGGGCTCTCGGCCAGGAACTCTTCGGATGCGCTGCCGCCCATCGCTCCGGAGACCGCGGACACGATCACGTAGCGCACCTGCAGGCGGTCGAACATGCGCTGGTAGGCCTCCCGGTGGGCGTGGTAGGAGGCCTTGAGCCCCGCGGCGTCGATGTCGAAGGAGTACGAGTCCTTCATCACGAACTCGCGGGCGCGCAGGATGCCGGCGCGCGGGCGCGCCTCGTCCCGGTATTTGGTCTGGATCTGATACAGCGTCAGCGGGAAGTCTTTGTAGGAGCTGTACTCGCCCTTGACGGTCAGGGTGAATACTTCCTCGTGGGTGGGGCCCAGCAGGTAGTCGTTACCGCGGCGGTCCTGCAGGCGGAAGACGCTGTCGCCGTATTCGGTCCACCGGTTCGTCGTCTCGTAGGGGCCGCGCGGCAGCAGCGCCGGGAACAGAATCTCCTGGCCGCCGATCGCGTTCATCTCCTCACGGACCACGCGTTCGATGTTGCGCAGCACCTTCAGGCCGAGCGGCAGCCAGCTGTACAGGCCCGGGGCGATGGGCCGGACATACCCGGCGCGGATCAGGAGCCTGTGGCTGGGCACCTCTGCGTCGGCGGGATCGTCGCGCAAGGTGCGCACAAACAGCTCGGACATCCTGGTGATCACAGGCGGCAAGCCTAGTCTGACGACGATGCGGCCGGGATGGCACGCCGCGGGGGTGCGGCAATTCAGATCGAGCACCGCCCCTGCACCGAGCCTGCAAAATCGCAGACAAAGTACGAGTAGGGCCCTGCGAAATTACAGGCTCGGTGACGTGCTGCTGCAAGCCGGCCGGCTGACGCCGGGGTAACCAACACAGCCCGCTCAACGGTGAAATTTAAGCCGTTCTTCAGCCGCAAGGGTTAGGTTGGCGCGTATGCGTGCCCGTGTGTTCAGCGCTGCCCGCGATTCCCGGCCCATCGTGCTGGCTTTGATCCTCTTGTATTTCATCGAGTTGATCGCGCTCCTCTATGCCGCACGGGTTCTCGCGGGTATGGGGCGAACTCGTCTTGGCCCCGGCGCGGGATTGCCGGCGTTGGTGCTGCTGATGGCAGCGGCGTTGGTGGGCTGGCACGCGATTCGTGTGCTGCGGGGTCAGCGGGTGTTGAGCATGCCGGCACTGGGAATCCAGTCGACGATTCTGATCGTGGCGATCGGGCTGGCCACGCAGCGGCCCGTAGCCGGACTGGCCGGAATTGTCGTGGCCGGCGGAGTGCTGGCCGGGTGGGGCCGGCTGCCGAGGCGACTACCGGGGCCGGCGACCCGCAGCAAGCCCGCGGCGACGGCGCGGCCGGCTGACCCGCCGGGGGACGCGGGATTCAGCGGCGTCGTCCTGGTGCTGCTCACCTCGGCGCTGGTTTTGGGCGCGCTGAGCGTGCGAGGCGGAATCCTGGTCGGGATGGTCATCCTGGCAATCATTTTCATACCACTGGAGCGCCTGTTCGCCCTGCGCCCGCGCCAGGTGCTGCGGGCGGGATGGCGCACGGACGTGGTGCATTACCTGATCAATGGGGCGGCACTCAAGGTCGGACTCGTTGTCGTGGTAGCGGTTGTGGGCACCATTGCGCGGGCTTTGGTGCCGCTCCCGTTCCGCGCCGCGATCGCCGCGAGTCCGAGCTCGGTGCAGATTGTCGCGGCCCTGGCGATCGCTACCGTCGGCGGCTACGCGGGGCATCGCGCCGCGCACGAGGTTCCGCTGTTGTGGCGGTTCCACCGCGTGCACCACAGCATTCGCGAAATGGATTGGCTCGCCGCAAACCACCTGCACCCGCTCGATCAGATTTTCATCCGCTCGTCCGCGGTGTTGCCGCTGTATGCGTTGGGGTTCGGCCGCGTCAGCCTGGGCGCGTTCGTGGTTTTGGTGACCCTGCAGGCCATTTTCATCCATGCCAACGTGCGGCTAACGTTCGGACCGCTGCGATGGCTGATCGCCACCCCGCAGTTCCACCACTGGCACCACGCCCGTGAACCGCAGGCCTACAACTCCAACTACGCCGGCGAGTTTCCCGTCGTCGACGCACTGTTCGGCACGCTCTACCTGCCGGCGCGCCAATGGCCGGCGCACTACGGCATCGACGACAGCGAACCCGCAGGCTACGTGCGCCAGCTGATCTGGCCGCTCCGTGCTGCCTGACGCCGGGAGCTACAGCTCTCCGGCGTCGATCGCTTCCTTGACCTCTTGCGCGTGCGCGACCTGCTCCGGCGTGTAGCCGATGAACAGCGCCGCGATGCCGACGATGACGGCCGCTCCCGCGATCCACAGCAGGCCATAGGTGTAGCCGTGGTCGAGCGCCTGCAACTGGAAGTCGTTCATGAATTTCACGGGACCGGTCGTGCCGCCGAGGTACAGCGTGCGGGAAGTGATCACGGCCTGGATGACCGCCAGCACCAGCGGCCCGCCCAGGCTCTGCAACATGAGCGTCATCGCCGACACCGGGCCGATCTGGTCGAAACCGACACCCGCGATCGCGGACAGCGTCAGCGGCACACCGACAATGCCGATGCCGATCCCACCGATCACGATCGGCATCACCAAATTGGGGAAGTAGGCGGCGCCGCGATGCATGCACATCGAGCCGTAAATCATCGCGATCAGCAGCAGCCAGCCGCCGCCGATGGTCAACACCCGCGGGGAAAACCGGGACACCAGCTGAGAGGAGATACCCAGGCCGATTCCCACCCCGATGACGAACGGAATGAAGCCCACGCCCGCGCGCAGCGCGCTGTAGCCGAGGATGTCCTGCACGTACAGGCCAATGGACACCGTCAGGGTGAACATGACACCACCGGCCAGGAAGATCGCGATGAAGGTGACCAAGCGGTTGCGGTCGCGGAACAGCTGGAACGGAATGACCGGGTTCTCCGCGGTGCGCTCCACGATGGCGAAGGCGATGGCCGCGGCCATTGCCACCAGACCCGATCCGATGGTGGTCACCGACATCCAGCCCTTTTCCGGGCCCACGGAGAACGCGAAGACGGCAGCCGTGCACGCCAGCGTGGCCAGCATGGCCCCGGCGGCATCGAGCTTCATCCGCTCCCGGTTGGTCTCGCGCAACGCGGTGCGGGCCAGGTAGATCATCACCAAGCCGATCGGCACATTGACCATGAACGCCAGCCGCCACGAGACCTCGGTCAGCGCCCCGCCGACCACCAGGCCCATCACCGATCCGACCGCCGTCATCGCGGCGAACACGGCCGTCGCGGCGTTACGCGCCGGCCCCTTCGGGAAGGTGGTCGCGACCAGCGCAAGTCCGGTCGGCGAGGCGATCGCCGAACCCACGCCCTGGGAGAGCCGGGCGATCACCAGCGTCACCTCGTCCCAGGCGACCGCGCACAGCACCGACGAAATGGTGAACAGCGCGACACCGACGATGAAGGTGCGCTTGCGCCCGATGGTGTCGCCGAGCCGGCCGCCGAGCAGCATCAGCCCGCCGAAGGTCAGCACATAAGCGGTGATCACCCAGCTACGACCGGCGTCGGAGAGGCTCAGCTCGTTCTGAATCTTAGGAAGCGCGACGATGGCGACGGTGCTGTCCATGGTGGCCAGGAGCTGCATTCCGCCGATGGCGATGACAGCGGCGATGAACCGGCGTGAGGGCAACCACGTCGGGTAGTACCTGCTCATGCGCTGCAAAGCGGTCTCCACCGATCTTGTGGGACGCTCCTGGGCCGAACGTTCTGAGCGTCCATCAGTCCAAGTGTGGACTGCCCGCTCTGAGTCGTTGAGAGCCGTCATAACGGGTTACCTTACAGTAATCTTAAGAATCGTTTAAACCCCGAACGCCGCCACCGGCCCTATGACGACGATCGCGGGAGGTCGAACGCCCTCGGCGCGGACCTTCTCCGGCGTGTCCGCGAGCGTGGCCCGCAACGTCTGCTGCGCCGCCGTCGTTCCTTGCTGCACCACAATCACCGGAGTATCCGCAGGTCGGCCGCCTTTCAATAGCGCGGCGACGAAAAGCTCGATGCGTTCGACGGCCATCAGCAAAATAATGGTGCCGGACAATGCCGCCAAAGCGTCCCAATTCACTAACGATTCGGGATGGTCGGGCGCCAGATGGCCGCTGACCACCACAAACTCGTGATTCGTGGCCCGGTGAGTGACCGGAACGCCCGCCAGAGCGGGCACAGCTATGGCACTGGTCACACCCGGCACCACAGTCACCGGAATGCCCGCTTCCGCGCACGCCAGGACTTCCTCGTACCCCCTGGCGAACACGAACGGATCGCCGCCTTTGAGACGCACCACGAACTTGCCGGCCCTGGCCCGATCGATCAGCACCGCGTTGATCGCGTCCTGGGCCATGGCACGGCCATAGGGGATCTTGGCGGCGTCGATCACCTCCACGTGTGGCGACAGCTCGGCCAGCAGCTCCGGCGGTGCAAGCCGGTCGGCGACCACCACGTCGGCCTGGGCGAGCAACCTGCGGCCTCGCACGGTGATCAGTTCTGGATCCCCCGGACCGCCACCCACCAGCGCCACCGTGCCCCGGACGACGTCGCCGAAGCCGGCCTCCGTGATGAGTCCCTCTTGTAGGGCCTCGCGGATCGCCGACCGGATGGCCGCCGAACGGCGGTGTTCACCACCGGCCAGCACTCCGACGGAAAGTCCCGCATAGCTGAACGACGCCGGGGTGACCGCGGTGCCCTCGACGGCGATGTCGGCGCGCACGCAGAACACGCGGCACCGTTCGGCCTCGGCGACGATGGCCGCGTTGACCTGCGGGTCGTCGGTGGCGGCGAGCGCGTACCAGGCACCGTCCAGGTCGCCGTCCCGGTATTGCCGCAGTGACAGCGTGATCCCGTCCATCGCCTCGACGGCGCGGGTGGCGCTGCGAGTGATCACGTGCACGTCGGCGCCGCTGGCGATGAGTAGCGGTAACCGGCGCTGTGCGACGCCTCCCCCGCCGACGACGACCACCTTGCGGCCGGTCAGACGCAGTCCCACCAGGTAGGGGCTCTCAGTCACCGGGCAATCTTAAGGTCCCGCCGGCCGCGGCTCGCCGGCGTACGCGACGAAGCGGGCCACCGCGTCGGGCGCCGCGGCCGGGTGCGTGTGCAGATACGACGCATGCACGCCGGCGTGCACGACACCGTCGGGCACCCGATCGAGATCCCGGCCGCGGTAGACCCAGGCCGGCTGGTAGCTGTCGGCGAAGGTGACCGCCGTCCGGTGGAATTCGTGGCCCACCACCCGCTGACCGACTCCGTACAGCGAGGAGTCCGCGACCGCGACCGCGTCCCGATATCCCAGGGTGAGCCGATCGGTGAAGCGCGCTGCACCGGCCAGCACCCCGCACATCGGGAATCCGTCCAGTTCCCTGACCAGATAGATCAGTCCCGCACACTCCGCGTGTACGGGAGCACCCGCCGCGGCCAGCCCGGCGATCTGACGCCGGACGACGTCGTTGGCGGACAGCTCCGCGGCGAACTGCTCGGGAAAGCCGCCGGGCAGCACCACGGCGGTGGTCCCGTCCGGCAGGCCTTCGTTGAGCGGGTCGAACTCGGCGACCTGGGCGCCGGTGGCGGCCAACAGCTCCGCGTGCTCGGCGTAACCGAAGCTGAACGCCTTACCTGACGCCAGGGCGACTCGCGCCTTGCGGTCGACACGGGCGACCGCACGCGACGGGTCCCAGGGCGGGTCGTCGACCCGGCTGCCGGCGACCGCCACGACCCCGGGCAGATCGACGTGACGAGCCACCAGCGCCGTCATCGCCTCGACCGCGCGCCGGGCGTGGCGACCGTACTCCACCGCCGTCACCAACCCCAGATACCGCGACGGGAGTTCCAATTCGGCCGTGCGGGGAATCGCCCCCAGCACGGGGATCCCGACCTGCTCACACGCCTGCCGCAGCACCAGCTCGTGCCTGTCCGTCCCGACGCGGTTGAGGATGACACCGCGGACCCGGGTCTGCGCGTCGAAGGTGGAGAACCCGTGCAGCAATGCGGCAATGCTGTGACTCTGGCCGCGGGCGTCCACCACCAGAATCACCGGCGCACCGAGCAGTCCGGCGACGTGCGCCGTGGATCCGGCCGCCGGAGCACGCGCGTCCGGGCCGATACGGCCGTCGAACAGGCCCATCACTCCTTCGATCACCGCGATGTCGGTGCCACGGCCGCCATGACCGAACAACGGTCCGATGAGCCGCTCGCCCACCATCACCGGATCCAGGTTGCGGCCGGGCCGGCCCGCAGCCAACGTGTGGTACCCCGGATCGATGAAGTCCGGCCCGACTTTGAACGGGGCCACCCGATGGCCGGCCTGGCGCAGCGCACCGATCAAACCCGTTGCCACCGTGGTCTTTCCACTGCCCGACGCGGGCGCGGCGATGACTATCGCCGGCGTTGAGGTCATGTGACTGTCCGCGAGCGTCCGCAAAATGCCGCCCGCAACGGCGTGTCGGCGTAGACACGCGCGCGCTCGCGCCGATGAGACGACATGTTCACCACTCGATGCCTTTCTGACCCTTGCGTCCGGCGTCCATCGGATGCTTCACCTTGTTCATCTCGGTCACCAGGTCGGCCGCCTCGATCAGCCGCGGCGGGGCGTCGCGGCCGGTGATCACCACATGCTGGTGCCCCGGCCGAGCGCGCAGCGTCTGCACCACGTCGTCGACATCGAGCCAGCCCCACTTCAAGGGGTAGGTGAACTCGTCGAGGACATAGAAGTCGTGCTGCCGGTCCTGCAGGCGGCGCCGGATCTCAGCCCACCCGTCGGCGGCCGCCGCGGCGTGGTCTTTCTGGCTATCGTCCTTTCGCGACTTGCGTGTCCAGGACCAGCCCGAGCCCATCTTGTGCCATTGCACCGCCCCGCCCACACCGGTGCGCTCGTGCAGGGCACCGAGCTCTCGAAACGCCGCTTCTTCGCCCACCCTCCATTTCGCGCTCTTGACGAACTGGAAAACCGCCACATCCATCCCGGCATTCCAGGCCCGCAACGCCATTCCGAACGCTGCCGTCGACTTGCCTTTGCCCGCGCCGGTATGCACGGCCAGTACCGGGGTGTTGCGTCGCGCCCTTGTGGTCAAGCCGTCATCGGGCACTTCGATCGGATTTCCTTGGGGCATATCACGCCACGCTACGGACGGCCTGGGTCAGGTGTTCGGCGTGCAGCTGATCGAGCCGGATGGCGGGCCCGCCCAGTTGACGCGCCAGCTGCTGCGCCAGACCCAGTCTCACATAGGACGTCTCGCAGTCGACGACGACGGCGGCGACGCCTTCGGCGACCAACCTCGAAGCGGCAATCCAACTGCGGCTCAACGGGTCTGGTCCTGCCGTGGCGCGTCCGTCGGTCAGTACCACCACCAGGGGGCGGCGAGCGCGGTCGCGTACCCTTTCGCGGATCACCAGCTCCCGCGCGGCCAGCAGGCCCTCGGCCAGCGGTGTCTTGCCACCGGTGTCGAACCGGGCCAGTCGGCGCCCGGCAATGTGCGCCGACGAGGTCGGCGGCAGCAGAATCCTGGCTCCCTGCTGACGGAAGGTGATCACGGCGACCTTGTCGCGTCGCTGATAGGCATCGCGCAGCAACGACATAGCGGCACCGCTGACGGCGGCCATCCGGTCGCGTGCGGCCATCGAGCCGGATGCGTCGACGACGAAGATCACCAGGTTGCCCTCGCGGCCTTCCCGGACCGCCCGGCGCAGGTTCTCCGGCTGTACCCGCAGCGCTCCGGGGCCCGAGGCGGTTTCGGCTGCCGCGAGCAGCGTCGCGAACAGGTGCAGGCCATGGGCGCCCGGAGCGGACGGGTCGGCCGCGGACACAATACTGCCGGCCGCATTGCGGGCGCGTGATCGCCGGCCGGGTGCCCCTTCCCCCACACCGGGCACCGTCAACGCGCGGGTGCGAAAAACCTTCGAGGGCGGCGCGCTGGCTTTCGGCGGTGCGGATGTCCTGGGCTGCGTGGAATTGCGTTCGCCCTCATGATGATCGGCGGATGTACCGCCGCCGGGCGGGTCGGGATCGGGGTCGGGTTCACCCTCGGAGTCCGCGCCCGCGCGGGCCAGGGCTTCGTCCAGCAGGTCACGTTCGATGCCATGGTCGTCGAAGGGGTCGCGGCGGCGACGATGCGGCAACGCCAGTTCGGCTGCGACCCGGATGTCCTGTTCTTCCACGCTGCCCGCGCCGCGCCACGCCGCGTGCGCGGCGGCGGTGCGAGCCACCACCAGATCGGCGCGCATGCCGTCGACGTCGAAAGCCGCGCACAGGGCTGCAATCCGGCGCAGTTCGTTGTCCGGCAACACCACGTCGTCGACGATGGTGCGGGCCACCGCGATGCGGCGGGCCAGTTCGGCGTCGGCCCCGGCGTATTTCTGCGCAAACGCGTCCGGGTCCGCTTCATAGGCCATGCGCTGGCGGATCACCTCCACCCGCACGTCGACGTCACGGGATGCGTGCACATCGACCGTCAGACCGAATCGGTCGAGCAGTTGCGGACGTAGTTCGCCCTCTTCGGGATTCATGGTTCCGATCAGGACGAATCGGGCCTCGTGCGTATGGGAGATACCGTCTCGTTCGATGTGCACCCGGCCCATCGCGGCGGCGTCGAGCAGGATGTCGACCAGATGATCGTGCAGTAGGTTCACCTCGTCGACATAGAGGACGCCACCGTGCGCGCGGGCCAGCAGGCCCGGGGAGAATGCGTGTTCGCCGTCACGTAGCACTCGCTGCAGATCCAGCGAGCCCACCACCCGGTCCTCGGTCGCCGCCAACGGCATCTCCACCAGGCCGGCGGAGCCGGATTCCGTTGCGGCCGCCAGCAATGCGGCGAGGCCCCGCACCGCCGTCGACTTGGCGGTGCCCTTCTCCCCGCGGATGAGCGCGCCCCCGATCTCCGGACGCACGGCGCACAGCAGCAGCGCCAGCCGCAACTGGTCGTGCCCGACGATCGCACTGAACGGGTAGGGCTTCACCGGGCTCCTGCCGCAAGAGAACCGGAGCCCGAACCAGGTCTGAGCATCGGCACATGGGGGATGCCGTCATCGAGGTAATCATCGCCGTCGCGCACGAACCCGTGCCGGGCGTACATTTCGGTCAGGTATTTCTGCGCGTCGATGCGGCAAGGGTAGTCGCCCACCTCGGCCAGCGCGGCACGCAGCAGCCTGGTGGCGTGGCCGCGACCGCGGGCGTTGCGCTTGGTGCATACCCGCCCGATCCGGAACGCCTTCTCACCGCCGGCGTGCTCTTCCATCAATCGCAGGGTGCAGATCACCTCACCGTCAGATGATTCCAGCCAGAAGTGCCGCGTTTCGGCAAGCAGATCGCGCCCGTCCAACTCCGGGTAGGGGCAGGCCTGTTCGACCACGAACACCTCGACCCGCAGCTTGAGAAGTTCGTAAAGCGTGCGGGCGTCAAGGTCTTTGAACCACGCACGGCGCAGGGCTTCACTCATGGTGTTATGCCGCCTCCAATTGCAGTGCCTTGTCGGTCCACGACCTCAGCTCGTCATAGAGGGCGGGTTCGCGCGATAAGGCAGCTCCCAGAGACGGCACGATCTCTTTCAACGTGGGTAGCCACGCCTGATACCTGCCGGCAAAACAGCGCTCCAGCACCTCCATCATCGCCGGCACCGCCGTCGAGGCGCCCGGCGAACCGCCGAGCAGGGCGGCGATGCTGCCGTCGCGGGCACCGACGATGGCGGTGCCGAACTCCAGCGCGCCGCCCCGGCCCCTGGCCCGCCGGATCACCTGTACCCGCTGTCCGGCCACCGTCAGCTCCCAATCGGAATCCCTTGCAGCGGGCGCGAATTCACGGAGCGCCGCAACCCGGTCCGGCCCGCTGAGCCGCAGTTGGGCGATCAGATACCGCAACAGCGTCGTCTCCCGGACGCCCGCGCCCAGCATGGTCGCCAGGTTGTCCGGCCGGATCGATCGCGGCAGGTCGCTGAAGTGCCCGTGTTTCAAGAACTTCGGTGACCATCCGGCGTAAGGCCCGAACACCAGCCACGGCCGGCGGTTGACCATCCGCAGGTCCAGGTGCAACGCACCCAGCGGCGGGGCCCCCGGGGCCGGAGTTCCGTACACCTTGGCGTGATGCGCCGCGGTGAGCCCGGGGTTGGCGGTGCGCAGGAAACGGCCACCGATCGGGAATCCGGCGAAGCCGCGGATCTCCTCGATCCCGGCCTTCTGCATCAGCGGCAGTGCGTCGCCGCCGGCACCGATGAAGACGAATTTGGCTGTCAGCTCGCGTTTTTCACCGGTGCGACGGTTGCCCACGTTGAGCGTCCAACGGCCATCGCGCCGGCGCGACACATTGCGAACCTCGTGACCGAACAGCACCGTGGCACCGGTTCGGACGCAGTATCCGATCAGCTGGCGAGCGAGGGCGGCGAAGTCGACGTCCGTGCCGTCGGCCGCCCAGTTCAGGGCAACCGGTTCGGTGAAGTCGCGGCCGGTGGCCATCAACGGAAGCCGGCGCGCGAATTCGTCGGGGTCCACGATCAGCTCGGTCGCGGCGAACAAGGGGTTGCGGGCCAGTGCGTCGCGGCGACGCCGCAGGTAGTCCACGCCGGCGGCGCCGTGGACGAAACTCGCGTGCGGGACGCGGTTGAGAAAGCTCCGTACGTCGGTCAGGATGCCGTTTTCGGCCGCGTAGGCCCAGAACTGACGGGTGACCTGGAACTGCTCGTTCACCAGTACCGCTTTGGTGATGTCGATCGAGCCGTCGGGTCTGGCCGGGGTGTAGTTCATTTCGCACAACCCCGCGTGACCGGTGCCGGCGTTGTTCCACGGGCTGCTGCTCTCGCCGCCGACGCCATCCAGCCGTTCGATCACGGTGATCGACCACTCGGGCTCCAGCCGCCGCAGCAACGCACCCAGGGTGGCGCTCATGATTCCGGCACCCACCAGCACTACGTCGCTTCTGGCTGAATCTGCCACCGGATCGCTGGTCCTTCCTGGGGATGTGCCGATGCCAGGTTATCGCCGATTACCGGTGCGTCCTGCAGAGCGGGTGTCAGGATGCGAAAGCGGGCCGTCCGACCAGCGCGGTGAACAGATCCGCGACGTCATCGCCGCCGCCGCCCGCCAACCGTGCCGCGACATGGCCGTCGGGGCGGACCAGCACATACCCGTCCCGGTCGATGCCCAGCACCGCATGCAGATCGACGTCGGCGGAGCAGATGTCGTGATCAATGCTCACGGATTCGAGGGGGGTCTGAGCTACCCGCGCAAGTTGCTCGGCGTGCCGCTCTCCGGCGCGACCGGTGATCAGCAGAAAATGCGCACCGACGAGGTCGATGGTGGAAAGCCGCTGACCGGAACGCTCTATCCAGTAATGCGGCAAGCGGCTACCGGGGCGGGCCAGCGGCACGTAATCCTGCGCGGGATCGGCCACATCCGGGACGGCGGAGCCATCGGCCACTACGGCAGCTCCGGGCCCGTCGTATCGGTACCCGATGTCTTGGTTGAGCGCTCCGAAGTGCGCACGTTGTGCTTCGATCGCTGACTTGAGTTCCAGGCGCATCGCTGCGGCGACGACGGGGTCGGGGGATTCCAGACGCTCGATGACACGGCTGCCGTTCCGGCCGATCCCGGTCGCGGACATCCTCACGGCATTCATGACCGAATATGCCGTGTTGGACAACGCAACGGGGCGTCGCTCGGCCTGGTAGGAGTCCAGCAGGCGCGGCCCCGCCCAGCCCTGCAGGACGCCGGCGAGCTTCCAGGCCAGGTTGTCGGCGTCGGCCAAGCCGGTGTTCATGCCGATTCCGCCGGTCGGCGGAAAGCGGTGCGCGGCGTCCCCGATGAGGAATACCCGGTCGTCGCGGTACCGCTCGGCGGTGTCGGCGCACATGGTCCAGCCGCCGACGCTGTGGACGTCGATCGCGATGTCGGTACCCAGCGCGTCGGCGATGATGCGGTGGCAGCGCTGCGGCCCGTAGTCCGCCACCGATTCGACCGCCGGGTCGTACTCGAAGTTGAACGTCCAACGGCGTTTTCCGTCCATCGCCACGAACACGCCGGGGGTTGTGCTGTTGATGGTCCAATAGATGACCGCATGGCGGTCGCCGAGCGCCTCGGAGAGGTCGGCGTCGAAGCAGACGTTGATTTGCCGTGTGAGTGGCGGCATCCCGTTCATCGCGATGCCGCGGCGGTGGCGAACCCAGCTCGTCGCCCCATCAGCGCCGATGACGTACTCGGCGTGCACGGTCTCGGTACGGCCTCCATGTGCCACGGTGACCGCAACGCAGTCGGTACGGTCGACGAGGTCGACGACCGCGGTGTCGTAGCGAAGCACGCCGCGCCCTTGGCTGCGCACCAACTCGGCGAGGTGTTGTTGCACACGGTCCTGTGCGCAGGACTGCGGCATCTCCGGCGAGGCCGTCAGACGGGCGACGGCTTGGTCAGCCGGCAACTCGGTGAGCGCGAGCCGCCCGAGTTCCTCTCCGGCAAGCCTGGTGGTCCAGATGACCTGGGTGAGCCAAGTCACCGGCAGGGCATCGGAGATCACCGGTCCCGACATTCCCCAATCGCGGAACAGCTCCATTGATCGCCGGTTCACCACGTGCGCCCGCGGGTGTGGATTGATTCCGGGGTACTGCTCGCACACCATGCTGTCGACCCCGAAGCGGCCCAGGACGAACGACGCGGCAAGTCCGGCGGGACCGCCACCCACGATGAGGACGGGGACTGACGGTCGGTTCATCGTTGTTTCACCAGCTCACCCAGCGGCGCGCCGCGTTTGAAACGCTCGGCCAGATGCTGGTCGAGCAGGTCCTCCGGGTCGAAAGTCGTACCGATCGGATTGATTTCGAAAGCCCCGGAGGCGAACCATTCTTCGAGTTCGTGCGGTGTCGCAAAGTTATCGCTCTGCAGTTCCACGTGGTTGCCGTCGGGGTCTTCGAAGTACATGGAGGTCGTAGGGCCATGGTTGACACACCAGAAGGGGTGGGTGCCGGTGTTGCGGAGCCGCCGGTAAGTGGCCAGCAGATCGGACAACGTCGCATAGGTGAACGCGACATGATGCAATCCGGTATGACTCGGCGTGGGTCGAAGGTCACCACCGGTTGCGACAAAAGCAACGCGGTGGTGTTCGGCGTCGTAGGTGATGAAGGCTATGACGTCATTTTTGAACGCCACCCTGCCCTCGAGAACATCGCAGTACCAATTCACCATCGTTGAAATTTGACAAGTCTTGAACACGACGTGGGCAAGTTTGTCAGGTGA
Organism: Mycobacterium sp. ML4; assembly: GCF_054515735.1. Lineage (NCBI taxonomy): Bacteria > Bacillati > Actinomycetota > Actinomycetes > Mycobacteriales > Mycobacteriaceae > Mycobacterium > Mycobacterium sp. ML4. The sequence goes on from NZ_JBTNSY010000012.1 coordinate 104,253, forward strand.
CGGCATGATGACTTCCTTTCAATGGTCAGAGTTTTGCGACGACGTTGTTGGTGAGCGTGCCGATGCGTTCGACGCTGACGTCGATCACGTCTCCCGGTGCCAGGTAGGTGCCGGAGAACTGCCCGACGCCCTGCGGTGAACCGGTGAGCAGCACATCGCCGGGTTCGAGCGTGAAGTAGTGCGACACAGAAGAAATGAGTTCGGAGATCTGAAAGACGAGTTCGGTGGTTCGGGCATCCTGGCGAACTTCGCCGTTGACGACCGTCCGCAATCCGAGGTCGAGCGGCTCGCTGAATTCGTCGGCGGTCACCAGACATGGTCCGAGTGGTTTGAACGTGTCGAAACCCTTGGCCTGTCCCACCGACAACGTGACGTCGCCCGCCATCGCCCGACGCTGGACATCTCTGGCCGACACGTCGTTGCCGGCGGTCAGACCGGCCAGATATGACCACGCCCGGGACGACGGGACGTGGCTGGCAACGGTGCCGATGACCGCGGCGATCTCCCCCTCGTAGTCGACCATCGCTGGTGCCCGCTCAGGCAACACGATCGGTTGACCCGGTCCGATCACCGAGGAACCCGGCGTCAGATGGAAGTGCGGTTCGGTCGGCATGGGCATTTCGCGACCGAACTGCTTCATCACCTCGATCACCTCCTCGGCATGGCTGCGGTAGTTCAGCCCGATGATCGGAACCTTGCCCGGGCGAAGCACCGGAGCCAGAACCTCGACCGCGGCCAGCGGTAGCCGCTCGCGTACTGCGGCTGATGCAGCGACGGCCAACCCGCGGGTGCGTAACAGTTCACCGAGATCGCGTTCCGCCAGATTCAGCAGGGCCAGCTCGCCCGGCTGATCTTCGCGCGCGATGCCTCGGTTGGTGGTGTACAGACGCATGAATCCTCCTTCCAGTTCAAGAGATTCGATCGAGCAACGGCTGGTACAAATCGATCGCGGCGCGACCCGCCGACGCAGACATCGACGGCACGAACAGCAGCACCCGGTCGATCCCCGCACTGCGGTATCCCTCGAGCGCCGCGATATCAGGCCCGGAGCCGTACACCGTCACCTGGAAGTGCGAAAGATCGCGACCGATCGTGTCCGCTTCGTCCCGCACCGTCTGCATATGCGCGGCGAAGTCACTGTCGCCCCGGCCCAGCAGTGGGATCCAGCCCTGACCATGTCGCAGTGCGCGCCGCAGGCCACCCGGGATGCGCCCACCGAAGTGCAGCGGTGGATGCGGCGTCTGCTCCGGCTTGGGCCAACTGAACAGGCGGTCGAAGTCGACGAAATCTCCGTGGTATTCCGCTTCGTCCTGCGTCCAGATCACCTTCATCGCCTCGACCCGCTCGCGCAGCACCTGCCACCGGTTGGCGATGTCCGTGCCATGGTTTGCCATTTCCTCGGCGTTCCACCCACCACCCACGCCGACGTCGATGCGCCCGCTCGACATGACATCCAGCGACGCCACCGACTTCGCGAACTGAATCGGATCACGTTGCACCACAAGGGCGATCCCGAAACCGAGTCGAATGCGGTCGGTCACCGCGGCGGCCGCCGCGATGGCGGGCACCGGGTCCAACACCCGGTAGTAGAAGTCCGGCAGTTCCGCACCGCCCGGCCATGCAGAGGTGCGCGACACCGGGATGTGACTGTGTTCGGCAAACCACAGCGATTCAAAACCGGCCTGCTCGGCCAGTTCGGCGAGCTCGGCCGGCAGCAGACCGTGGGCGGTCGGAAACGTGCACAACCCCAGTTCCATGAGCATCTCCCGTTCTTCTTGACCACCAGTTAAGAAAGTTCTTGTCTGCAAGTCAAGAAAATGTTGGCATGATCACGATTCGCTCCCGCTACGCTGGCCTGATGCCGCAGAACCGCCGTGCGATTCCACGCGAACAGCGAGTGGAAGCGGTCATCGGCGCCGCTCGCGAGCGGTTCCAGGCTCAGGGCTACAAAGGCACGAGCATCGCCGAAATCGCCCGCGACGTCGGCGTGAACTCCGGCTCCGTGCACTGGTACTTCCCCAGCAAAGACGACCTCTTCGCCGCGGTGCTGCGCCGCATTGCCGAGGAATCCAAGTCCGCGGTCGACGCCGCGCTCGCGTCAGGGGCGACAGAGCTCGAGGCTCTGGTCGATTTCCTCACCTCCGCCGAGAAGTACCGCGGCATCCACATCGATGCGCACGATCGACTCACCGAGAGCCCCACTGTGGCCGCGGCGCACGACGAACTACACCAGTGGCTGGACGCGCTGCTGCTCGATGTGGTGCGTCCTCAGTTGGATCCCGACCAGGACGTGCTCCTCATCGCCGACACGGCACACATCGTGTTCGAAGGGATTTTCGGCAGCTCCATCCCGCGCGACCGCCCGTTCGAGGACATCGTTGCGTTCCTGGTCAACATGCTGGTGACCGCCGCTCCCCATGTTGGACGCCGGCTGCACAGCACCGATTGAGGCCGGTGTGGCTACCGGATGCACGGCACCGGCCGACCGGGACAAGGCGTTCAGCCTCCGCGCACCTCGAAACGAACTCACGCAGGGCCGAGCCGATCTCGTCGGGCGAGTCCTCCTGGATGAAGTGGCGACCGGCGACCGTGACCTCTCGCTGGTTGGGCCAGCTGCGCGCAAATGTCAATTCGCTGCCGCCTTCTTGCAGAATGGTGCCCGGTTTCGCAACGACGAGTAATTTCGGAACGTGGCTCCGGGACAGATATTCCGCGTACTCCGCGACGATCGAGTGCACATCTGCGGGGTCCCCCTCGATCGGAATCTGGCGGCCCCATACGAGCGTCGGTATTCGACTCCACGACGTGGGATACGGGCGGCGATAAACAGTCATTTCCTCGTCGCTCAATCGACGCAACACACCACCGGGCAGGATCTGTTCGACGAAAACGTTCTGCTCCAACGCCATCTGCTCGCCCTGCTCGGATCGCAGCGCACGGAAGAAGGGTTGCAGGTCGGTGAATCCAACCCACGGCCGGGGCTGGACGAGCGCCTCCATGTACGCGATGCCGGCAATATCGGCGCGATGCCGCAGCGCCCGGTAGAAGCCGAGCGCGGATCCCCAGTCGTGGAGCACCAGGATCACCCGCCCGCCGACCCCGGCGGCGTCGAACCAGGCATCGAGATATCGCGCGTGGTCGATGAACCGGTAGGAGAAGGTCGGCGAAGTCCCCGAGTTGCCCATTCCGACCAGGTCCGGTGCCAGGCAGCGACCGAGATCGCGGACATGAGGAATAACGTTTCGCCACAGGTAGGACGACGTGGGATTCCAGTGCAGAAAGACGATGGGATCGCCCTCGCCGACATCGACATAGCTCATGGAAGTGTCGAGCACGTCTACGCGCCGCTGCGGTCCGGTGATCGCCGGACCGGGACTGCCCGGGGCGCCCTGAGCGGCGCTCATGACGGTGCGCCCCACTGTAGCGCCGGAAAATCCCGCAAATTCTTCACGGATGCCATTTCGCCTCCGGCGCTGAGAGCACTTCTGGGATACGGTCCCACATACTACAAATTCACCGAGCTACCGGCTGCGGATTTCACCAACCGGTGCGCCGCGATGACTTTGATTAAACAATTGTGCTCGACGCGACCACGAAAGGAGCGATCGTGCCCGACCGCATCGAAGCGCGCAAAGTCATCGAGGATTCCGGTGGCGGGGGTGGGCTCAAACTGTACGTCGTGACGTCGGTGGCCGATGAATTGGCTCAGGTGCAGCAGCACCTCGAAGACCACCTTGCCTACCTGCGCGAACTGGAGGATCGCGGAGTCCTCTTCGCCGCCGGCCCCCTGTTCACCCAGGACGGTGAGTACTTCGAAGGGGACGGCATGTTGATCTACCGAGCTGGATCGCTAGCCGAGGCACATGCGATCGCCGACGCCGATCCCATGCACGTCAGCGAAGCACGGACTTACCGGGTCCGACCGTGGTTCGTTCACGACGGCAACATCGGGGTGCGGATAATCCTGTCCCAGTCTCGCCACGAACTGTTATGAGCAGGCCGCAGCCGACGGCCCGGCGCGACCTCTAAGCTGGCCTCGTGACTGGCTGGGTGCCCGACGTCCTGCCCGGCTTTTGGCAGTACACGATCCCGCTCGGGCCTGACCCCGACGGCGAAGGCGAGATCATCGCGACACTGGTCCGCCGCGGTCCTGAACCGGCCGCGGACCACGCGGTACTGGCCGTGCACGGCTACACCGACTATTTCTTCCACACCGCGCTGGCCGATCACTTCGCCGAGCGCGGCTTCACCTTCTACGCACTGGACCTCCGCAAATGCGGCCGCTCTCACCTAGAGCACCAAACGCCACATTTCACCACCAATCTGGCCCGGTACGACGACGAGCTCAACGAGGCGCTGGCTCTCATTCGCGAGCAGTCCGATGTGAAGGTCGTCGTGTACGGGCATTCCGCCGGTGGGCTGATCGTGTCGCTCTGGCTCGACCGTTTGCGCCGGCGCGATGCCCTCGCACCGGGCGGCATCAGCGGCCTGGTCCTCAACAGCCCTTTCCTGGATCTGCACGGTCCTGCGATCCTGCGGCTGGGGATCACCGCCGCAACCATCGCGGCACTGTCACGGATGCACAGTAGAGGTGTCGCGCGCGCCAGCGGCAGCGCCGGTTACGGGTCGAGCCTGCACCGCGACTACCACGGCGAGTTCGACTACAACCTGCAGTGGAAACCGTTGGGCGGTTTCCCGGTGACCTTCGGTTGGCTGCACGCGGTCCGCCGCGGACAGGCTCGGCTGCATCGCGGTCTCGACGTCGGGGTGCCCAATCTGATACTGCGCTCAGACCGCACGGTGGCCGAAAGCGCAGCGCCGGAGGAGCTGCAACGCGGCGACGCGGTGCTCGATGTCCGCCAGATCGCCAGGTGGGCCGGCTGTATCGGCAACCGCACCAGCATCATTCCCGTGCCGGATGCCAAACACGACGTGTTCCTGTCGCTTTCCCAGCCGCGCCAGCTAGCCTATCGCCATCTGGACCGCTGGCTGGACGAGCACCTCAGCAGATCCAACGACACCGACGCCTCGGTCGCACCCGAGAATCAGTCGCAGAAAGGGTGACGCATCGATGGAGACCTACGACCTCGCGATCATCGGAACCGGTTCGGGCAACAGCATTCTCGATGAGCGGTACGCGGCCAAGCGGGTGGCGATCTGTGAGCAGGGCACATTCGGCGGTACCTGTCTCAACGTGGGCTGCATTCCCACCAAGATGTTCGTCTACGCAGCCGAAGTGGCCAAGACCATCCGGGGCGCATCCCGCTACGGTGTTGACGCCCACATCGACGGAGTCCGCTGGGCCGACATCGTTTCGCGGGTTTTCGGCCGCATCGATCCCATCGGGCCCAGCGGCGAGGACTACCGGCGCTCGGCGCCCAACATCGACGTCTATCGCGACCACACACGTTTCGGGCCCGTCGAGGCCGACGGGCGCTACCTGCTGCGCACCGATAACGGTGAACAATTCACCGCCGAGCAGGTGGTGATCGCCGCGGGCTCGCGACCGACCGTTCCGCCCGCCATCGCATCCTCGGGCGTCAAGTACCACACCAGCGACACCATCATGCGGATTCCCGATCTGCCCGAGCATCTGGTCATCGTCGGAAGCGGTTTCGTCGCAGCTGAATTCGCGCACGTCTTCTCCGCTCTGGGTTCGCGCGTGACACTCGTGGTGCGGGGTAGCTGCCTGCTGCGCCACTGCGACGACACCATCTGCGAACGGTTCACCCGCGTCGTGGCGGGCAAGTGGGAACTGCGCACCCACCGCAACGTCGTCGACGGGCATAACCGGGGTTCCGGTGTGTCGCTGCAACTCGACGACGGGAGCACTCTGGACGCGGACGCGCTGCTGGTGGCCACCGGGCGGATATCCAACGCCGACCTGCTCGACGCGGAGCAGGCCGGCGTTACCGTCGACTACGGCCGCGTCGTCGTCGACCAATATCAAAGAACATCCGCGCGTGGAGTTTTCGCGCTGGGCGACGTGTCGTCGCCATATCAGCTCAAACACGTCGCCAACCACGAAGCGCGTGTCGTGCAACGCAATCTGCTGTGCGACTGGGAGGACACCGCGTCGATGGCCGTCACCGATCACCGGTTCGTCCCGGCCGCGGTGTTCACCGACCCCCAGTTGGCCGCCGTCGGGCTCACCGAGAACCAGGCAGTGGCAATGGGTTTCGATGTCTCGGTGAAGATCCAGGACTACGGCGACGTAGCCTACGGGTGGGCCATGGAGGACACCACGGGCATCGTCAAGCTGATCGCCGAACGCGGCACCGGTCGCCTGCTGGGCGCACACATCATGGGATATCAGGCCTCGTCACTGATCCAGCCGCTGCTCCAGGCGATGAGCTTCGGGCTCACGGCACCGGAAATGGCCCGCGGTCAATATTGGATTCACCCCGCGCTGCCCGAGGTGGTGGAGAACGCGCTGCTGGGCCTGAGCTGACTCAGTCCTGCACCCTTTGCTGGCAAGCCGGACACAGGCCGTGCAACGTCAGGCCCGCCCGCTCGGACAGCGCAAACGAACTGCCCGCCATCGCATGTTCGAGCGCGGAGCTGAGCTGCCGGGCGGGCACCTCGATGATCGCCCCGCACCGGGTGCACACGGCGTGATGGTGCGGCGCGGTAGCCATGCCGTAGGTGGTGACACCACCGTCGAGGGTCAACGCGTGCAACACACCCTGATCGACCAGGGTGGTCACCGTGCGGTAGATGGTCGCGAGGTCTGGGGGCTGGACTCCCGGCGCCAGGCACGCCGGCAACCGGTGCTGGATCTCGGCCACCGACAAGTGCCCGTTGACCGGTTCGAGTACCGCCAATACCTGGATCCGCGAGGCCATCCGGCGCAGCCCCCGCGCGCGCAGTAATTCGCCGATTCGCTCGATGGCCGCCGGGTCCAGGCCCGCCGGTTGGGTCGTCACCCGTTCAGTGTCGCGCCCTGGGCCCGGGATTGCCAGCGCGCCGCGGGGGCGCGTCCCATCACCTGCAAGTCACTTGCAACGAGCTGACAACCAAACCTACAGTTGAGCGTCTCTCCAAGGCGAAAGGATCCGGATGGCGCGCGACCGGCTCGACCGGCAGACGCCCTGGTCCCGGCTGCGGGCCGCACTGTCGCCGGCGGAGTGGGGCCGGCTGGGACTCATGCTGGCCGTGATCGCCACGCTGCATGTGATCGGTTGGGGCACCTTGATCTTCGTCGTGGAACCGGAGCATTTGAGCCTGGGCCACAAGGCATTCGGCGTGGGCATCGGGTTGACGGCCTATACCCTGGGCCTGCGCCACGCGTTCGACGCCGACCACATCGCCGCCATCGACAACACCACCCGCAAGCTGATGGGTGAGGGACAGCGGCCCCTTGCCGTCGGTTTCTTCTTCTCCCTGGGCCACTCCACGGTGGTGTTCACCCTGGCACTGCTGCTCGCGGCGGGGCTACGGGCCGTGGTCGGACCGGTCGAGGACGACTCCTCGCGATTGCACTTCTACACCGGCCTGATCGGCACCAGCGTCTCGGGCGGCTTCCTGTACTTGATCGCCCTGCTCAACATCTTGGTGCTGGTCGGCATCCTGCGGGTGTTCCGGCGGTTGCGCACGGGGCGGTACGACCCGGAAAAGGATGGGGCCGAACTCGAGCAGCAGTTGGACAATCGCGGCCTGATCAACAGGTTTCTCGGACGCCTCACCAAATCGATCACCAAGTCCTGGCACATGTATCCGCTCGGACTGTTGTTCGGCCTGGGCTTTGACACCGCCACCGAGATCGCACTGCTGATACTGGCGGGCACCAGCGCGGCGTCCGGGCTGCCGTGGTAGCCATCCTGTGCCTGCCGGTGTTGTTCACCGGCGGAATGTGCCTGTTGGACACCATCGACGGCTCGTTCATGAACTTCGCCTACGGCTGGGCGATCTCCAATCCGGTGCGCAAGATCTACTACAACATCACCGTCACCGGACTGTCGGTGGCGGTGGCGCTGCTGATCGGCACGGTCGAGTTGGTGGGGCTGTTCGCCGATCGTCTCGGCTGGCGGGGCGGCCTGTGGGACTGGGTCGCCGGCCTGGACCTCAACACGATCGGCTTCGTCGTCGTCGGGATGTTCGTCCTGACCTGGGCAGTCGCACTTGTCGTCTGGCGTCTGGGCCGGATCGAGGAGAAGTGGGCGCCGGCGACCGAACGTGTCGGCTAGCCCGAACCGGAGCGGCGGCAACGCCATCACCGGCCAAAACCTCACCGGATTCATTCGTCACTTGTTCTGATGCACAGCGATTTCGGGGTGTTACCGTTGGCAACGGTGCATGAGCTCTCGCTGTGCCAAGCCATCGTCGGTGTGGTCAAATCCCACGCCGCGGGTCGGCATGTCGAGGTGGTGCGGGTGCGGGTCGGTGCACTCCGGCAGGTTGTTCCCGAATCGTTGTCGTTCTGCTGGACATTGCTGCGAGACGCCGAGGGGATGCCCGACGCCGAGTTGGAACTCGAATGCGTCGCCGCCGAGGTCCGCTGTCGCGCCTGCGGCAGCCGCCAGGAGATCACCTCGGCATGGTCTATCTGGTGCCCGCAATGCGAAAGCCCCGACGTCGAAGTCCTGCGCGGCAACGAATTCCTGGTGACGTCGCTCGACGTGTCCTGAAAGCGACTCATGCCGGCGAGATTTCGCTGCGGAGGATTCCTGCGAACAGTTTGCAACAATCGTGACAGGACGGAAGTAACGCGGCTGACAATAGGAATCGACCGGGACGGGTGGCGCTGCGCACTCCGACCGAGATTGCAAACCCTTTCTGCACAAAACACTTCAACAATCACCACGCTATGAATCATCTTTCTCAGCTGTATTCTCACGACCAAACGTTGACATTGCCCGACGGCACGAGTAGACCCGGAAACAGCGCCGCGCAAGTGGGCCGACGGTCGACTCCGGCGGCGCAGGGGTCTCAGCCCGGCCCCGGAAAGCTGCAGTATGCCGACGGAAGCAGCAGTCAAGGCAGAACAAACGTTGATTCACGTTCTGTGGATCAACGCCGGCCTCAGTTGTGATGGCGATTCGGTGGCGCTGACTGCCGCCACCCAGCCCAGCATCGAGGAAATCGCCCTGGGGGCGCTTCCCGGTCTTCCGCAGGTCGCCGTCCACTGGCCGCTGATCGACTTCGAATGCGGGCCCAACGGGGGCGCGGACGACTTCCTCGAATGGTTCTTCAAGGCCGACCGGGGTGAGTTGGAACCATTCGTCCTGGTCGTCGAGGGGTCCATCCCGAATGAGCAGATCAAGAGCGAAGGCTACTGGTGCGGGTTCGGCAACGACCCTGCCACGGGCCAGCCCATGACCACCAGCGAATGGCTGGACCGGTTGGCGCCCAAGGCGACCGCCATCGTCGCCGTCGGGACCTGCGCCACCTACGGCGGCATCCACGCCATGGCCGGCAATCCGACGGGGGCGATGGGCGTGCCCGATTACCTCGGCTGGGACTGGAAGAGCAAGGCAGGGATACCGATCGTCTGCGTGCCCGGTTGCCCGATCCACCCGGACAACCTGTCGGAGACGCTGACCTACCTGCTGTACATGGCGACCGGTCAGGCGCCGATGATCCCGCTGGACGACGCGCTGCGTCCCAAGTGGTTGTTCGGCCAGACCGTGCATGAGGGGTGTGACCGCGCCGGCTATTACGAGCAGGGAGATTTCGCCACCGAGTACGGATCCCCGAAATGCATTGTCAAGCTTGGTTGTTGGGGTCCCGTGGTGAAGTGCAACGTGCCCAAGCGGGGCTGGATCAACGGCATCGGGGGTTGCCCGAACGTCGGCGGCATCTGCATCGGGTGCACGATGCCCGGCTTCCCGGACAAGTTCATGCCCTTCATGGACGAGCCGCCGGGCGGCAAGTTTTCCAGCACCGCATCGGGTCTGTACGGGACCGTGATCCGAAGCTTGCGCCATATCACCGCGAAGACCGTCGACAAGGAACCGCGGTGGCGCCACAAAGGCACCGAACTGGTCACCGGAGCCCGCAGGACCTGGTGAACTCGGACTGAGTTCACCCTTTCCAGAGCCGTCTAGACGGAAGAGCAGTATCTGCTATGACAACCATCATTCCCGAACCGTCAACTTCCAAGCGGGAACCCGGCCAGCTCGTCGAAATGGCGTGGGACCCGATCACCCGGATCGTCGGTAGCCTCGGCATCTACACCAAGATCGACTTCGAGAACCGCGAAGTGGTCGAGTGTCACAGCACGTCGTCGATCTTCCGCGGCTACTCGATCTTCATGAAGGGCAAGGACCCTCGCGACGCCCACTTCATCACCAGCCGCATCTGCGGCATCTGTGGCGACAACCACGCGACGTGTTCGTGCTACGCGCAGAACATGGCCTACGGCGTCAGGCCGCCGCACCTTGGAGAGTGGATCGTCAATCTCGGCGAGGCCGCGGAATACATGTTCGACCACAACATCTTCCAGGAGAACCTGGTGGGAGTGGACTTCTGCGAGAAAATGGTCGCCGAGACCAACCCCGGCGTGCTGGCCAGGGCGGAGACGACTGCCGCGCCACACGCCGATGCGCACGGGTACAAGACCATCGCCGACATCATGCGCTCGCTCAACCCGTTCAGCGGTGAGTTCTACCGCGAGGCGCTGCAAGTCAGCCGCTGGACCCGAGAGATGTTCTGTCTCATGGAAGGCCGGCACGTGCATCCCTCCACGCTGTACCCCGGCGGGGTCGGCACGGTGGCCACCGTTCAGCTGATGACCGACTACATGACCCGGCTGATGCGCTACGTCGAGTTCATGAAGAAGGTCGTGCCCATGCACGACGACCTGTTCGACTTCTTCTACGACGCGCTGCCCGGCTACGAGAAGGTCGGTCTGCGTCGCACCCTGCTCGGCTGCTGGGGCTCGTTCCAGGATCCCGAGGTGTGCAACTTCGAGTACAAGGACATGGAGCGCTGGGGTAACGCGATGTTCGTCACCCCGGGTGTGGTGGTGGACGGCAAGCTGGTCACCCACTCGCTCGTGGACATCAACCTCGGCATCCGGATCCTTTTGGGCAGTTCGTATTACGACGACTGGACCGACCAGGAGATGTTCGTCAAGACCGATCCGCTGGGCAACCCCGTGGACCGGCGGCACCCGTGGAACCAGCACACCAACCCGCATCCGCAGAAGCGGGAACTGGAAGGCGGCAAGTACAGCTGGGTGATGTCGCCGCGCTGGTTCGACGGCAAGGACCACTTGGCGCTCGACACCGGCGGAGGGCCGCTGGCCCGGTTGTGGTCGACCGCGCTGGCCGGCCTGGTCGACATCGGCTACGTCAAGGCGACCGGCAACAGCGTGAAGATCAACCTGCCCAAGACCGCGCTGAAGGGTCCGGTGGAGTTCGAGTGGAAGGTGCCCAGGTTCGGCAGCAACACCATCGAACGTGACCGCGCCCGCACCTACTTCCAGGCCTATGCGGCGGCCTGCGCGCTGCACTTCGCCGAGAAGGCGCTGGCGGAGATCCGCGCGGGGCGCACCAAGACGTGGGAGAAGTTCGAGGTGCCCGACGAGGGCATCGGCTGCGGCTTCACCGAGGCGGTACGTGGCGTGCTCAGCCACCACATGGTGATTCGCGACGGCAAGATCGCCAACTACCACCCCTATCCGCCCACCCCGTGGAACGCCAACCCGCGCGACAGCTACGGCACGCCGGGTCCCTACGAGGACGCCGTGCAGGGGCAGCCGATCTTCGAGGAGAACGACCGGGAGAACTTCAAGGGCATCGACATCATGCGCACGGTGCGCAGTTTCGATCCGTGCCTGCCCTGCGGCGTGCACATGTACCTGGGGAAGGGCAAGACGCTGGAGAGATTGCACACGCCCACCCAGTCACCCGTAATGGAGTGATGAGGAGATGGTGGATCGCCCAGACACCCCTGGCACCATCTCCGATGCAGACGCAGAGTGGCGCGGCGCGGGCGATCGGATCCAGACGTTACTGGATTCCTGCGCGGCAGGAGGGACAGCCGCCTACGATCGCGCGCAGCAACTCGTCCGCGAGGTCGTCGGGCTCTATGGCGCCGGGCTGGAACGGATCCTGGCCCAAACGGGTCCAGAAATGGCCGAGCGGCTGGCCACCGACGACCTGGTGGCCAGCCTGCTCCTGGTGCACGGCTTGCACCCGCACGACGTGCGGCGCCGGGTGTGCGACGCACTGGACCGGGTACGCCCCTACCTGGGTTCACACGGCGGTGATGTCGAGCTGATCGAGATCGCCGACGGCACGGTGCGACTCGCGTTCCAGGGCAGCTGCAAGAGCTGTCCCTCCTCGGCAGTGACCCTGGAGCTTGCGGTGGAAGACTCGGTCCGGGCGGCCGCCCCGGAAATCACCGAGATCGAGGTGGTGACGCCCGAGCGCACCAATGTCATTGCCGCGGAATCACTTTTGGCGCATGTGCACTCGAACGGGCAGGGCGCCACGTCCTGGCACGCCGTGCCCGAGCTGGGCGACCTGATCCCCGGCGAGGTCGCCGGCTTTATCGTTGCCGATATCCCGGTGCTCGCCTGCCGGGTTGACGAGCAGCTCCTGGCTTACCGGGACCGCTGCCCGGTCTGTGACGACACACTGGCCGGTGCGCGCCTGAACGGCACACTCCTCGAATGTCCGCGCTGCGGAACGTCTTTCGACGTGGTAAAGGCCGGCACCGGTGCCAACGGGCTGCACCTGCAACCGCTGCCGCTGCTGGCCCGCGACGGGGTGCTGTCGGTGGCGCTCCCGCGCGAGATGCTGGGGGCTTCGGCATGAGCAGTCCCTACGACGTACTGACCCGCATCGCCAGCCGGCGGGCGCCCGAGCCGGCTGGGGAACGCTGCGAGATGTGCGCCGAGTCGATAGCCGACGAGCATCAGCATGTGGTGGATGTAGCGGCCCGCCAACTGATGTGCGTCTGCCGCGGCTGCTATCTGCTGTTCACCGACCGGCACGCCGAGCTGCGCTATCGCGCGGTGCCCGACCGGTACCTGGCGTTCACCGACTTCGCGCTGGACCGCCGCGCCTGGGAGGCGATGCAGATCCCCGTCGGGATGGCGTTCTTCTTCACCAACTCCGCGCTGGGCCGCACCGTGGCCTTCTATCCCGGCCCGGCCGGGGCGTGTGAGTCCGAATTGGACCTGGACATGTGGGACGCCATCCGGGCCGCCGATCGCCGGGTTGAGCTGCTCACCGACGATGTCGAGGCATTGCTGGTGCGGGTGCCCGAAATAGAATCGGCCCGGCCCCAGACATTTCTCGTCCCGATCGACGCCTGTTACGAATTCGTCGGGGGGCTGCGGATGTTGTGGCGGGGATTCGACGGCGGCCAGCAGGCGCGGGAGTTCATCGACGCATTCTTCGCACAGGTCGCCGCCCGGGCCCGCGAGACACCGCCATGACCGAGCAGCTGGACGTGTCCTTCGCGGTGCTGGACGTGGCGCCCGAACCCTATGCCGTGACCCCGATGCTGACCGCGCGCATCGGTGTCCTCGCCAGCTCCTCGGATATCGAGGCCCCGTCCGTGCACGCGATCGCGCTGCGCTGCCAGGTCCGCATCGAACCACTGCGGCGCTCCTACAACGACGACGAGGCCGCCGGGCTCACCGACCTGTTCGGCACCCGCGACCGTTGGGCGACCACCCAGCGCACCTTCCTGTGGCAACACTGCTGCGCGATGGTGCCGGGATTCGCCGGCAACACCACGGTGGCGCTGCCGCTGGACTGCACCTACGACTTCGAGGTCACCGCGGCCAAATACCTGCACGCCCTCGACCACGGCGCGCTGCCACTGCAATTCCTCTTCAGCGGAACGATTTTCGTCAAGTCAGCCCGCGGGTTCAGCGTGCAGCAGGTGTCCTGGGACTGCGAGGACCGCTACGACATGCCGGTCAGCATCTGGCGCGACCTGATCGCCCTGCATTACCCGAACACCGGATGGGTGCGCCTTGCGCACGAGACCGTCTCCGCACTGGCCGCTTACAAGGCCGCGTGCGGGCTGCTCGACCTCGACCACGCGGTGACCGAGCTGCTGGCCGATGCCTCGGAGCGGGAGGCCGCGCCGTGACTTTCACGACGTCGTCCAGCTGGGACCGGGCTCGCGCCGTCGCCGACGCGGTGCTCTACGAGGGCTACCTGCTGTACCCCTACCGCGGGACGTCGAGCAAGAACCAATCCCGTTGGCAATTCGGCGTTCTCGGACCTCCCGGGGCGGCCGCGGCCGGACTCGGCGAAGACGATGCGCTGTCGGCGCAGTTCCTGGTCGACTCCGCCGATGCGGTCACCCTGGTGGTGCGCTTCCTGCACCTGCAGCGCCGCCAAGCGCAACGCGAGGTCGCCGGCGGCTTCGAGCCGGTCGACGCGCTCAGCACCCCGGGCGGTTCCTGGCTGACCTGGGACGAAGCGGTGGAATGCGAAACGTCCTTCGGACCGTTGGCCTTCACCGAAGCCCCCTGGACCCTGCCGATACGCGCGGCGGCCGCAACCGAGGTCGAGCCCGTCAGCGGTGGCCGCCTGATCCGGGAGCGGCACGAGGTGCGCGGCGACCTGACTGTTTCCGCCGAGCCCGACGGCGACCTGCTGCGGGTCTGCGTGCGCCTGTCCAACACCGGCGCACCCGCCGCGGACCGCACCGACGCGCTGGCCCGCTCCATGATCGGCACCCACGTGATCGCCGAAGCCGTTGGCGGTGGGTTCGTTTCGTTACTGGAGCCGCCGGACACCGCGGTCAGTGCGGCGTCGCGGTGCAGTCACCATCGGTGTTTCCCGGTGCTGGCCGGACCACCGGGTGCTCACGACATGCTGCTGATCTCGCCGATCATCCTCTATGACCACCCCGAGGTGGCCGAACAGAGCAGCACCGCGCTGTACGACTGCACGGAGATCGACGAAATCCTCACCCTGCGCGTGATGACGATGACCGACGAAGAAAAAGTACAAGCCCGCGCCACCGATCCACGCGCGGCACAGATCATCGATCGGTGTGACGCGATGTCGGCCGACGACATGCGCCGGCTGCACGGCGTGCTGCGAGACCCGCACCATGCCGCCGGGCTGTTGCCCGAGATCCCCGAGGGGGTCGACTGGTGGGACCCCTTGGCCGACAACGCGGTTCGCCCGGAGGTCGATGCGGTCCTGGTGCACGGTGTGCGGGTGGCCCGCGGCAGCCGGGTGGTACTGCGACCGCGGCGCAACGCCGACGCACAGGACATCTTCGTCGCCGGCAAGACCGCGCGCGTCACGTCGGTGCACGAGGACGTCGAGGGCAACAGACACGTGGCAGTGGTGGTGGAAGACGATCCGGCCGCCGATCTGCACGACTGGTACGGCCGCTACCTGTACTTCTCCCCCGACGAAATCGAGCCGCTCACCGGCACACTCACCGAAAGGAACCCGTCATGGATGTCTTAGGTTGGATCTTCCTGGCTCTGATCGCACTGGTTGTCGCAGTCGCGGTCGGCTTGGGCGTGGCCTCGATACCGGACGCCAAGCGGTACCTACGCTTGCGGCGCATGTAGGTCAGGACGCTTATGACCGCGCGAATCCTGGTAGCCGGCATCGGGAACATCTTTCTCGGCGACGACGGTTTCGGGTCCGAGGTGGCACGTCGCACCGAGATCCCGCACGATGACGCGCGCGTCGTCGACTACGGCATCGGGGGCATGCATCTGGCGTACGACCTGCTCGAGGAGTGGGACGCACTCGTCCTTGTCGACGCCATACCAAGCCGCGGCGCTCCGGGAACGTTGCACGTCTTCCAGGCCGATCACGACAGTGATTCCGGTACAACAGGTTTCGACGCGCACAGCATGGATCCGCAGACGGTGTTCGCCAGCTTGCGGGTGTTGGGCGGCGCTCCGCCCTACACCGTGATCGTCGGTTGCGAAGCCGGCAACGTCGCCGAAGGCATGGGGCTGAGCGCCCCCGTCGCCCGGGCGGTGCCACGCGCAGCGCAGGCGGTGCAGAAAATAGTTGCCGCCCTGCGGACTTCGGCACCCGCGCGGCAGGAGCGCTGAACCGTGTGTCTGGGTATACCTGGTCAGGTGATCAGAGTGCTGGACGGCTACGAAGGCCAACTCGCCCTGGTCGACGTCAGCGGCGAGGCGCGCAGGGTCAACATCGGAATGCTGCCGGAGGAGACCTTCGAACCCGGCGAGTGGGTGATCATCCACATGGGCTTCGCCGTGGAGAAGACCGACCGCGCCGGCGCCGAGCAGGCGATGGCCGGCCTGGAGTTGATGGGGCGGGGCCGCACGGAGGCTGTCGTCGACCCGGGAGGCGATTGAGGTGACCGCCGTACCCCTGACACCGTCCGACGATGTTCGACAGCGCATCACGGTGACGGGGGTTGTCCAGGGAGTCGGCTTCCGCCCGTTCGTCCATCGCATTGCCAGTGAACTGGGCCTGACCGGGTTCGTTGGAAACGATTCGGGCGCGGTGTTTCTCGAGGTGCAGGGGGATCGTGGCCGGGTGCGGGAGTTCGCGCGACGATTGCGAACGCAGGCCCCTCCGCTGGCCCGGATCAACTCGATCTCGGTGGCCGACGTCGGATCGCGCTGTTGCGGCCCACCTGAGTTCCGAATCGTCACCAGCCAGCGTGCAGGCGGCCCGGCAACGCCGATTCCACCCGACGTCGCAGTGTGTGACGACTGCATCACCGAACTGTTCGACCCACGCAACCGGCGTTACCGGCACCCGTTCGTCACCTGCACCAACTGCGGGCCACGGTTCACCATCATCCGGTCGCTGCCCTATGACCGCCCGGCCACCACCATGTCGGGCTTCGCCATGTGCGCGCGGTGCGCCACCGAGTACCACGATCCCGCCGATCGGCGGTTCCATGCCCAACCCATCGCCTGCCCGGACTGCGGTCCGTCGCTGTGGTTCCGCTCACCGGCCGGGCGGGTCGACGGCTCCGACGCGGCACCGGCGGCCGCCCAGCGGGCGCTGGCATCGGGTGCGGTGGTCGCGATCAAAGGGATCGGCGGCTACCACCTGGCCTGCGTGGTCGACGACGACGCGGTGGTCCGTGGCCTTCGGGCGCGAAAGTCGCGGGGCGCCAAGCCCTTCGCCGTGCTGGTGCGCGATGTCGAGGTGGCGCGCCGCTTCGCCCGGATCGATGCCGAGGAAGCCGCCGTGCTGTCCAGCCCGGCCCGGCCGATCGTGTTACTGCGCCGGCGTCCGGACGCCCCGGTTGCCGACGCGGTGGCGCCGGGCAGCCCGCTGCTCGGCCTGATGCTGCCCTACTCCCCCATTCATCACCTGCTGATGGCGCCGGCGCCCGGCGGGATCCCGCGCGTCCCCGATGCGCTCGTCTTGACCAGCGCCAACCGCTCCGAAGAACCCATCTGTTTCACCGACGACGACGCCGCACAGCGCCTTTGGCGGCCCCGCTCGCCTTCGCGCGATGCACTGTGCGACGCCGTTCTCGATCACGATCGACCCATCCACGTGCCCTGTGACGACTCGGTCGTGCGAGTGATCGACGGCAGAGAGCTCCCGATCCGGCGCTCCCGCGGCTTCGCCCCGCTGCCCGTCGACCTCGGGATGGACGGGCCGGCGGTACTGGCTGTGGGCGGGGAATTGAAGAACACCTTCTGCCTCACCGACGGCTCCCGCGCCTACATGTCGGGGCATATCGGCGACATGGCCAGCTGGGAGACGCTGCGCGCGTTCGAGCGCGCGGTGGACCAGATCACCGGGATACGTGGCCGGCCGGCACGCCTGGCCGCCGATCTGCATCCCGCCTACCACACCCACAGTTGGGCCGATCGGCACCGGCAGGGTCGACCATTGGATCTGGCCCAGCACCACCACGCTCACGTGGTGTCGCTGCTGGCCGAGCACGGGCGGCTCGGCGAGCCGATCGTCGGCGTGGCCTTCGACGGCACCGGCTACGGAGCAGACCGAACCATCTGGGGCGCAGAGATTCTCACTCTCGGCGCGGACAGCCACCGCTTCCGGCGGACCGGGCACCTCAGGCCGGTGATGCTCCCCGGCGGCGACTCAGCCGTGCGCAATCCCTGGCGGATGGCGCTGTCCCAGCTGCGGCTGGCCGACGTCGACTGGAGCCCGGATCTGCCGCCGGTCGCCGCCGCATCGCCGGACGAACTACGCTTCACCCGTTCACAACTGGACAGCGGCACGGCCTGCGTGCCGTGCTCGAGCATGGGTCGCCTGTTCGACGCCGTCGCCTCCCTGCTCGGGGTGCGACACCGAATCGACTATGAAGGCCAGGCCGCAATCGAGCTGGAGGCGCTCGCCGAAACCGCGACTGCCCTGGAACCTGAGATACCCCTACACCTCGCGGTGGGAGCCGACGGTGTGATCGACCCGGCTCCGATGGTGCAATCGATGGTGGCGGCGTGGCGCGGCGGAGCTCGAGCGGCGTTGCTGGCCGCGGCATTTCATCGGGCAGTGGCCGGCGCCGTGGCCGAGGTTGTCACCCAGGTGGCCGGTCCGGTCCGGCTGGTCGGCCTCACCGGCGGGGTGTTCCAGAACGTGCTGTTGCTCCGGGAATGCCGTG
The DNA here is from genome assembly GCF_054515735.1 of Mycobacterium sp. ML4. Classification (NCBI taxonomy): domain Bacteria; kingdom Bacillati; phylum Actinomycetota; class Actinomycetes; order Mycobacteriales; family Mycobacteriaceae; genus Mycobacterium; species Mycobacterium sp. ML4. The sequence continues at coordinate 122,766 of NZ_JBTNSY010000012.1, forward strand.
AACGACTGTGCTCAGCAGGATTCGAGGTGCTCACCCATCACATCGTCCCGCCCAACGACGGAGGGCTGGCGCTGGGCCAGGCCGCCATCTCCGTCCTGATCGCGCGGGAGGAGGACACCAAATGACGAACACGACCGCGATCGATCGGGGGCTGAGCACCGACCTGGCTGCTGACATCGCCGCCGCCGCCTTCACCCTGGCCAAACGGTTCGCCGCGGGCGCCACCATGTGGTCCGTCGCGCCCGGATGGGAACCGCACGCCCAGCACATCGCGGTGGAGTTCGTGCACCCGGTGATCATGGGTAAGCGGGCCCTGCCCGCGGTCGCGCTGACCGGACCCGACCTGGTGGATCTGGTGCGGGTGTCGGTGCAGCCGGACGACGTCGTGATCGCGGTGTCGGGCGCCGGCCAACCCGACGTGCGGTCGATCATGCGCCGCGCCCCGGCCTGGGGTGCCACCACGATCTGGATCGGCAGTGGTCCGCGGCCGCAACCGGGTGTCGCCGATCATGTGCTGTGGCTGGACGATCCCGATCCCCGGGTGCCCGCCACCGGTGGCTTCGTGCTGTTCTATCACCTGTTGTGGGAGCTGACGCATGTCTGTTTCGAGCATTCCGGCCTGCTCAAACCACCGGAGCCCGAAGGGGTTTGCCTCACCTGCAGCGACGAGGGCCGACTCGGTGAAGTGATCACCGCCGCGGCCGACGGCACTGCCACCGTGCGCACCGCGCGCGGCGCCGAAACCGTGGAGACGACGCTGATCGGCCCGGTCGCCGCCACCGACCTGGTGCTGATACACGCGGGAACGGCGATCTCGCGGGTGGGGGCGCAGGCCTGATGACCGAGCCCACCAACTTCCTCTACCCCTTCATCGACGCACAGGAAGAGAACGCCGACTCGCTGCTGGCCGACCTGACCGCGTCGGCGCAGGCCAAAGCCGCCGAGAGCCTGGCGTTACGCCGCGCCACGCTGGAAGCTAATGCCGAACTGCTGGAGGCGGCCGCGACCGAGCTGGCACGCAGGTTCGCCGCGGGCGGCAGGGCGTTCACCTTCGGCAACGGAGGCAGTTGCACCGATGCCACCACCCTGGCCGCCCTGTTCGCCCGGCCACCCGTCGGAAACCCCTTGCCTGCTTGGTCTTTGACCACCGACCAGGCGATTCTCACCGCACTGGGCAACGACGTCGGGTTCGAGCTGGTGTTCGCCCGCCAACTGATCGCGCGCGCGAAGTCCGGCGACGCCGCCGTCGCCATGTCCACCAGCGGCAATTCACCCAATCTGCTCGCTGCGCTCGCCGAGGCCCGGCAACGTGGCCTCTACACCATCGGTTTCGCCGGTTACGACGGCGGTGCATTCGCGCACAACCCGAATGTGGACGCCTGCTTCACCGTCCGCTCGCAAAGCGTGCACCGGATCCAGGAAGCCCAGGCGTTACTCGGCTATCGGCTGTGGCTGGCCGTGCAGGACAAGTGTGATCAGGGGGCTGCATGAAACACTCAGCAGGCGAATACCTTTCGTCGGGTCCACGGTTCGCCGAAGGTCAGGTGATCGAACGCATCGAATCGTTCCGCAGGCGGCGCCCGCGCCTACTCGATGACCACATCACGCTGGCGCACGGTGCCGGCGGCAAAGCCTCGGCAGCCCTGGTGGACGCCGTGTTCCTGGAGGCTTTCCGCAACCCGCAGCTCGAGTCGCTCGGCGACAGCGCGGTGCTCACCCTGCCCGGCGGCGAGCGGATCGCCATGTCCACCGACTCATTCGTGGTGCAGCCCAGGCGTTTCCCGGGCGGCTCCGTCGGCACCCTGGCCGTGCACGGCACCTGCAACGATCTCGCGGTGGCCGGCGCGGTCCCGTCCTGGATCTCGTCGGCCTTCGTGCTCGAAGAGGGCTTCCCGATAGCCGAGCTGAAGGAGATCGTCGCCGACATGGCGGTCGCCGCCGCCGACGCCGGCGTGCAGATCGTCACCGGCGACACCAAGGTGGTGCCCAACGGCGCGGCCGACGGCCTGTTCATCACCACGACCGGCACCGGTGTCATACCCGCCGGCCGCAACCTGACCGCGACGGCGGTGCGCGCCGGCGACAGACTGCTGCTGTCGGGGCCGATGGGCGATCACGGCATGGCGGTCCTGCTGGCCCGCGGCGATCTGGCCATCGAGGCCGACATCGTCTCGGACACAGCATCGTTGAGCCCGCTCGTCGAACTGCTGATGGCGGCGGCGCCATCCACCCGGTGGCTGCGCGACGCGACCCGGGGCGGGGTGGGCACGGTCTGCAACGAACTCGCGCAGTCCTGTGGTCTCGGCGTCCTACTCGAGGAGGAGCGCCTGCCGGTGCGGCCGATGGTCAACGGGGCGTGCGAACTTCTCGGTATCGACCCGCTGTACGTCGCCAACGAAGGAAAATTCATCGCCGTCGTCGCGGCCGGGGAAGCACAGGCTGGGCTGGCCGCACTGCGTTCGCACCCGCTGGGTGCCGACGCCGCCGACGTCGGTGAGATCGTGACCGAACCCGCGGAAACCGTGGTGCTGCGCACCGGATTCGGCGGCTCCCGGATCGTCGACATGCTGGTCGGCGATCCGTTGCCCCGAATCTGCTGAAACGAGAGAGGAGACCGCCGATGTGCCTTGGCATTCCGGGGCGGATCGTCGAGATCAGCGACCCGGCAAATTATCTGGCCAAAGTCGACGTCAGTGGCGTGCGGCGCACCATCAGCGTGCGACTGCTGGAAGGCGACCCGCCCGAGCCCGACGACTGGGTGCTGGTCCACGTCGGCTTCGCGATGGCCAAGATCGACGAGACCGAAGCGCTGCTGACCCTGGAGGCTGTCAAGAAACTCGGCGAGGCATATACCACCGAATTGGAAGCCTTCGACTCTTCCGCGATCGTTTAGGAGCGCAATGAAATTCGTCGACGAATTCCGGGATCCGGCAGCGGCCCGCACACTGCTGACCGCGATCGAGCACCTCGCGGGAACCGGCCCCGAGCACTTCAAGTTCATGGAGGTGTGCGGCGGGCACACGCACACCATCTACCGGCACGGCATCGAACACCTGTTGCCCGACAACGTCGAACTCGTGCACGGCCCGGGATGCCCGGTCTGTGTGATCCCGATGGGCCGCATCGACGACGCGATGTGGCTGGCCGGCCAGCCCGATGTCATCTTCACCTGCTTCGGCGACATGATGCGGGTGCCGGGTTCGGCCGGCAGCCTGCTGGACGCCAAGGCCCGCGGCGCCGACGTGCGGTTCGTCTACTCCCCGTTGGACGCGCTCAAGATCGCCCTCGACAACCCGGACCGCCAGGTGGTGTTCTTCGCCATCGGGTTCGAGACCACCGCTCCGTCCACCGCGGTGACACTGGTGCGCGCCCGCGACCTGCAGTTGCCCAATTTCAGCGTGTTCTGCAACCACGTCACGATCGTGCCCCCGATCAAGGCGATCCTGGAATCACCGGACCTGCGATTGTCCGGATTCATCGGTCCGGGGCACGTGTCGACGGTGGTGGGCAACCGCCCCTACCGGTTTGTCCCGGAGGTCTACCGGAAGCCGTTGGTGGTGGCAGGTTTCGAGCCACTGGACATCCTGGCGTCGGTCGCGATGCTGCTGCGACAGATCCGCGAGGGCCGGTGCGAGGTGGAGAACCAGTACACGCGGGTGGTGCCGGAGAACGGCAACCCGGCCGCCCTGAGGCTGATGGGGCAGGTGTTCGCGCTGCGTCCGCATTTCGAGTGGCGCGGGCTGGGATTCATCTCACAAAGCGCGCTGCGACTGCACGACGACTACGCGGACTTCGATGCCGAACGACGGTTCTCGATGCCCGGTGTGCGGGTCGCCGACCCGAAGGCATGCCAGTGTGGTGAAGTGCTCAAGGGCGTTCTGAAGCCCTGGGAATGCAAGGTTTTCGGCACTGCCTGCACGCCGGAGACGCCGATCGGCACCTGCATGGTGTCCCCCGAGGGGGCATGTGCCGCCTACTACAACTTCGGGCGCATGCACCGCGAGGCCGCCAAGCTGGTGGGATCGTCAGGACGAGGGTGACTTGACGGACGCCGCCGGGGCCGAGATGTTCGCTCGGTACGCCTACGCCCCCAACGCACTCGGCTATTGTGGTCCACCGCTGGGCGCGACCCTGCGCGACGGCTCGGTGGACGATGTGCTGCACGCCGCGCGCAGATTCTCCGGCGCATGGCCGTATCTGCGGGTGCTGTCCCGGCTGACTGGCATTGCCGATCCGCTGGACCGTCGGCTGGTCGAATCGTATTGGCTCGGCGGGGGTGTCGGCTCCGACGTGCCGGGGTCCCGATTATTCGACGAACTGCTGGCCATCATCGGCCCGCAGGCCGGCCGATACTGGTCACATCTGACCCCCGACCTGGCCGGTGAGGCGGCCGGCAATCATTGCTTTCACGTCTTCGGCGTGTACCCGTGGACGCGCTTCCTGGGACGCGGCATGGATCAGCATCCGCTGCATGTACTGGACAGTTGCCGGATCACCTGGGGCGCAGTCATTTCCCGTACCGATGACAAGATTGAGGTGATGTGCCGGCGGCTGACCTGGGACGGCCGGGCGCTCGGATTGTCCGAGCCCGCGCCGCAGGTGCTCGAGGTGTGGTCCGACGGGTACTGCGCGGTGCCGGACGTGGCGGCCGGCGACGACGTCGCGGTGCACTGGGGCCGGCTGTGCGGGCGGCTGCAACCGGACCAGGTGCGCGCGCTGTCCGACAGCACCGACCGGCAGCTACGGGTGACCAACGATCGTCTGAGCGCGTGAAACCGTGCCACACTTGCCTTCGTGCCGCCTTCCATCTGCGACGTGCTGCCCAGCGCGGCGGCTCTGCTCGGGGTACCCGGTGCGATAGACGTGCTCGGTCTGGCGGAGTCGCTTGGCGACGTCGACCGGGTCATGGTGGTGCTCGTCGACGGGCTGGGCTGGCACCTGCTGCCGGATCTGGTCGACGATGCTCCACTGCTGGCCTCCGTGCTCACCGGCGGCACGGGGCGCCTGCGCCAGCTGATGTGCACCTTTCCGTCCACGACGCCGACGAGCCTGGTGTCGCTCGGCACCGGCGCCCAGCCCGGACAGCACGGCATCCTCGGCTTCACCCTCAACATCCCGGGCACCGACCGCGTGCTCAACCACATCCGGTGGCGGGACGACCCGCTGGCCGACGAATGGCAGCCTCTGCCAACGTGGTTCGACAGGTTGTCGCACGCGGGGGTCAAAGCCCGCGCCCTGCTGCCGGAGTGGTTCATCGGTAGCGGGCTGACCGAAGCGGCCTACCATGGCGCGCTTTTTTTGCCCACGCACGCCGACGACGACTACGCGCAGCGGCTGATCGACGAACTGCACGCGGCGCCGGGCCTGGTCTACGGCTACACCGCCGACCTGGACACCATGGCGCACGTGTTCGGTGTCGGGTCGCCCCAATGGCATGAGGCCGCGGCCCGGGTCGATGCACTGCTGACCAGGTTGGCGGAGTCGCTGCCGGCCAGGGCCGCGCTGTTGGTGACCGCCGACCATGGCGGCCTGAACGTCGCTCCGGACGCGCGCATCGACATGGACGCCGACCCCCGGCTGGCCGCCGGCGTACGGGTGGTCGCCGGTGAACCGCGGGTGCGCTACCTGCACACCGAGCCCGGCGCCACCGCCGACGTGATGGCCACCTGGGCCGAGTACCTCGCCGATCGCGCGGACGTCTACACCCGTGATGAGGCCGTCGCGACGGGGTTGTTCGGGCCGGTCAGCCCCGCTCATCTGCCCCGGATCGGTGACGTCGTGGTCGTCTGCACCGGTGGGTCGGCGGTGCTGGCCACCAGCCACGAACCGCCGGAATCAGCGCGGCTGGTCGGCTTTCACGGTGCGGCGACCGCGGCCGAGATGGCCATCCCCCTGATCGAATTGCTCTAATCAAACTCAAATCTTTTTTGCGTCCTTGAACCGTCTGGGGCGCGATAGGTTCGGTTTGTGCATCCTCCGGCCGCCGTCAGTGCGTATCGCCTGTTCGCAGGGCGGGAGATCTAGCCATGGACTACGGGCAGATGCCGCCCGAAATCCATTCGGCGCGAATGCATTCGGGCCCCGGCGCGCAGTCGTTGCTGGCCGCCGCCACGGCATGGGGCAACATCGCCGAAGGGCTGGACGACGCCGCGGATGGATTCCGCTGCGTCACCGCCAAGCTGAACTGCGGATGGCAGGGCCCGGCCGCGATCGCGATGACCCGGGCTGCGACTCCCTATCTCGGGTGGCTGACCGCCGCAGCGGCAAAAAGTAAACAGACCGCGGCCCACGCACGAGCGGCCGCGACCGCATACCAGGACGCCTCAGCGGCGATGGTGCCCCCGCCGGTGATCGCGGCCAACCGGTCCCGCCGAGCATGGCTGGCCAACGGCAATGCGCTGAGCCAGGATACCCAGACGATCGCGGAAATGGACGCCGACTACGACCAGATGTGGGCCCGCGACGTCGAGGCGATGTACACCTACGCCGAGTCATCGGCAGCCGCTGCCCGGGTGACACCGTTCACCTCGGGCCCACTCGCCCTTGACCTGCCGGTGTCGGCCCGGCACGGTGCGACCGGCGACCCTGAGGTGCTATCCGCCGGTTCGCAACTGATTTCCGCGATACCGCAGGTATTGCAGTCACTGTCGGCGGCGCCGCTGACGTCTACCGCCCTGGCGGCGCTGTCGTCGTCACTGGCGAAGCTGAGTCGCCTTGCCGTGCCGGTCACGTTCCCGATGCACCTGCTCAACTTCCTCGGCAAGGGCCCGGCCGCGTCACCGGCACACCAGACCATCCGGGCGACCTGGGGCAGGGGCATGTCCATCGGCCGGCTGTCGGTACCGCCGGCCTGGGGCATCGCGGAGCCGCCCAAGCCGGTCGTGGTGGATCTCTACTGCTCGGCGCGGCGGATGAGGACGATCGGCGGCCTGGCGGTCAACGGGCAACTGGTCTATTCCTGAAGCCGGGGCTCGTCGAGGCGACCATCAGGCCCGGCATCCGGGTTCGGGGCCTGCACCCAACGGGTCGCCGCCGTCGCGCAAATTACCTTCCGGGTCACCGATGCCTTGGGTGGATCCAGGTCGCCCCGCTGGTTCGGCACTCGGGCCGGCCAGCATGCCAGGCGGGATAACGCTGAGCGGCTGATCCGGGCGTAGCTTCGGCGACACGCCCCGCTACGGGTTCAGACCGACCGTCGTGATGCACCCACCGGCTGCCGGCTACAGCGGCGTCACATAGGCCGAACTGATACCGCCGTCCACCAGGAACGTCGACGCGGTGATGAACGACGCGTCGTCACTGGCCAAAAACGCGACGGCAGCGGCGATTTCGTCGGGCTCGGCGAAGCGCCCCAACGGCACATGCACCAGCCTGCGGGCGGCCCGCTGCGGGTCCTTGGCGAAAAGTTCCTGCAGCAGCGGTGTATTCACCGGTCCCGGGCACAGCGCGTTGACGCGGATGCCCTGGCGGGCGAATTGCACTCCGAGTTCCCGCGACATGGCCAGCACACCGCCCTTGGAGGCGGTGTAGGAAATCTGTGAGGTCGCCGAGCCCATCACCGCGACGAACGACGCGGTGTTGATGATCGATCCCCGGCCCGCGGGCACCATGTGCCGCAGGGCCGCCCGGCAGCACAGGTACACCGATTTGAGGTTGACGTCCTGGACGTGTTGCCAGGCGGCGAGTTCGGTGCTTTCGATCAGGTCGTCCTCCGGGGGCGAGATGCCGGCGTTGTTGAACGCGATGTCAACCGAACCGCAGGCGTGCGCAGCGCCGTCGAACAGCTTGTTCACCGACTCCTCGTCGGAAACATCCACTGCCACATACAGTCCGGAGAGTTCTTCGGCTGCGGCACCGCCGGCCTCGCCGTCGATGTCGCCGATGACCACGGTCGCGCCCTCGCCGTGCATGCGGCGCGCCGCGGCCAGGCCGATGCCGCCCCCGCCGCCGGTGATGACCGCCACCCGGCCCGCCAGTCGTCGACTCAGGTCGATCACTGTTCCTCCTTGACGGCGATGAAGACGTTCTTGGTCTCGGTGAAGTGCAGCGGGGCGTCCGGGCCGAGTTCGCGACCGACACCGGATTGTTTGAAGCCGCCGAACGGGGTGTTGTAGCGCACCGAGGAATGCGAGTTGACCGACAGGTTGCCGGATTCGATCGCGCGCGACACGCGCAGGGCGCGGGACAGGTCGTGGGTCCAGATGGAACCGGACAGGCCGTACTCGGTGTCATTGGCCAGTGTGACGGCGTCGTGCTCGTCGTCGAACGCCAGCACGGTGACCACCGGGCCGAAGATCTCGTCGGTGACGCTGCGATCGGTGCGCTGCGGGGTGAGAACCGTTGGCGGGAACCAGAATCCGGGACCGGTCGGCGCGGTGCCTTGAAAGGCTATGGAGGCGTCGTCTTGAACGTAGGAGGCCACCTTGTCCCGGTGCGCGCGCGACACCAGCGGACCCATCTCGGTCTGCTCCGCCGCCGGGTCCCCCACCACCACAGCGCGCACGGCCGGTTCGAGCAACTCCATGAACCGGTCGTAAACGCTGCGCTGCACCAGGATTCGGCTGCGCGCGCAGCAATCCTGACCGGCGTTGTCGAATACTCCGGCGGGCGCGGTGGCGGCCGCACGCTCGAGGTCACAGTCGGCGAAAACGATGTTGGCGCTCTTGCCGCCCAGTTCGAGCGTTACCCGTTTGACGTGCGCCGCCGCACCGGCCATCACCTTCTTGCCCACCGCGGTGGACCCGGTGAACACCACTTTGCGCACTTCCGGGTGAGTGACAAAGCGATCCCCCACCACCGAGCCCCGCCCCGGCAGCACCTGCAGCAGGTCCGCATCCAGCCCGGCCTCGACGGCGAGTTCTGCCAGCCGCAGGGTGGTCAGCGGCGTCCACTCCGCGGGTTTGACCAGTACGGCGTTGCCTGCGGCCAGCGCAGGGGCGATTCCCCATGTCGCGATCACCATCGGGAAATTCCAGGGGGTGATCACCCCGATCACGCCCATCGGCTCATTGAAGGTGACGTCGATGCCGCCGGCTACCGGAATCTGCTTGCCGGACAGTCGTTCCGGGCTGCCCGCGTAGTACTGCAGCACGTCGCGGACGTTTCCGGCCTCCCACCGCGCCGATCCGATCGGATGCCCGGAATTGGCCATCTCCAGCGCAGCCAGTTCATCGACGTGCCTGTCGACGGTGGCCGCGAATGCGCGCAACCCGGCGGCGCGGTCAGCAGGCGCCACCCGCGACCAGCGACGCTGGGCCACTGTCGCGCGTGCCACCGCGTCGTCGACGGCGGCGGCGTCGGCGTGCTCGACGGTGCGCAGCACTTCCTCGGTGGCGGGGTTGACCAGCCGCGTGGAGTTCATGTCGTTGCATACGACCGGGCGGCGTCGACCAGCGCGGCGAACAGCCGCAGATCGTCCAGCGACTTCTCCGGATGCCATTGCACCGCAAGCGCAAACGCGTCGCCCGGCAGCTCCACCGCCTCGACCACGCCGTCGGTGTCCCATGCGCCGACCACCAGCGACTCTCCTACTGCGTCGATGGCCTGATGGTGGTAGCACGGCACGTCGGCGGTCTCGCCCAGCAACGCCGCGACCTTCGTTCCGGGCATTGTGCGCACCGGCAGCCTGCTGAACACACCGTTGCCGGCGCGGTGACCGGAGTGGCCGATGACCTCGGGCAGGTGCTGGTGCAGTGTCCCGCCGAATGCGACGTTCAGTAGTTGTGCGCCGCGACAGATGCCCAGGACCGGCAGCCGCCGGTCCAGCGCCGCGCGCAACAGCGCGAACTCCCACTCGTCGCGGTTGATACGCGGTTCATCCGTCGTCGGATGTGGTTGCTGGCCATAGGAAGCGGGGTCCAGGTCGTAACCACCGGTGATCACCAGCGCGTCCAGGCTGTCCAGCACCCGGTCGACCGTGTCCTCGTGCACCGGCTGCGGCGGCAGCAGCACCGGTATCCCGCCGGCCAGCGTCACGCCCTCGAAGTAGTCGGCGGGCAGGTAGGCCGCCGGGACATCCCACACCCCGGTCCGCACCCGCTCCAGATACATCGACAGGCCCACCACCGGTCTGCTACAGGCGCTCAAACCCACGAATCCTCTCCCAATCGGTGACCGCGGCGTTGAACGCCTTCAGCTCGACGCGCGCGTTGTTCAGGTAATGCGCGACCACGTCGTCGCCGAAGGCCTCCCGCGCCAGCACCGAATCTCCGAACAGCGCCGCAGCCTCGGCGAGCGTGGCGGGCAGCCGTTCGACATCCTGCGCGTGGTAGGCATTGCCGGCGTACGGCTCGCCGAGCTCGAGGCCCTGGTCGATACCGTACAGGCCGCCCGCGATCAGCGCCGCCACCGCCAGGTACTGGTTGACGTCGCCGCCGGGCACCCGGCACTCGACGCGGATGCTGCGTCCGTGCCCCACCACCCGCAGCGCGCAGGTGCGATTGTCCATCCCCCAGGCCACCGCGGTGGGCGCGAAGCTGCCATCGGCAAAGCGCTTGTAGGAGTTGATGTTCGGCGCGAAGAACAGGGTGAGTTCGCGCACTGTGGCCAGCAGTCCGGCGAGGAAGCTGCAGAACGTGTCCGACATCCCGCCGCTGCGGTCGGCGAACGTCGCGCTGCCGTCCGTCCCCCGCAGCGACAGGTGGATGTGACAGCTGTTCCCTTCGCGCTCATCGTATTTCGCCATGAAGGTCAGGCTCTTGCCGTGCTGGTCGGCGATCTCTTTCGCGCCGTTCTTATAGATCGAGTGGTTGTCGCAGGTGACCAGGGCCTCGTCGTAGCGGAATCCGATTTCCTGCTGGCCGTTGTTGCATTCGCCCTTGATCGCCTCGACCTGCAGACCCGCGCCCTGCATACCCAGCCGGATGTCGCGCAGCAATGACTCCATGCGCGAGGAGGCCATGATCGCGTAATCGATGTTGTAATCGCTGGCCGGCGTCAGGTCCCGGTAACCGCCGGCCCACGCCTGACGGTAGGACTGATCGAACACGATGAACTCCAGCTCGGTGGCGACGTCGGCAACCAGCCCCCGTTGCGCCAGCCGGTCGAGTTGGCGGCGCAGGACCGCACGCGGCGAGACGGTCACCGGGCTGCCATCCGCCCAGGACAGATCGGCGATCACCAGCGCCGTGCCGGGTAGCCACGGCACCAGCCGCAATGTGGACAGGTCGGGCGTCATCGCCATGTCGCCGTAGCCGGTTTCCCAACTCGACATGGCGTAGCCGGGGACGGTGTTCAGGTCGACGTCGACAGCCACCAGGTAGCTGCAACACTCCGCCCCCCGGGCGGCCACCTCGTCGACGAAGAACCGCCCGGCCACCCGCTTGCCGGCCAGTCGGCCCTGCATGTCGGTGAACGCGACGATGACGGTGTCGATGTCGCCGGTTCCAACCAGCTGCCCCAGCTCGGCCAGCGGCAGATGCGGCGAATCATGTTGACGCACTGGACTTACTTCCGCGCTACCAGCCGCTGGTGCGCAGGACGATCTCGGTCGCCAACTGCGCTGTCGACTCCTGCACGTTGCGTCGTCCGGTGAGATCCACGACTCGGTAGTCGGAGTAAACCAGCCGCTGACCGTCGCGCGCTACGGTGCGGGCGGCGGGCGAGCTCACCAGCACCGTGGTACCGATCTCCACCGGCGGGCAGTCACCGTCGCGAATCACCCCGTCGACGCCCGGAAGCCCGGGATGTCCGCGATCGATGGCGACCAGACCGGCGAACCGGCCCAACCGCGTCGCAGCCAGTTCCCAGGCGAGTTCCGCTCCCTCGCGGTCACCCACCACCACCGCCCAGCCGATGCCCAGAGCGTCGAGAATTCCGATCACCGACTTTGCCGTCAACCTGGGGTCGGCGCCGATGACGACGGTTCGCAGCGATGCCGTGTGCAGGCGATCGCAGATCGCATCATAGGCCGCCACCGCTCGTTGTTGGGCCCCGAGTATCACGACTACGACGCCGTTTTCCGGACCGGTAACCCCCACTGGAACGGCGAACCCGTCGAGCGTGGTCATCATCCTGGGCACCGCCCCAAACTACGCTCAAAGACCGTCGTTTACACGCCGGCGACCAGACCGATCAGTTGCCCGAACATGAAGTTGGCCACCTCAGGGGAAAGATTGCCGACGTAGAGCGCCCGAGGCAGGTAACCGATGTCCCGCAGTCCGGCGTTGTACACACCGAGGCTCGCAAGGCGCGACAATGCGGTGCCGATGTTGAGCACACCTGAATCGGCGGCGCCCAGTTGGTTCGGAAATGACTCAATCTGGATGAATTGAATTCAAATAGCGCCGAATTATGGTTTGCCGGACGGGCCTACCGCAGCAGCTCGCTGGCCAGATACGGCCGTCGCGGTGGCGCGCCGTTGAGGAGCTCGATGACGGCCTCGACGTCGAGATGTACTTCCAGCAGATCGGCGATCAGGTCGAGCTGCGCGTCGCGGCGAGCGGCGACGTTCACGTCGTCGGCAACCGTAAAGCCGTCCCGGCCGGCGGCGGACGCCGCGTCGGTGAGCAACGTCCGACGGAAGTCGTCGTTGTCGAGCAGGCCGTGCCAGTGGGTGCCGAATACCGCTGCGCGGCGGATCCCCTGCGCCCCGCAGCCCGTGCCGAACCACGTCTCCTCGGCGCAGCGGGTCAGTTGCCCGTGATGAATTTCATAGCCGTGCAACGGCTCTCGCCAACGTCGCAGCGTCTTGGTCGCGGCGAATGCGATGTCCGCGTCCAGCAGCCCCAGGCCGTCCACCACCCCGGCGCCCGACTCCACCGTGTCGTCGATGCTGCGGCACAGCATCTGGAAGCCGCCGCAGATCCCCAGCACCGGCTTACCCGCCGCGGCGTGGCCGGCTATTCCCGCGGCCAGACCGCGTTCCCGCAGCCAGGACAGATCGGCAACGGTGGCCTTGCTGCCGGGGAGCACGATCAGGTCGGCGTCGGCGATGTCGGCCGGATCGGTGATCCAGCGCACCAGAACACCGGGTTCGCAGGCCAGCGCTTCGACATCGGTCGAATTCGAAATGCGCGGCAGACGAACGGCTGCTATCCGCAACCACTGCGTGCCGCGCGGCGGCTCCGGTGTCCCGACCACGCGGTGCGCCACCACCGACAGGGAGTCCTCGGCGTCGAGCAACAGCCGCTCGCAGTACGGCAGCACTCCGTAGGTGGGGCGACCGGTCAACTCCGCCAACTGAATCAGCCCGGGTTCCAGCAGCGCACGATCACCACGAAACTTGTTGACGATGAAGCCCGAAATGAGCGCCTGGTCCTGGCGGTCGAGGACCGCGACCGTCCCGAACAGATGCGCCAGTAGGCCGCCGCGGTCGATGTCGCCGATCAGTATCACCGGCAGGCAGGCCGCTCTGGCCAGTCCCATGTTGGCGATATCGGTGGCCCGCAAATTTATTTCGGCAGGCGATCCGGCGCCCTCGCATATCACCGCAGCGAATTCGGCGCGCAGGCCCGACAGCTCATCGAGCACGACCTCGGCCACCTGACCCCGATGCCGGAAATAGCTTGCCGCACTGACGTGATCGACGGCCCGGCCCCGGATCACCAATTGCGACGTGCCGTCGCCACCCGGTTTGAGCAGTATCGGGTTGAACCGGACGCTGGGGTCCAGGCCCGCGGCGCGGGCCTGGATCGCCTGGGCGCGACCGATCTCACCGCCCTCGACGGTGACGGCGGAGTTGTTCGACATGTTCTGCGCCTTGAACGGTGCGACCCGAATTCCCCTGCGCGCCAACAGCCGACACAGTCCGGCGACCACCACGGATTTCCCGGCGTCCGAGCTGGTGCCGGCAACCAGCAGCGCCCCACTCACGTTCTCATCGCGAGCAGACACAAAATCGCACAATCGCGGGCCAAACAGTGCGAGTTTGTGTCTGCTCGCGCCACCGATCTCACGGCAGGGTCAGGATCTCGGCGCCGGTTTCGGTGACCAGCAGAGTGTGCTCGAATTGCGCGGTCCACTTGCGGTCCCTGGTGACCACGGTCCAGCCGTCGTCCCAGATCTCGTAGTCCAGGGTGCCGAGGTTGATCATCGGCTCGATGGTGAAGGTCATCCCCGGCTGGATGACGGTCTCAACTGCGGGCTGGTCGTAGTGTAGGACCACCAGCCCGTTATGGAACGTGGGACCGATTCCATGGCCGGTGAAGTCGCGAACCACGTTGTAGCCGAACCGATTCGCATACGACTCGATGACACGTCCGACCACCGACAGCTGCCGTCCCGGTTTGACGGCCTTGATGGCGCGCATGGTTGCCTCGTGGGTTCGCTCGACGAGCAGGCGATGCTCCTCGGAGACGTCGCCGGCCAGGAACGTCGCATTGGTGTCGCCGTGCACTCCATTGATATAGGCGGTCACGTCGATGTTGACGATGTCGCCGTCCTCGATCACCGTAGAGTCGGGGATGCCGTGACAGATCACCTCGTTCAGTGAGGTGCAACACGACTTCGGGAAATTCTTGTAGCCCAGGGTCGACGGGTACGCGCCGTTGTCCACCATGTACTCGTGCGCGATGCGGTCGAGTTGATCGGTTGTAACCCCTGGCGCGACTGCCTTTCCGGCCTCCTGCAGGGCGCGGGCCGCGATCTGCCCGGCCACCCGCATCTTCTCGATCACCTCTGGTTCCTGCACCCACGGCTCGGTGCCCTCCTCGGCGGTGGGCTTGCCGACGTATTCCGGGCGGGCGATCCACGTGGGCACCGGAAGAGTCGGAGACAGCACGCCAGGAGACAGCGCAGTTCGAGCAGGCATGGCAGCTAGCTTAACGATGCCGCGCCAGTGGTGCCGCCCACCGGATTCAGGTCGCGCTCGTCCCGCCCGCGCCGAGCCTGAAGATCTGCAGCCGCCCGGTGCAGAGTTTCGGCTCGGCGAACCCGCCGGCGGTCACAACCGGGGACGGCGCAGCAATGTCCGCCGCGGCCCGCGGATGACCACCGAGCCGAACACCACCTGACCGGTCAGCACGACGTGGGGATTGCCTTCGGCCGGCGGATCTTTGCGACGATCCGACGCGCTGCCCACATACGCCTCCACGTTGTCGATCGACGCGCTGGCCCCTTCGGGCAACCACAGGTTCAGCGATCCGAACTTCATGTCGATTTCGATGACCACGACCGGCCCCGCGAACCGAGCCTTGGTCAGGTCCAGGTCGATCGACCCCAGCCGGCGCACCAGCGAGAGCCGGGTGGGCACCGTCCATTCACCGTGGCGCTTCAATGAGCCGGCCCAGCCCCGCAGTTCGACCCGGTCGGTAGCCGACGTGACGATCGCTCCCGGCGCCGGCAGGTCGCCGACGAGCCGGTCCAGCTCGTGGCGGGTCCGCGCGAGAGACACCTGCCGGGTGCGCTGCTCGAATTCGTCGATGTCGATCAATCCGAGTGCCAGGGCGTTCTGCAGTCGCCGCATGGTGCCGTTGCGGTCGGCGTCCGACACCCGCATCTCCGTCATATCCCCGCCGGATCCCGTCATGGCGTTCCTTGGGTGCTCACCTTCGCAACTTACCGCTGCCGCAGTAGCCCTGCGGCCACCGGCAAACCCACGTAGGGCGTCGTGAGAAACCAAATTCCGCGGACCGGCTCGCGATACGATCCTCGAGCGAGTAAAAGCGAGTTTCCAGTGCGAAACACTGGATCGGCCAGATCGCCACGGCGCCAAGCGGGGTGCAGATGTCTTACGTGATCGCTGTTCCAGATTCGATCGTTGAGGCGGCCTTGAATTTATCCGGCATCGGATCGCTGATCAGCTCCGCCGATGCGGCAGCCGCTTACGCGACCGTAGAAGTGAAGGCCGCGGCGGCCGACGAAGTGTCGGCCGGCATCGCCGCTGTGTTTTCCGCTCATGGCAAAGCGTATCGGGCATTCAATACGCATCTGACACGAACCCACGCCCAGTTCGTTGCTGCCTTGACCCGTAATGGGACGTCTTATGCAGCTGCGGAGGCCGCCAATGTTCGACAAACCCTGCTCGACGTCGTCAACGCGCCCACGCAGACGTTGTTGGGCCGGCCGCTGATCGGTAACGGGGCCGCCGGCGCTCCCGGCTCCGGATCAAACGGACAGGATGGCGGCATATTGGTCGGCAACGGCGGGGCCGGCGGATCCGGGGCCGTCGGCCGTCCGGGCGGCAACGGCGGAGCGGCCGGGCTGTTGTTCGGCAACGGCGGTAGCGGCGGCAACGGTGGCGGCTCTGCAACCGCCATCGCCAGCGCCGGCGGGAACGGCGGAGCCGGCGGACTGTTCGGTGCCGGTGGCAACGGCGGCACCGGCGGGTTTGGCCTGAACGGCGGGGCTGGGGGCGCCGGTGGACCGGCCGGCCTCTTCGGCACTGCCGGAGCCGGAGGAGCCGGAGGGCTGGGCGTGGTCGGCTCGCCCGGCAACAGTGGAGCCGGCGGCGCCGGCGGCGCAGGAGGTTTGTTCGGTTCGGGTGGCGCCGGCGGCACCGGCGGAGCTTCCCTGGCACAGACGGGCGGAACCGGCGGTGCCGGCGGAGCGGGAGGGCTGTTCGGCTCCGGCGGTAGCGGCGGCGCCGGCGGTGCCGGCCACAATGCCGGTGGCGTCGGTGGTGCCGGCGGAACCGGTGGCGCGATCTTCGGCTTCGGCGGGGCCGGCGGCGACGGGGGGCCCGCGGGGATTGGCGCCGCCCTCGGCGGCAACGGCGGCGCCGGCGGCAACGCTATCGGTCTGTTCGGCAACGGCGGTGCCGGTGGCGCAGGCGGGGCCGGCGACTTCACCGGCGGCGTCGGTGGTGCGGGCGGGAATGCCGGCGTTCTCTTCGGATCGGGCGGTAGCGGCGGCAGCGGCGGCTTTGCGCACGCCGCCGGCGGAAGCGCAGGCGCCGGCGGACACGGCGGCAAGTCGGGGCTGATCGGCGACGGCGGCGCCGGTGGAACGGGCGGTGCATCAGTTGATGGCCTCAGTCCCGGCGGCGACGGCGCCAACGGCGGTGACAGCTGGCTGCTGGGCAGTGGCGGCAGCGGTGGCGCAGGCGGGATTGGCGGGCCGTTGGGTAAGACGGGTCGCGGGGGCAGGGGCGGACTGCTCTTTGGCCCGGACGGGCTGTAGCGGCGATCGCCGCGCTGTCAGCCCAGGTAGCCCGGCGGCAGCGAGTCGAACATCACTTTCGTCATCCGGACGGCGTACTCCGAACTGCCGCCCCCGACGATCAGGGCCGCAAACGCCAGGTCACCACGGTAACCGGCGAACCAGGAATGCGAGCCGCCCGCGAATTCGGCTTCCCCGGTCTTGCCGTAGATATCCCCGCAGCCCGCGATCTCCTTGGCCGTGCCGTTGGTGACGACCAGCCGCATCATCGGGCGCAGCGCGTCGACCATCTTCGGGCTGATGGGCGTGTTGTCACCGGAAACCGTCGTCGGCCGTCCGGCGATCAACTGTGGCACCGGAGTCTTTCCGGCGGCTACCGTAGCGGCCACCAGGGCCATACCGAACGGGCTCGCCAGTACCCGGCCCTGACCGAAGCCGTCCTCGGTGCGCTCGGTCAGGTCGACCGTCGGCGGCACCGAACCGGTCACCGTGGTGATGCCCTCGACCTGATAGTCCAGCCCGATGCCGTACCGGGTGGCGGCCTGGGTCAGACCGCGCGGCGGCAGCTGGGCACTCAGCGCGGCGAACGTGGTGTTGCACGAGCTGGCGAACGCGCGAGACATCGGCACCACGCCGAGATCGAACCCGCCGTAATTGGGGATGGTGCGGTGCCCGATGTCGATGTGGCCGGGACATCCGACCATCGTGTTCGGGGTCGCCATGTCGCGGTCGACGGCAGCACCCGCCGTGACCATCTTGAAGGTCGATCCGGGCGGGTAGAGGCCGGTGGTGGCCGGCAAACCCTCAGCGTTGGCTCCGACGTTCTGGGCGATCGCCAGGATCTCCCCTGTCGACGGCTTGATCACCACCAGCATCGCCTTGCCGCCGCGCGTGTCCACCGCATGCTGGGCGGCGTTCTGCACGGCCCGGTCCAGCGTGATCGTCACCGACGGCGCCGGTGAACCCTCGACCTCATGCAGCACCGCCACGTCCACACCGTTCTGGTTGGTGCTCACGATCCGCCATCCGGCCTGCCCGTCGAGTTGATCCACTACGGCCTTCTTGACCTCCGCCATGACCGCCGGCGCAAAGTGCGGATCTGTCGGCAGCAATTCGGCGTGCGGGGTGATCACGACGCCGGGCAACTGCCCGATCGCCGGGAACACCCGATTGCTGTCGTCGGGCAGCAGTGTGACCAGGTCGACAGGCTGCGTGGCCGAGCTGGCCATCTCAGCCAGCAACTGCGGGTCGTTGAGAGTGTCATTGAAGGGATGCAGGATGTCCACAACGGCACGGGCGGTGCCGATCAGATCAGGTCCGGCCCGGCTGGCGTCCAGCGAGTAGTTGTAGATGTAGCCCGGCGCCAGTACGTCGGAGCCACCCAGTTCATTGACCGACGCACGCCGCGGCTGATCTGCCCGCAGCGCAAAGGTCTGATGCTCCCCCAGCTTCGGGTGCAGCCCGGTCGTGGCCCACCGAACCTGCCAGCGCCCCTCGTCGCGAGCCATCTTGAGCTGTCCGTCGTAACTCCAGGTCCGGTTCCTGGGCAGGTGCCAGGTGAAGCGGTACACGACCGTGCCGGTGTCCTCGGCGTACTTCGAGCTCAGCACCTGCGCGTCCAGATGAGTCGCCTGGAGCCCCGCCCAGGCTGCGTTGAGCGCCTCGCGGGCCTCGTTGGGGTTGTCACTGAGCTGGGCGGCGGTGGCGGTGTCGCCGACAGACAGCGCAGCCAGGAATCGCTGCGCGGCCGGACCCGGCCCTTCGGGCTTCGGGGTGCACCCGGGCAGGACCACCAGCGCAATCGACAGCAGTGCGACGGATGTTGCCAATGTTGTTTTTGAGCAAAATGTGGCCATCGGTACTGATGTTAAGAACTGCTGCAGTGACACAGCTGCAGACACACCGTGATACCGGGCGCGGTTAGTCCAGCAGCACAGTGGCGAAGGTGCCGACCTCTTTGAACCCGACGCGGGCGTAAGCGGCCCGGGCCACCGTGTTGAAGTCGTTCACGTAGAGGCTGGCGATCCTACCGCTGCCGACGATCACGGCGGCCAACGTCGCGGTGCCCGTAGTGCCCAGTCCCTGGCCGCGCCACTCGGGATGGACCCAGACCCCCTGGATCTGCCCGACCGCCGGCGATTGCGAACCGACCTCGGCCTTGAAGACCACCTGCCCGTGTTCAAAGCGTGCCCAGGCCCGGCCCGCCGCGATCAGGTTGGCCACCCGGCGGCGGTAACCGCGGCCGCCGTCGCCGAGACGCGGGTCCACACCGACCTCGCCGATGAACATGTCTACGGCGGCCACGAGGTAGGCGTCTAGCTCGTCCGGCCGTACCTGACGGACCTCGGTGTCCAACGTGCAATTGGGATGAACGTTGAGACTCATAAGCGGCTGCCGGTCGCGGACGTCGCGTGCCGGGCCCCAGGCCGACTCCAGCCGCTGCCACATGGGCAGCACCAAGTCTGCCCGGCCAACAAGTGACGAACAACGCCGCGCCGTGCTCTTGGCCTCGTCTGCGAACGCGTTCAGATCGATCAGGTTGCCCCGCAGCGGGATCAGGTTGGCACCGGCGAAGCACAGCGATTCCTCCGGCACCCGCCGGGTCCACAGCTCCCCGCCAATGGAGTTCGGCTCGACGCCGTAATCGGCGACCCGAGCGGCGACCATGCAGGATTCGACCGGATTGTCGCTCAGGACCCGCCACACTGCGGCGGCGTCGCGCACCACCGAAACCCGTCTCTCGCCAACCAGGCGCAAGATGGGCGGAGCCGACATCTCATAACTCTCTGTGATGCGAACCGGAGGCCAGTTGACTTGGCCCCTATCAGCTTACGGTCACAATAGGCGAACCGCTGGCCGCCGTCCCGGGATCCGTCTCCGTTTCCAGGCCCATCTGCTCGGCGAGCCGCATCGCCTCCTCGATCAGCGTCTCGACGATCTGGGATTCGGGCACGGTCTTGATCACTTCGCCCTTGACGAAGATCTGGCCCTTGCCGTTGCCCGAGGCCACGCCGAGGTCGGCCTCACGCGCCTCTCCCGGTCCGTTGACGACACAGCCCATCACCGCCACCCGCAGCGGCACGTCCAGACCGTCCAGACCGGCCGAAACCGCGTTGGCCAAGGTGTACACGTCGACCTGGGCGCGCCCGCACGACGGACAGGACACGATCTCGAGCCCCCGTGGCCGCAGGTTGAGCGACTCGAGGATCTGATTGCCGACCTTGACTTCCTCGACCGGCGGGGCCGACAACGACACCCGGATGGTGTCGCCGATGCCGCGCGACAGCAGCGCACCGAATGCGACCGCGGACTTGATGGTGCCCTGGAAGGCGGGACCGGCCTCGGTGACCCCGAGGTGCAGCGGGTAGTCGCATTGGGCGGCCAGCAGCTCGTACGCGGCGACCACGACCACCGGATCGTTGTGCTTGACACTGATCTTGATATCGCCGAAGCCGTGTTCCTCGAACAGCGAGGCCTCCCATAGCGCCGATTCGACCAGCGCTTCCGGGGTGGCCTTGCCGTATTTCTGCATGAACCGCTTGTCCAGCGAGCCGGCGTTGACACCGATGCGGATCGGGATACCGGCGGCACCCGCGGCCTTGGCGACTTCGCCGACCCGGCCGTCGAACTCCTTGATGTTGCCGGGGTTGACCCGCACCGCCGCGCACCCCGCGTCGATGGCGGCGAAGATGTACTTGGGCTGGAAATGGATGTCGGCGATGACCGGGATCTGGCTGTGGCGGGCGATCTCGGCCAGCGCGTCGGCGTCTTCCTGACGCGGACAGGCCACCCTGACGATGTCGCAGCCGGCCGCGGTCAGCTCCGCGATCTGCTGCAGGGTGGAGTTGACGTCATGAGTCTTGGTCGTGCACATCGACTGCACGGAAATCGGGTAGTCGCTGCCGACCCCGACGTCACCGACCATGAGTTGACGCGTGGGACGCCGGGGAGCGAGCGTGGGCGCCGGGGGTTGCGGAATGCCCAGGCCAATGGTCACTGTGTGTTCGCCTTCTCTCTTTTATTGGAAGAGCCGGATCGGATTGACCAGATCAGCGGTGACGGTCAACAGCATGTAGCCGACCACGAAGATCAGCACCACGTAGGTCGCCGGCATGAGTTTGAGGTAGTTCACCGGCGCGGCCGCCACCTTGCCTCGCGCAGCGCGGATCGAATTGCGGATCTTCTCGAACACCGCGACCGCGATGTGGCCGCCGTCAAAAGGCAGCAGCGGCAACAAATTGATGGCGCCCAGCACCAGGTTCAGCTGAGCCAGGAAGAACCAGAACGCCACCCACAGTCCGTGGTCGACGGTGTCGCCGCCGACGATGCTGGCGCCGACCACGCTCATCGGCGTCTGCGGGTCGCGTTGTCCGCCGCCGATCGCGTGGAAAAGCGCGCCCACCTTGGTCGGGATGGCGGCCAGCGACTTGCCGACCTCGACGGTCAACTGGCCGGCGAAGACGACGGTTGCCGGAGCCGCGGACAGCACGTTGTAATGCGTCGGCTCGTTGCGGGGCGCGCCGACGCCGATTGCACCCACGGTGGCGGGCTCGAGTTTGTTGCCCTGCCCGCTGGGGATATAGCGGCGGGCGGATTCGACGGTGACATTGGTGCTGATCGTCTTGCCGTCCCGCTCCACCACGATCGGAACGCTGCCGTGTACCTTGCGCACCGCCGTGGCCATCTCCTCGAACGTGCTCACCGGGGTGTCGCCGACCTTGACGACGACGTCGCCGACCCGCAGACCGGCCAACGCCGCAGGCCCCGGACCGTCGCACTTCTCGAGCTTGCCCTGGTTGATTTCCTGGGCGACACAACCGGTTTCGCCGACGATCGCCTTGGTCGACGGGTGCAGGTTCGGCAGGCCCCAGATCAGCGCGATCGCATAGAGCAGCACCAGGCAGATGACGAAGTTCATGCCCGGACCGGCGAACAGCACCGCGACGCGCTTCCAGGTGGCCTGCTTGTACATCGCGCGGTCCTGCTCGTCGGGAGCCAGGTCCTCGACCGGAGTCATGCCCGCGATGTCGCAGAAACCACCCGCCGGGATGGCCTTGAAGCCGTACTCGGTCTCGCCGCGCCGCGTCGACCACAACGTCGGCCCGAACCCGACGAAGTAGCGACGCACCTTCATACCGGTGGCGCGGGCGGCCCACATGTGGCCGCACTCGTGCAAGGCGACCGAGATGAGGATGGCCAGTGCGAAGAGCACAATGCCGACAACGAACATCATCAGTCTGTTACGACCTTTCTCACGCCGAGCCGGAAACTCTGACCGACGCCGGTGCCGAGCTTGCTCCCGCGATCGCACGTTGCGCTCGCTCACGGGCCCAGCGCTGCGCCTCGAGTACCTCATCCACGGTAGCTGGTGATGCGGCCCATTGGTCGGCAGCGTGCAGCACGTCGGCGATGGTGGCGACGATGGCAGGAAACCGGATCCGCCCTGAGAGGAACGCCTCTGCTGCTTCCTCATTGGCCGCGTTGTAAACGGCCGTCAAGCAGCCTCCGGTTCCCCCGGCCTGCCGCGCCAGCTCGACGGCGGGGAACACTTCGACGTCCAGCGGCTCGAATTCCCAGCTAGACGCGGTGGAGAAGTCACAGCACGTGGCCACTCCCTGCACTCGATGCGGCCAACCCAGGGCCAACGAGATCGGCAGCTTCATGTCCGGCGGGCTGGCCTGTGCGATCGTCGAGCCGTCGATGAAAGTCACCATTGAATGAACAATCGACTGCGGATGCACGACCACCTCGATGCGGTCGTAGGGAATCCCGAACAACAGGTGGGTTTCGATCAGTTCGAGACCCTTGTTGACCAGCGACGCCGAGTTCAGCGTGTTCATCGGTCCCATCGACCAGGTCGGGTGGGCACCCGCCTGTTCGGGCGTGACATGTTCGAGGTCGGCGGCCGACCAACCGCGGAACGGCCCCCCGGACGCGGTGAGTATCAGCTTGGCAACCTCGTCCGGGGTGCCGCCACGAAGGCACTGCGCCAGCGCGGAGTGCTCGGAGTCGACGGGCACGATCTGGCCGGGCGCCGCCGCCCTCAGCACCAACGGACCGCCGGCGACCAGCGACTCCTTGTTGGCCAGAGCCAGCCTGGCACCAGATTCCAGGGCCGCCAGCGTCGGTCGCAATCCCAATGCCCCGACCAGCGCATTGAGGACGACGTCCGCCTCGGTCTCCTGGACCAACCGGGTGACGGCGTCGGGTCCGTGGAACGGGATGTCTCCGGCGCGCGCAGCGGCGTCCGCGTCGGCGACGGCGACGTTGGTGACCCCGGTTTCGGCACGTTGACGCAGCAGCGTCTCCAGGTTCCTTCCCCCGGCGGCGAGGCCTACGATCTCGAACCGGTCAGGGTTGGCGGCGATGACCTCCAGCGCCTGGACGCCGATGGAGCCGGTGCTGCCCAGCACCAGCACCCGAATGCGCGCAGTGCCGCCATGCGGGGGCCCGTCCCCGGAGAATGTCACCCACCCATTGTGCCGCCTCAGTCCGACGGACCGGGTCTGGCCGGGCGAACTTTTCGATCTCGCACCCATCCGTGATCGCACTCACTCCGAATGAGTTCATGTACGGCACCAATGGCGACGTCGGTCGTCACCACGAAAGCGTTCTGTAGCAAAGGAATCAACACGTGATGAATCATCAGGCCAAGTCAGTGGCAGCAGCGGCCCTCGCGGCGGTCGCAATCGCGGGTGTCGCGGGATGCTCCAACAGCAAGCCCGCATCGCAGGGCTCCAGCAGTGCCACCTCCGCGAGCGTCTCAGCGGCCCCCAGCACCGCGACGTCGTCGGCGAAGGCCGATCCGGCCGCAGACCTGATCGGTCCGGGCTGCTCGGAATACGCGGCGCAGAACCCCACCGGCCCGGGGTCGGTAGCCGGTATGGCGCAGGACCCGGTCGCCACCGCGGCGTCGAACAACCCGCTGCTGAGCACCCTGACCTCGGCGCTGTCGGGCAAGCTGAACCCGCAGGTCAATCTGGTGGACACGCTCAACAGCGGCCAGTACACGGTGTTCGCGCCGACCAACGCGGCCTTCGACAAGCTGCCCGCCGCCACGCTTGACCAGCTCAAGACGGACTCCAAACTGCTCAACAGCATCCTGACCTATCACGTCGTCAATGGCCAGGCGAGCCCGAGCAAGGTGGCCGGCACCCACAAGACGCTGCAGGGTGCGGAGGTGACCGTAACCGGCGCGGGCAACGACCTGAAGGTGAACACGGCGGGTCTGGTGTGCGGTGGTGTGCACGCGGCGAACGCCACCGTGTACATGATCGACACGGTGCTCATGCCGCCAGGTCAGTGACATCCCGTATCCTTGGACAAGGCAGCCCACCTCAGGTGGGCTGCCTTTTTCCGTGGCGTTGAACCGATCCGGGACCGCCGCCGTGACGAATAACTGACATGTGGACCTTGGCGCTGATCGGCTTTCTCGGCGGTTTGATCACCGGCATATCACCGTGCATCCTGCCGGTGCTGCCGGTGATCTTCTTCTCCGGTGCGAACAGCGCACCGCGCGAAGCGCCGGTCGAGGGTGCGGTGGCGGTCAAGCCCAAGCTCACCCGGTCGGAGGCGTCGCGCCCCTACCGGGTGATCGGCGGCCTGGTGCTCAGCTTCAGCGTGGTGACCCTGCTCGGCTCGGCGCTGCTTTCGGCGCTGCACCTACCTCAGGACGCCATCCGCTGGGTCGCACTCGTGGCGTTGGTGGCAATCGGTGCCGGTCTGATCTTCCCGCGTTTCGAGCAGCTACTCGAGCGCCCCTTCTCCCGTATCCCGCAGAAACAAATCGCCATGCGTGGCAACGGTTTCGGGCTAGGCCTGGCACTGGGGGTGCTGTACGTCCCGTGCGCGGGTCCAGTCCTGGCCGCGATCGTGGTGGCCGGGGCCACGGCTTCCATCGGCGTGGGAACCGTGGTGCTCACCGCGTCGTTCGCGCTCGGGGCCGCCCTCCCGTTGCTGTTCTTCGCGCTGGCCGGGCAACGAATAACCCAGCGGGTGAGCGCGTTTCGGCGCCGGCAGCGAGAGATCCGGATCGGCGCCGGGATCGTCACGATACTGCTGGCGGTCGCGCTGGTATTCGACCTTCCGGCCGCACTGCAGCGCGCCATTCCCGACTACACTGCGTCGCTGCAGGAGCGGGTCGGCGACTCCCGGCAGGTGCAGGAGAAGCTCGGCGGAATCGTCACCGACCAGAATGTGCAGCTGTCCAATTGCACACATGGCGGCAGCAAGCTCGAAAACTGTGGCCCCGCACCGGATCTGCGCGGTATCACCGGTTGGCTGAACACCCCGGGCAATCAGCCGCTCACCCTGAAGTCGTTGCGCGGCAAGGTCGTTCTGATCGACTTCTGGGCCTACTCCTGCATCAACTGCCAACGGGCCATCCCGCACGTGGTCGGCTGGTACCAGGCCTATAAGGACGCCGGCCTGGAAGTCATCGGCGTGCACACTCCGGAGTATGCGTTCGAGAAAGTTCCCCAGAACGTCGCCAGGGGCGCCGCCGACCTGGACATCAAGTACCCGGTCGCGTTGGACAACAACTACTCGACGTGGACGAACTACCGCAATCGGTACTGGCCGGCCGAGTACCTGATCGACGCCAATGGAATTGTGCGGCACCTGAAGTTCGGTGAGGGTGGCTACCAGGACACCGAGCAGCTGATCCGGCAGCTACTCACCGATGCCAGGCCCGGTGTCGCGCTGCCGGCTCCGGTCGGCGCGCCCGATCTCACACCGAAAACGAACACGACGGCCGAGACCTACCTGGCCGTCGGCAAGAACGTCAACTACGGCGGTGGCGGCGATTACGACGAGGGCGCGCAGACCTTCCGCTACCCGGCGAGTCTGGCGCAGGACAGCTTCGCCCTGAACGGCCCGTGGGCACTCGATTACCAGGGCGCCACGGCAGTCGGCGATGACTCGGCCATCAAACTCAACTACCACGCCAAGGACGTATACATCGTCATCGGCGGGACCGGCACACTCACCGTGACGCGCGACGGCAAATCCACCACCGTCCCGATCAGCGGGCCGCCGACCTCCCGTCAGATAGTGGCCGACCCCCGGCAGTCGTCGGGCACCCTCGAAGTTCGGCCCAGCAAAGGATTGCAGGTTTACTCTTTCACCTACGGGTGAATCCCGTCCACAGAGCCGGTAGCTCCGAATCCCTCTATGTCGGGGGTCTCGACACCTACCACAAGGAGCGAACAACCATGAAGACGAAAACTTCAATGGCAGCAACCGGTTTCACGGTCGCACTGATGGCGTGCGGTTTAGCGCTGGCGCCTACGGCATCGGCCAGCGATCTGGTCGGCCCGGGATGTGCGGACTACGCGGCCGCCAACCCCACCGGCCCGGCGTCGGTGCAGGGCATGTCGCAGGTTCCCGTCACCGAGGCTGCGGCGGCCAACCCCATGCTGACCACGCTCACGGCGGCGCTGTCCGGGCAGCTCAACCCGCAGGTGAACCTGGTCGACACCCTCAACAGCGGTCAGTACACGGTGTTCGCGCCAACCGACGCCGCCTTCGGCAAGCTGCCGCCAGCTACTATCGAGCAGCTCAAGACGGACTCGGGTCTGCTGACCAGCATCCTGACCTACCACGTGGTGAGTGGCCAGGCCAGCCCGAACCGCGTAATCGGCACCCACAAGACTCTGCAGGGCGCCAGCGTGACGGTCACCGGCCAGGGCAACAACATCCGGGTCAACAATGCCGGCGTGGTCTGTGGCGGCGTCTCGACGGCGAACGCGCAGGTCTACATGATCGACACGGTGCTGATGCCGCCGGCGTGATCACGCGGCGCTACGCCGCGGCGACCCCTCCGGGTGGAGACGCGCCCGCGGACAATCGACCTATGCCAGAATGTTCAGGCAGTGTCAGTCCGAGTGCAGTCCAACCGGAGGGATCGCCGTGGCCAGTACCGAAGTGGAGCCGTTCGCCGGCGTCGACGAGGCCGAGGTGCCGTCCGCGCAATGGGGATGGAGCAGGATCAACTACCGCACGTGGTATCTCACCGGCACCTTCATCGTCATCTTCTTACTGGCGATGCTGCGCGGTAACCACGTCGGCCACATCGAGGACTGGTTCCTCGTCGGGTTCGCTGCTCTTGCCTTGATCATCCTGGTGCGCGACATCTGGGGTCGCCGGCGGGGCTGGCTCAGGTAGCGGGTTGACCAGCCGGGTCCCGGTGCAGGTGTACGTCCCCGGAATCGCTGCGCACGTGCAGGATCAGGGTTTGTCGTCGGCCTCAGGGCCCTCGGCGGCCCGTAATCGGTTGGTGACGGCCCCGGAACCGGTGACGATGTCGAACCGGACGGCGGTGCCAGTGGGGACACCGAGCGCGACCTCTCCGCTGTTGGTGTGCACAGATACAGCACCCTCGACCCCCGACTCGACGATCACCGACCCCGACCCGGTGCGCGACCTGAGGTGGCCACGCAAGGTGTCGACGGACAGCGACCCGCTTGCGGCCTTGAACTTCAGCTCGCCGTCGAGGTTGTGTACCCGCACCGGCCCCGACGTCGTGGCGACCGACGCATAACCATCAACAGCCCGAACGGCGATTGTCCCCGAAGCGTTGACTGCCTTCAATCTCCCGGTCACTGCCTCGATCTCGACGTCGCCGCTGCCGGTGGCCAGCCGCACATCGGTGTACTCGCCTTCGGCGCGCAGGTCGGCGGATCTGAGCGTCGCATGCAACCGCGACCGCGGCGGCAACGCGACGTCGAGATCGACGGCGCCACCCCGATGCCGCGAGGCGGCACGCCTGGGTCCGGAGATCGTCAACCTGCCGTCTCGGAAGTCGACGCGGAGATGTTCGGCGGACCAGACATCGGCGGGCGATGCCTCATCGTGGGGCCGCACCCCTACGACCGTGTCGAGGCGCTCGCTCGCGACGAGATGGACCGACCCCGCTCGCGCTTCGAGCCGGACGCTGATCGGTTCGGGGGTGGTGAATGGCGACATTGGTGGTCTCCTCTGAGCATGTTCAGCGCGCCCAGCCCGAAAGCCGGTGCGCAGCGCGGCGGGCGGAGCGACCCGGGGTCGGGTCCAGGGCCGCCCGGGCGGCCGCGGCGCGCACCAGCCAGCTGTTCAGCGAGGCGCCGTCGCGACGGGCGGCCGCCTCGATGTGCGCCTTCAACCCTTCCGGCAACCGGAGGGTCACGCGCCAGATGCTGCCGTCATCGTCGTAGTGGGCGACGAATGCGTTGTCGTCGGTGTTGTCGAGTGCTTGCTCATCGGGTGGTGAATTGACGACGAACTCCGGATCGCGCCCGCGCAACCGGAGCTCGACAGACCCCGGCGCCAGCTCGCCGGTGATTTCCTCGGCGGCGGCCGACAGCGCCTCCAGCAACGCCAGCCGCAGCGCGGACTCCAAGGGAGCGGTCAACCGCTCGGCCAGCTCTTGTGCGTACGCCCCGGCGGCCGAAGCGGCCACCTTCAGCTCGTTGCGCACAGCATCGACGTAGCACTGCAATTCCATTAGCGTCATGATGACACCATTATGGTGTCAATTACAAGCGGTCTGGTGTCTGTGTGGTGTCAACTCTGCGCCGGCGACGGAACCAGGTACCGGCCAGTGCGCTCCCCAGAGCGACCGTCAGCGCCACCACCCACGGCCATCCGCCGTGCGTATGCACCCATCCGGCGAGCGCGCCCTGCACACGGCCGGCGGCGGTGATCACGCCGTCTTCGGGATCGCCGTTCGCGGCGAACAGTCGCACTTCGTACACGCCGTAGTAACCGACATACGCCCCCACCAGCACCAGCAGCACACCGCTGATCCGGTTGACAAAGGGCAGCACTGCCCGCATCCGCTCGACCAGGGTGGATCGGGCGGTCGCCGCCGCGACAGCCAGCACTCCGACGACCAGCGTCAGCCCCGCGACGTAGGCGACATAGACCGCGACACCGCCCACTAGCGAGCCACCTCGCAGGCCCGCGCCGGTGACAGCCAGGAACGGGCCGATGGTGCACGACAGCGAGGCGATCGCGTAGCTGACGCCGTATCCGTAGAAGGAGCCCAGTCGCGCGGTCGGGGCCCAGCGCGGGCCGACGGGCGCCAGCGCCGTCAACTCCCGGCCCGACAGCAGCCACACACCCAGCACGATCAGCACGACACCGATCGCGACCGTCACATAGGGCAGGTATCGCTGGACCGCCGAGGCCGCCGAGATGGTCAGCGCGCCGAACACACCGAAGACGGTCATAAACCCCAGCGCCATCCCCAGGGTGGCCACCAGCGCCCGTCCAACGGCACCGAGCGGGCTTGCCGGTTGCCGTCCCCGAATCACCAGCAGCAGATAGGCGGGAAGCAAGGCGAATCCGCACGGGTTCAGCGCGGCCACCAAACCGGCGGCGAAGGCCAGCCCGACCAGGGTGTGATCCACCCTCAGGACGTCAGGGCAGCGACCCGGCCCTGCAGTTCCTGCTGCGACATGGCCGAGGTGGTGTTGTTGACGAAGGTGGAGGAGCCGTCGGCACGATAGAACACCCAGGCCGGCTGCCAGGGCACGTTGTACCGCGCCCAGATCGCACCGTCGGCGTCGTTCAGGTTGGGGAAGTTCAGACCATATTTCGATATGAAGCCCTGCATCTGGCCCACGTCTGAATGAGCCGCGATGCCGACGAAGGAGACGCCCGGGTTGGCTGCCGCCACCTGGCTGAGACCGGGCGCCTCGGCGTTGCAGAACGGGCAGAACGGGGTCCAGAACCACAGGACGGCGGGCTTACCCTGCAGGCCGGCACCGTTGAAGGGGGCACCGCTGACGGTGGTGCCGGTGAAATTCAGGCGGTCATCGGCCGCCAGCGCGCGCGGCGCGGCAGCCAGCCCGAGCATGACGGCAACCGCCGCCGCGGCAGCGAGAATCTTCAGCGGGGACAACAGTTTCATTGCGGACCTCATTCGGGGGGGTTTCTGCCTTGACGACGTATTGCCCACCGGGGATGGTTCAACACCTCGCCCGGTCACGTCATCGACGCTGAAAGATCGCAGGACGGGATACTTGAACTGTCGCCGCAGATTTTCAGGCTCGGCACCGGCGGCCTGTGCTCCAGCTACCCGCCTCCGGCGGCCAGCTGTCCACACGCCCAACCCAAAGGCCTGTGCTCCAGCTACCCGCCTCCGGCGGCCAGCTGTCCACATGCCGCTGCGATCTCGCGGCCGCGGGTATCCCGCACCGTACACGAAACACCCTGCGCGCGAACGCGTTTGACGAACTCACGCTCCACCGGCTTGGGGCTGGCATCCCAATCGCTACCCGGGGTCGGATTCAGCGGGATCAGGTTCATGTGCGCCAGCGGGCCCAGCGACCGGTGTAACCGCTTGCCGAGCAGGTCGGCCCGCCAGGGTTGATCGTTCACGTCGCGGATCAGCGCGTATTCGATCGACACCCGCCGACCGGTCACGTCGGCGTAGTAGCGGGCAGCCTCGAGCACCTCGTTGATCCTCCACCGGTTGTTGACCGGCACCAGCGTGTCGCGCAGCTCGTCGTCGGGCGCATGCAGCGACAACGCCAGCGTCACCCCGAGCCGCTCGTCGGCCAGCTTCCGGATCGCCGGAGCCAGTCCCACCGTCGATACCGTCACCGAACGTGCGGAGATCCCGAAGCCGGACGGCGGCGGCTCGGTGATCCGGCGCACCGCTGCCACCACTCGCCCGTAGTTGGCCAGCGGCTCCCCCATGCCCATGAACACCACGTTCGACAGCCGCTGCGGATCGGGACCGAAGTCGTCACGCAGTGTGACCGCTGCCGACCGGACCTGTTCGAGGATCTCGGCGGTCGACAGGTTGCGGGTCAGCCCACCCTGCCCGGTGGCACAGAACGGGCATGCCATGCCGCAGCCGGCCTGCGAGGAGATGCACACGGTGTTGCGTTGCGGGTATCGCATCAGCACCGACTCGACGGTGGCGCCATCACCCGCCCGCCACAACGTCTTACGGGTCTGGCCGGCATCGCAGGTGACCTCGCGCGTCGCTGTCAGCAGCACGGGGAACATGGTCACCGCGACGGCGTCGCGCACCGCTGCCGGGAGATCGGTCATCTGGTGCGGGTCAGCGATCAACCGCCGGTAATACTGGTTCGCCAGTTGTTTGGCCCGGAATGCCGGCAAGCCCAGTTCGGCGACGGCGTCCGCCCGGCCGGCGGCGTCGAGGTCGGCGAGATGCCGCGGCGGCTTACCGCGGCGGGGCGCCTCGAACACCAGTTGTTGGACCATGACCAGTCCAGTATCAGGGCAACAGGGTCAGAACGGTCCACGCCGCAACCGCGGACGGCAGGATGCCATCGAGCCGGTCCATCAGCCCGCCGTGGCCGGGTAGCAGCCGGCCCATGTCCTTGATGCCCAGATCACGCTTGACCTGGGACTCGATCAGGTCGCCCAGCGTTGTGGTGAGCACGAACAGCAGACCCAGCAGTGCGCCCACCCACCAGGTTTTGCCGGCCATGAAGGTCGCGGTCAGGATCGTCGCGGTAATGCCGCAGACCAGCGAACCGGCGAAGCCTTCCCAGGACTTCTTGGGGCTGATCCTGGGAACCATCGGGTGCTTGCCGAACAGTGCACCCACGGCGTAGCCGCCGGTGTCCGAGCTCACGACGGCCAACATCATGCAGAACACCCAGCCCGTGCCGTGTCGGGGGTCGTAGACCAGCATCGCGGCGAACGACGCGAACAGCGGAACCCAGGCACCCAAAAACACCGTGGCCGACACGTCGCGCAGATAGTTGCTCGACGGCGGCATCCCGCCGGTAGGTCCACCCTGATCAGCCACGACCCGCTTGTCGTGGATGAACAGTCGCCAGATCATGCAGACCACTACCATGCCGCCGAAGCCGGCCAGCGCGCCGACGGCGCGATACGGCCAGGTCAGCCAGACCGTGACCTGCCCGCCGATCAGCAGGGGAATGACCGGAATCAGATACCCGGCCTCGCGCAGCCGCCGGACCACCTCGTGGCTGGCCACCAGCGCGGCCAGGGCGCAGTACACCACCCAGACATGCGGAAACCACAGCAGCGTCGCAATGAGGACGGCGCCGATGCTGGCACCCACGGCGATCGCTGCGGGCAGATCGCGCCCGGCTCGGGACGCTTTCTTCGCCGGCTTCGCAACCGGGGTCGCTGACACGCCGACCGGTTCGTCGGACGTGCTGCCGGAGCCGGCATCGGTGGTAGCCACGGACTTCAATGGACGGAGCTGCTGTGTGGTCGCTAGACCTCCAGCAACTCGCCTTCTTTGTGTTTGACCAGTTCGTCGATCTGAGCGACGTACTGGTGGGTGGCCTTCTCCAGGTCTTTCTCCGCGCGACCGACCTCGTCCTCGCCGGCCTCGCCGTCCTTGCGGATCCGGTGCAACTCCTCCATCGCCTTGCGGCGGATGTTGCGCACCGAGACCCGGGCATCCTCCCCCTTGGCCTTCGCCTGCTTGACCAGTTCGCGCCGGCGCTCCTCGGTGAGTTGCGGTATCGCCACCCGGATGATCGTGCCGTCGTTGGTGGGGTTCACGCCCAGATCCGAATTGCGGATCGCCGTCTCGATGGCATTCAGCTGGCTGGCCTCGTAGGGCTTGATGACAACCATCCGCGCCTCGGGGACATTGATGCTGGCCAACTGGGTGATCGGGGTCATCGCACCGTAGTAGTCGATGACGATCCGTGAGAACATGCCGGGATTCGCGCGGCCGGTCCGGATGGTCGACAGGTCGTCGCGGGCCACCGACACGGCCTTCTCCATCTTCTCTTCGGCATCGAACAGGGCCTCGTCAATCATGTGCGCCGCTCCTTCCCCCGCAAGCAGGTAGTGCCCCCGCATCGCTGCTCGTTGCATCGTCGCAAGCGCGGATCATTGTGCGTCTTCCCGTCAGGTGGTGACCAGCGTCCCGATCTTCTCACCCGCGACCGCTCGGGCGATATTGCCGTCGGTCAGCAGGTTGAACACCAGGATCGGCATGCCATTGTCCATACACAGACTGAACGCGGTGGCATCGGCTACCCGCAGGCCGCGATCGATGACCTCGCGGTGGCTGATCGCGGTGAGCAACTCGGCGTCAGGATCCTCACGCGGGTCCGAGGCGAACACGCCGTCAACCGCCTTGGCCATCAGCACCACGTCGGCACCGATCTCCAAGGCCCGCTGCGCGGCGGTGGTGTCGGTGGAGAAGTAGGGCAGGCCCATCCCGGCGCCGAAGATGACCACCCGGCCCTTCTCCAGGTGTCGCACGGCTCGCAGCGGCAGGTACGGTTCGGCCACCTGACCCATGGTGATGGCGGTCTGGACTCGGGTGGCAATGCCTTCTTTCTCCAGGAAGTCCTGCAGCGCAAGGCTATTCATCACTGTGCCGAGCATGCCCATGTAGTCCGACCGGGTTCGCTCCATGCCGCGCTGTTGCAACTGAGCCCCGCGGAAGAAGTTGCCGCCCCCGATCACCACGGCAACCTGCACGCCGCCGCGGACCACCTCGGCGATCTGCCGGGCCACCTGCGCTACGACATCGGGATCGAGTCCGACCTGGCCGCCGCCGAACATCTCGCCACCCAGCTTCAGCAGCACCCGCGAATATTTGGACGACGAGCCGTTGGCGCTGGTCCTCGGTGCCGCCGAGCCAGCGGCGTCGGGCTCCTTGGACTCCGTCATCAGTCTCCTCGCATGAGAGCGCCATCCCGGCCACCACCCCGGAACGGCGCTTATCATCCTGCCTCATAACCCGGCTTTGGCGTGGGCGGGGTGCACAAAGCGCACTGCGAATGTTTGATTCGCCGGGGGTTCGGGAAATCGCTGCAGGCGGCGATGGACGCGTCTTGAGAAGAAGGGCCTGCATCGCCAGGTGGGCGGTCGCTCGTCGATCGGTGAATTCACAGCAAAGGAAAACCATGGCAGACAGCAACTCGGGACCCGCTGAAGCAGTCAAAGGAATCGTCGAGGACGTCAAGGGCAAGGCCAAGGAAGCCATCGGGACCGTGACCGGTCGCGGCGAACTGGTCAACGAGGGTGAAGCCCAGCAGGACAAGGCAAAGGCTCAGCGCGATGCGGCGAAGAAGGAAGCTCAGGCAGAGGCCGCTCGCGGCGCCGCCGACGTCGCCGAGCAGCGCCAAAAGGCCAACCAGTAGAACTTGTTTCGAGGATGGGCCCGGTCCGTACTCAGGGACCGGGCCCATCGAACATTCGCCGAACTCCTTGTTCTGCAATAACCGCGGTAACAACAATGGAATAATGACGGCCGTACGGAGTGGGCGATTTTCGTTCGGGGCAGCATCTCCAGCAGAGATGACAAACGGGTCGGGGGTCGGGGGATTGTCGGCGGGACTGCGGGCTTGACCCTCAGAAGGTTTGGAGATCGCGGTTGGATGTACTTCTGCTTACCAATGATCCCGACTTCCAGTCCGCCTTGCCCATGCTGGAGACGTTTGCCCTTACCGTGAATGTCGCACCGCTGGGCGACGGCGATGTCCGGCTGACCGACGCAGCAGATGTCGCGATCGTCGATGCGCGCTCGGATCTGGTGGCCGCCCGGCGCGCCTGCCGGCATCTGACGGCAAACCGGCCGGCACTGGCCGTCGTGGCCGTGGTGACGCCGGCCGACTTTGCGGAAGTGGACGTCGACTGGAACTTCGACGACGTGCTGCTGGCCGCGGCCGGGGCCGCTGAGCTGCAGGCACGTTTGCGCCTGGCCATCACGCGCCGGCGCAAGGCCGTCGGTGGCACGCTGCAGTTCGGTGACCTCCTGCTGCACCCGGCCAGCTACACGGCGTCCCTGGAGGGCAAAGATCTGGGGCTGACCCTTACCGAGTTCAAACTGCTGAATTTCCTTGTGCAGCATGCAGGCCGGGCGTTCAGCCGGACGCGCCTCATGCACGAGGTATGGGGTTATGAGGGCAACAGCAGGGTGCGCACCGTCGACGTGCATGTGCGGCGGTTACGAGCGAAACTGGGCACCGCGCACGAGTCGATGGTCGACACCGTGCGCGGCGTGGGTTACATGGCGGTTTCTCCGCCCCAGCCGCGCTGGATCGTCGGCGAACCGGTGCTCAACCCGGTATGGACCGGACTGGACAAGGATTCAGTAGCCCGGTGATGCCTCAGCCGAAAACGGGCAGCGCGCGTTTGCGCGCGAGTGCATCCATGCCTCGCTGAATGCTGTTTTGCACCTCGCGGTATTTGGCGTCGACGTAGTCGTCGTCCTCGGCACGCTCAGGGTCGTGATCCACTTCGATGGGGGGCATGAACCGCGTTCTGATCTTTGCCGGCAGCGGCAGCTGTGGAAGTGCTGCCGGCGCGATTCCCCAGGGCAACGAAATCGCGACCGGGAACACCTTGAGGCGCAGCAGCTTGTCCAGTCGCAACATGCGCGACAGCCGGTCGCCTCGGATGAGCACCGGCATGGCGTCGGCGCCACCCACGGTGGCGATGGGCACGATCGGGACGCCCGCGCGGATCGCCATCTTCACAAACCCCTTGCGGCCAGCGAGGATTGCCCGGTCTCGTTCCCTCCAGGGCCGAAGGGAGTCCACCTCACCGCCGGGCCACAACGCCACGTCTCGGCCCTCAGCCAGTGCGGTGGCGATCGCGTCCGGCGCCGCCGGCAGGACACCCATCGCGCGGAAGTAACGGCCGATGCCCGGAATGGCCATCAACGCGTCGTGCGCCGTGCCGTGCAGCGGGCGTTCGGGGCCGAACCGTCGCCACCATTGCAGGCCGACGGTCCACGCGTCCCACACGAACGGCGCGCCCGAATGGATGCCGATCAGCAGCACCGGCGCCTGCCCCACGTTCTCCCAGCCGTCGATCTCCATGCGGAACCAGTAGTCCACCAGCGCATTCCAGAAGAACTTCTGCCGGTGCATGGTGGCCTCGTCCTGGCCCTCCAGATCCCATTCGCCAGCGCGTTTGGCGACCCACCCGCCGACGCCACCGTCCTTGTCGCCGCGTTTCTCCGCCATCGCGGCGCGGGCTTCCTGCGCGTGCCGGCGCGCCTGCTCGCGTACTTCTTCGGGCCGGTGATCAGTGGTGTGGGTCATACCGTGCTCATACCCAATTCATGCACAAACGACCCACATCGGGCATTTTGTGCCGCAAACAGCAACCTCCCCGCGCCACGGCGTGGCGCGGGGAGGGACCGGACACTGTTAACTCTGTTGCATCGTGGCCTCGGGCGTCATGCCGGGCGACGGGTTGGGCTGACCGGGAGCCGGGTTCGGCTGGCCGGGCGAGGTGTTGGGCTGCTGGCCCGGAACCGTGTTCGGCGCCGGGGCGCCGGCCGAATTGGTTGCCCACACCAGCACATCCTGCACTCCGTCGTTGTAGACGACCTCGTTCGGTGGCGCGCCCGTCACGTCGAAATAGACCTTGCCGGTCGCGGTACCGCCCTGGGTGATCGGCGCGGGGCTGAGGCCCTGCGGGGTGGCCGGCACGCTGATCACGCGGTAGTTCTGGTCGCCGGCGCGAGCGTTGAAGTTGGACACGACGGGTGTCACGACGCCGCTGTTGGCGCGAGCACTGACGTCGACCTGCCACAGCTGGCCCTGCGGGGTGTAGCCCGGAATGGTCACGCTCGCGGGCTGCAGGTTACTGACGGTGTAGGCGGTGACCAGCGGGCCGTCGACCAATGCCTGCGGTGTGCCGAGACCTTCGGGTACGCCGGGCGTCGCCGAAGCAGCAGCCGCGCCGAATAGGCTCACCGCGGCAATTCCCGCGGCAGCAATGGCTCTTTTTGCAGTGGTGGTTGGGGTGAACTTCACGCTGAATCCTCTCCGTTGGTGTCGTTCCAGGCGGTGCGCGCCCTTGCGCCGAGCGCTCAACCGCACCCGGTTCGCATTGCCCGCGCCGTCCACCCCCAAACACCACGACGTCACGAAATTACCCTGTCCAACGGTCTGACCTGGTGAAACAACGCCGATTTGATTTGGACCACACTTCTTTGACTGCCCACTTGCGCAACATGGGTATCGATTGTCACTTGACGCAATCGCGTACATCGCCGAATGGAGATAGGTGGCACGAGCTGTGCGACTGCCGCACTTGAGAAATGGACCGAGCTAAGCCGAGGCGAAATTCGTGGTCGGATGAAAGTCTTTACGGCAGGCCATGTTCACCGCGTGTGATTACGACTCATCGGGGCCGGATCCGTCGCGCACCTTGCCCGCTGCGCGGTAGCCCGGTGCGGGCCGGCGCCGGTCATATGTCAATATCCCTGACATGTCCTCGCTCGGCGACGCTCCGCTCGGATACCTGCTGTACCGGGTCACCGCCGTGCTGCGACCGGAGGTGTCGGCCGCGTTGAGCTCGCTGGGACTGACGTTGCCGGAATTCGTATGCCTGCGCAGCCTGTCGCTGGCGCCGGGGTCATCGAGCGCCGAACTGGCGCGGCACGCGGGAGTCACGCCTCAGGCAATGAACACGGTGCTTCGCAAACTCGAAGAACTCGGGGTGGTGACCCGACCGGCCTCGGTGTCCTCCGGCCGTGCTCTGCCGGCGTCACTGACCGGGCAGGGCCAGGCGCTGCTGCAGCGGGCAGAGGCCGTCGTGCGCGCCGCCGACACTCGCATCCTCGCGCGCCTAACCCAGTCTCAGCAGCGCGAGTTCAAGACCATGCTCGAAAAGCTTGGATCAGACTGACTGGCTCTGGATCCGCGCCCACGGCCGGGCCTCTTCAAGTTCATAGGCCAACGCCAGCAGCCGCGCCTCGTGACCGATGTCGGCGGCAAACATCATCCCCACCGGCAGTCCGTCCGCGGACTGGGCCAGCGGCAGCGAGATGGCCGGATCACCGGTGACGTTCTGCAGCGGGGTGAAAGCGACCCAGTCGATCAGCCGGTCAATGACCTGGTGATAGTCGGTGGGCGCCAGGTAGCCGACCGAGGGCGTCGGCTCGGCGAGCGTCGGGGTGAGCAGGATGTCGTAGCCACTGAAGAACCGGGCGCTACGCCGTCGCAGCCCGCGCAGCCGCGCGATAGCCAGCGGGAGCCGGTGGATGTTGGCTCTGGTGTGCCGGGCCAGCCCCAGCGTCAGGTTGTCCAGCCGCGCCCGGTCGAAGGTGTCGCCAAACAGACGGCGTCCGCTGGCCACCTGCGCGAAAGCAAGGAATCCCCAGTACAGGACGAAATCGCCGACGAAGCTGGCCGGCACCCAGTCGTTGTCGATGTAATCGACGCGGTGTCCCAGCTCTTCGAGCAGAGCAGCCGACTTCAGGGTGAGTTCCCTGACCTCGGGACGAGCCTCACGCCGCACCGAACTGGTCACGACAGCGATCTTGAACCGCCGCTTGCCCGGTTGCGCCACGTCACCGATCGGCGGCAGTTTGGGATTGCGCCATAGACGTTCGGCCTCCCGGTAGAACGCGGCGGTGTCGCGCACCGAGCGGGTCAGCACACCGTTGGCGACGATGCCCACCGGCAAGCGTCGGTACTGGGGATCCAGCGGCATCCGCCCGCGCGACGGCTTGAGTCCGATCAGACCGTTGCACGCCGCGGGAATCCGGATGGAACCGCCGCCGTCGTTGGCGTGCGCGATGGGCACCACCCCGGCCGCCACGAACGCCCCGGACCCCGATGACGAGGCGCCGGCGGTGTGGTCGGTGTTCCAGGGATTACGGACCGGCCCCAGGCGCGGATGCTCGGCGGCGGCGCTGAACCCGAACTCCGACAGCTGGGTTTTGCCCAGCGATATCAGCCCGGTGTCCAGCACTACCCGGGTGACCGCGCTGTCCGCGCTCGCCGGACGCGGCTCCCAGGCGTCGGTACCGTTCATCGTCGGCTGCCCGACGACGTCGATGTTGTCCTTGATCAGCGTCGGCACTCCGGC
Source organism: Mycobacterium sp. ML4 (assembly GCF_054515735.1). Taxonomy (NCBI): domain Bacteria; kingdom Bacillati; phylum Actinomycetota; class Actinomycetes; order Mycobacteriales; family Mycobacteriaceae; genus Mycobacterium; species Mycobacterium sp. ML4. The sequence goes on from NZ_JBTNSY010000012.1 coordinate 161,595, forward strand.
GAAGTAACCGCCACGGGGTTGTCCCGCCGCAGCCCTGGCCGCGTCGAAAGCCTGATAGGCCAGGCCGTTCAACTCCGGGTTGACGGCCTCGGCGCGTGCGATCGCGGCCTCGATGACCTCGGCCCGGCCCACGCGGCCGGCCCTGATCGCATCAGCCAGGCCGACCGCGTCCAGTTCGCCGAGGGCATCGTCGCCGAAAGCGTGTACGCGGGCCATGTCGTCGCGCCCGCTAGGCCTGGCCCACCTCGAAGCGCACGAATCGGGTCACCGTGACCCCGGCCTCGTCGAGCAGCGCCTTGACGGACTTCTTGTTATCGGACACCGACGGCTGTTCGAGCAGCACTGCGTCCTTGAAGAAGCCGTTGAGGCGGCCCTCGACGATCTTGGGCAGCGCCTGCTCCGGTTTGCCCTCGGCCTTCGCCGTCTCCTCGGCGATGCGGCGCTCGCTGGCCACCACCTCTTCGGGCACGTCGTCGCGGGACAGATAGCGGGCCTTGAGCGCGGCGATCTGCAGGGCGACCGAGTGCGCGGCGTCGTTGTTTTCACCTGTGAACTCGACGAGCACACCGACGGCCGGCGGCAGGTCCGCCGCCCGCTTGTGCAGGTAGGTTTCGACGTTGCCGTCGAAGTACTGCACGCGGCGCAGCTCCAGCTTCTCCCCGATCTTGGCCGACAACTCGGCGATGGCCTGCTCGACCGTCTTGTCACCGATGCTGGCCGCCTTCAGGCTCTCGACGTCGGTGGCCTTGGATTCCAGGGCGGCGTTGACGACCTGGTCGGCCAGGGCCTGGAATTCCGCGTTCTTGGCGACGAAGTCGGTCTCGGAGTTCAGCTCGATCAGCGCGCCCTGCTTAGCGGCGACCAGGCCCTCGGCCGTCGCGCGCTCGGCGCGCTTGCCGACGTCCTTGGCGCCCTTGATGCGCAGCGCCTCGACGGCCTTGTCGAAGTCGCCGTCGGAGTCCGCCAGCGCGTTCTTGCAGTCCAGCATTCCAGCACCGGTCAGCTCCCGAAGTCGCTTGACGTCGGCTGGGGTGAAATTCGCCAATGCTCAGCCTTTCCTAGGATGCATCTGTGGTTGATTCGGTTGTGCCGCTTGAGGCTTCGGTGGCGGCGGCGGTGGCCGCGGCACCGGCGAGCAGTTCCTGCTCCCACTCGGGGAGCGGCTCGGCCGCCAGCGAGTCTGAAGCCTCCGGCTTACCGTCGCCGCGACCCAGACCGGCGCGGGCCTGCAGGCCCTCGGCGACCGCGGAGGCGATCACCTTGGTCAGCAGCGCGGCCGAGCGGATCGCGTCGTCGTTGCCCGGGATCGGGTAATCGACCTCGTCCGGGTCGCAGTTGGTGTCCAGGATCGCGATCACCGGGATGCCCAGCTTGCGTGCCTCGCCGACGGCGATGTGCTCTTTGTTGGTGTCGACGACCCAGATCGCCGAGGGCACCTTGGCCATGTCCCTGATCCCACCCAGGGACCGCTCCAATTTGTTCTTCTCGCGGGTCAGCATCAAGATTTCTTTCTTGGTGCGACCCTCGAAACCACCCGTCTGCTCCATCGCCTCCAGCTCCTTGAGGCGCTGCAGGCGCTTGTGCACGGTGGAGAAGTTGGTGAGCATGCCGCCCAGCCAGCGCTGGTTCACGTACGGCATGCCGACGCGGGTCGCCTCGGCCGCGACGGATTCCTGTGCCTGCTTCTTGGTGCCGACGAACATGACGCTGCCACCGTGGGCGACGGTCTCCTTGACGAACTCGTAGGCCTTGTCGATGTAGGTCAGCGTCTGCTGCAGGTCGATGATGTAGATGCCGTTGCGGTCGGTGAAGATGAACCGCTTCATCTTGGGATTCCAGCGACGGGTCTGATGCCCGAAGTGGGTGCCGCTGTCAAGCAGCTGCTTCATGGTTACAACAGCCATGGCGATGCCAGCTTTCAGTGTCGGTTGTCGCCCGGCATCGGTTGAGACCGGGGCCCTGGCGTCTGCCGCGATGCCGAACCCGCGTCCGGGGACTAACGGGACCGCTCGGCATACTGGTGCGGACCCTTGACAACGGGGCCGCGTGCAGGCGCGCGAAGTCAGCCCGCTTTCACGAGCTGCGTTGAGGAGTTTACACCGCGACTGCGGGTGATTTTTCCCGCCGCCCACATCGGGGCCGGTGCGTCCACAGCCCGGCTCTGGCGACTGGCGGGGTCGTCGCCCCCGCCGTGGACTGAGCTGGTGCGCTGGGTCCTGGTGGGGCTGTTCGTGTTGTGGGTGCTGCTCAACGCGCCGCCCGCGGATGCCGCCGGCGGCCGGCTGGAATGGCCGCTGCGTCCCCCGCCGGCGGTGACGCGGGCGTTCGACGCTCCGTCGCCCAATTGGCAGCCCGGGCACCGCGGCGTGGATCTGGCGGGCGGTCCGGGCCAGCCGGTGTATGCCGCGGGAGATGCGACGGTGGTGTTCGCCGGCCTGCTGGCGGGCCGTCCGGTGGTGTCGCTGGCCCACCCCGGCGGCCTGCACACCAGCTACGAGCCGGTGCGCGCGAGGGTGCGGACCGGTCAGGCGGTGGCATCGGGCAGCGTGGTCGGCGAATTGCTGGCGGGCCACGCCGGCTGCCCCGCGGTGGCGTGTCTGCACTGGGGTGCGATGTGGGGTCCGGCGTCGCGAGCCGACTACGTCGACCCAATGGGACTGCTCGCATCGACGCCGGTGCGGCTCAAGCCGCTCGACGCGGGCTAGGCGCGTGGGTGCGCCTGGTCGTGCACCGCCCGTAGCCGGGCGACAGCGACGTGGGTGTAGAGCTGAGTGGTGGCCAGGCTCGAATGGCCGAGCAGCTCCTGCACCACCCGCAAGTCGGCTCCCCCTTCGAGCAAATGGGTGGCCGCGCTGTGCCGCAGCCCGTGCGGCCCCATGTCGGGTGCTCCGTCCACCGCCGCGACGGTCTGGTGCACCACCGTGCGCGCCTGCCGTACGTCAAGCCGGCGGCCACGCGCACCCAGTAACAGCGCGGGCCCGGACTCGGCGGTGGCAAGCGCAGGCCGTCCGTCGGCCAGCCAGGCACCCAGTGCCTCGGCCGCGGGCTGCCCGAACGGCGCGGTGCGCTGCTTGTTGCCCTTCCCGAGTACCCGCACCAGCCGTTGCCCGGTGTCCCCGGCATCAATGTCGTCGACGTCCAGGCCGCACAGCTCACTCACCCGGATCCCGGTGGCGTACAACAGCTCGACGATCAGCCGGTCGCGTAGCGCCAGCGGATCACCCTGCTCCGCACCGGCTTTCGCGGCCGTCATCGCGGCCAGCGCCTGATCCTGCCGCAGCACCGAAGGCAGCGTGCGATGGGCTTTGGGCACCTGCAGGCGGGCGGCGGGATCGGTGGTCAGCAAGCCCTGCCGAGTCGCCCAGGCGGTGAATGCCTTGACCGAGGAGGTGCGGCGGGCCAGCGTCGTGCGGGCCGCACCCGCACCGGCGGCGGTGGCCAGCCACGACCGCAGCACCGGCAGGCTCAGGGCCTGCAGATCCGATCCGCGCGCGGCCAGGAAATCGAACAGCGAACGCAGGTCGCCGAGGTAGGCGCGACGGGTGTGCGCGGAGCGATTGCACTGCAGTTCCAGGTAGTCGTCGAATTCCTCGAGGACCGCATCGGCCTGACCGGGCATGCCCCAAACCTGGCAGACGCGGCGCTGTCTTTCAGAGGACGCGCCGCAATGTAGCCGGGGTGAGATCTTCCAGTGTCCGATAGCCGTCCACCGCCATTGTCAGATCCGCCTCGGCCAGCAGCATGCGCAGCACGTGGACGACACCGTCGACCCCGCCGAGCGCCAATCCATATGCGTACGGACGGCCGACGCCGACGGCGGAGGCGCCCAAAGCCAGCGCCTTGACCACGTCGGCGCCGCTGCGGATACCCGAGTCGAACAGCACCGGCAGCTCGCCGGCGGCTTCGACGACGGCGGGCAGGCAGTCCAGTGCCGGCAACCCGCCGTTGGCCTGCCGGCCGCCGTGGGTCGAGCAGTAGATCCCGTCGACGCCGCCGTCGATGGCACGCCGCGCGTCGTCTGGGTGACAGATGCCCTTGATGATCAGCGGCAGGTCGGTCAGCGACCGCAGCCATCCCAGGTCGTCCCAGGTCAAGGGGTTTCCGAAGGTCTGCGCCCAGGCCAGGACGGCGCCTTGTGAGTCTTCCTCGGGCGGGCGTTGCAGGCCGGCGCGAAAGACCGGGTCGCTGGTGTAATTGCTCAGGCAGTGCCCGCGCAGTTGCGGGAAGTTCGCGGTGCTCAGGTCGCGGGGGCGCCAGCCGGGAATCCAGGTGTCCAGGGTGACGATGATCGCCTTGTAGCCGGCGGCTTCGGCGCGCTGCACCAGGCTGGCGGCCAGGTCCCGGTCTTTGGGCGGGTAGAGCTGGAAGAAGCCGGGGGTGCCGCCGAATTGTGCGGCGACGTCTTCCATCGGGTCGGCGGTCAGTGTGGAGACGACCATCGGCACGCCGGTGCGGGCGGCCGCGCGTGCGGTCGCCAGGTCGCCGTGGCCGTCCTGAGCGCACAGGCCGATCACGCCGATTGGCGCCATGAACAGCGGCGACGGCAGGCTCAAGCCGAACAGCTGCACCGACAGGTCGCGTTCGACCGCGCCGACGAACATGCGCGGCATCAAACCCCAGCGATCGAACGCCTCCCGGTTGGCGCGCTGGGTGCGTTCGTCACCGGCTCCCCCGGCGACATACGACCACACCGACGGTGACATCGCCCGCTCGGCCCTGGCCTCCAGCTCGGCGAATGCCATCGGAAGCGAGGGCGCAACCCCGGCCAGACCCTGGAAGTAGATCTCGAGCTGATAGTCGCCGAATGCCATGCCCTAGAGGATGCCAGCCGGCGGCGCGGGTGGAACCTACTGCTGCGAAGCTTCCGCCTCGGCGAGTTCCTTCTTCCACTGCCGGAACGACTCTTCGGTGCGTCCACGCCGCCAATAGCCTGAAATCGAAGCCGCCCACCGGGCGTCCACACCGCGCTGTTTACGGATGTAGGGCCGCAAGTTGTGCATGACGGCCTGGGCCTCGCCGTGAATGAACACGTGCACCTGTCCGGGGAGCCACTGCGCGGTGGTCACGGCTTCGATCAGCGGCGCGTGGTCACCGGCCCGTTCCTCCGGCACCAGGTCCGCGCGCCCGCCGCGGTAGACCCAGTTGATCTGAACGCCCTCGGGTGCCGTCAGCGCAATCTCGTCGTCGGGGCCGGCCACCTCGATGAACGCCATACCGACCGCCGACGCGGGCAGCGCTTCCAACGCGGCGGCGATGGCCGGGAGCGCGGACTCGTCGCCGGCGAGCAGGTGCCAGTCGGCGGCGGGGTCGGGGGTATAGGCTCCGCCGGGTCCCATCAGGTAGATCGGCTGCCCCGGCTGCGCTGTCGCGGCCCACAGGCCTGCGACGCCGTGCTCGCCGTGCACCGCGATGTCCACCGTGATCTGGCGGGCCTGCTCGTCCACTCGGCGAACGGTGAAGGTGCGGACCACTGGCCGCTTCTCCGGCGGCAACCCGGCGAAGCTGTCCAGCGTCGGCGGCTGCGGCAGCCGCGCGACGTCGATATCCTCGGGGACGAACGCCAGTTTCACGTAGGAGTCGGTGAACTTGCTGGGCACAAAGGTGTCGAAGTTGCTGCTGCCCAACACGATCCTGACCATGTGCGGCGTCAGCTGCTCCGCACTGACCACTTCGAAAGCCTGGAGAGGCCGGCCTGCCACGTATCCTCCTGTCACGTTCTGACCCCTCGTCGACTATACGAGCCGACCCTGACCGCGACGCTTGCGCGCGATGCGCCAACAGCCGTCGCGGCACTCGGCCAGACCCGTCAGCTCCAGCAGCGCCAGCGGTCCCAGCACGTGTTCGGGGATCAGGCCGCAGGCGGCCGCGATCTGCTCGACCGTGGCCGCACCGCGGCCCGGCAACGCCTCGAATACCTGTCGCTCCGCCTCCCCCAGCCCGTCCAACGCGGTGGTGGGGCGCGGTTCGTCGGGCGCCAGTTCACCGATGTTTCCCACCAACTCCACGATGTCCTCGCAGCGGGTGACCAGTTGCGCGCCGTTGCGCAGCAACACGTGACAGCCTGCCGAGGCCGATGACGTCACCGGGCCGGGTACCGCGGCCACCACCCGGCCCAGCGACCGCGCCCAGGCGGCAGTGCTGGCGGCGCCGCTACGCAGACCCGCCTCCACGACAACCGCCGCGCCCGACAGGGCTGCCACCAGCCGGTTGCGGGTCAGGAAACGGAAGCGGGCCGGTCGCACTTCGGGCGGGTATTCGGTGCACAACATGCCGTGTTGCCCGATGCGGTGCAGCAGCGCGGAATGGCCCGCCGGATACGCGACGTCCAGCCCGCCGGCCAGAACGGCGACGGTGATCCCGTCGGCGGCCAGCACAGCGCGGTGGGCCGCACCGTCGATTCCGTAGGCGCCCCCGGAGACCACCGTGACGTCGCGCCGCGCGAGCCCGGTGGCCAAGTCGTCCGTCACCTGTTCGCCGTATGCGGTCGCGGCCCGGGTGCCGACGAGAGCGGCCGCGCGCCGGGCCACCTCGTCGAGTCGCGCCGGGCCCATGGCCCACAAGACCAGGGGCGTGGTGTCATCTCGCCGGGCACCGTGGAATGCGGCGAACGCGAGCACCGGCCACTCGTCGTCATCGGGTGTGACCAACCTGCCGCCACGCCGCCGGATCATATCGAGATCTGTTGCCGCCCTGTCGATTTCGCGTCTAGCCGCGGTCAACCGCAGCAGGTCGTCGTCGACCAGCCCCCGCCGGACCCGCTGGGCGGCCTCGAGCGGACCGACACTTCGCACGAGGGCGACAAGTTGTGCGCAGGGCGGTTCGGCTACCCGGGACAGGTAGGCCCAGGCCCGCAATGTGGCATCGGCCGGGGTCGTCATCGCCGCGCTCCGGGCTGCCGGAAGCTCAGCGCGGTAGCTACCTCGGACAGGCCGGGTGAATCACGGCCGGCCAGGTCGGCCAGGCTCCAAGCGACCCGCAGCGTGCGGTCCACCCCACGAATGCTGAGCAGCCCGCCGTCCACTGCCCTGCGCAGTGGTTCCATCGCGGCGTTGCCGGGACGGAATTTGCGCCGCAGCAACGAACCGCTGACTTCGGCATTGGTGGCGAACCCGTGCCTGCGCCACCGCTCGGCCGCCGCCGCACGGGCCGCGGTGACCCGTTGACGCACCTGCGCCGTCGACTCGGCGTCCGCGACCGCGAACGCACCCGCCCGCACCGGGTTCAGCTGGACTCGCAGGTCAACGCGGTCCAGCAAGGGCCCCGAGAGCTTGCCCAGATACCGGCGCTTGACCGCCCCCGCACAGATGCAGTCCTGCGGATCGGCCGGTGCGCACGGGCACGGGTTGGCGGCCAGCACGAGCTGGAATCGCGCCGGATAGCATGCCACGCCGTCCCGTCGGGCCAGGCGGATCTCGCCGTCCTCCAACGGTGTTCGCAACGCTTCCAGCACACTGACGCCGACCTCCGCGCACTCGTCGAGGAACAGGACGCCGCGGTGTGCGCGGCTGACGGCACCGGGACGGGCCATTCCCGAGCCGCCGCCGACGAGTGCGGCGACGGTGGAACTGTGATGCGGGGCGACGAATGGCGGCCTGGTCAGCAACGGTGTATCGGCCGACAGCAACCCCGCCACCGAGTGGATCGCGGTCACCTCCAGCGACTCGCTTTCCGACAGCGATGGTAACAAGCCCGGAAGTCTTTGAGCCAGCATCGTTTTCCCCACCCCCGGCGGACCGGTCAGCATGAGGTGGTGGGCACCGGCCGCCGCCACCTCGACGGCGAACCGGGCCTGCGTCTGCCCCACCACGTCGGCGAGATCAGGCAACGGCTCGTCGACGGGCGCCGACGCTGCGATCCGGCGATCCAGATCCTTCGATCCGCTGAGCCACCCCTGCAACTGCCGCAGAGTGCGCACCCCCCAGACATCGATGCCGTCGACCAGGCCGGCCTCGGCCAGGTTCTCGGCGGGAACGACAACGGCCGGCCAGCCGTCCCGCTTGGCCGCCAGCACCGCGGGAAGCACCCCGCGCACCGACCGGACCCGGCCGTCCAGCGACAACTCACCCAGCAGCACCGCCTTCTCCAGGCGGTCCCACGGCTTCTTCCGTTGCGCCGACAGCACCGCCGCGGCCAGAGCGATGTCGTAGACCGAACCCATCTTCGGCAGTGTCGCGGGCGACAGTGCCAGCGTCAGGCGGGACATCGGCCAGCTGTTGCCGCAATTGGTGACCGCCGCCCGCACCCGGTCGCGCGATTCCTGCAACGCGGCGTCGGGCAGCCCCACCAGATGCACGCCCGGCAGCCCCGAAGCGATGTCGGCTTCGATCTCAACGGTCTGTCCGTCCAACCCCTGCACCGCCACGGAGAACGCACGTCCCAGCGCCATCAGCCGACACCCATCAGATGGCTGAGCTCCGGGACGCGGCGCCGGCCGACCCGCACCCCGATCACGTCGATGCGGATCGCCGCCCAGCGTTCATCCTGGCCGGCCAGCCACAGTGCGGCCAGCCGGCGCAACCGCCGCAGCTTGGGCCCGGTCACCGCCTGGGCCAATCCGCCGTAACCGTCACCGCTGCGGGTTTTGACCTCGACGAAAACCACTGTGCCAGTGGCGTGTTCGCAGGCGATCAGGTCGAGCTCGCCATACCGGCAGCGCCAGTTGCGGCACAGTATTTCGAGCCCGAGGCGGGTCAGATGATCCGCTGCCAGTTGCTCGCCCAGCGCGCCCAGCTGAATTCGCGTCATCGGCTCTTGGGTGGTCATGACCGACAACATGCCCGGGACCGGCGACAGGATCCGTCGCGGCCGGCGCCCTGACAGCCAGTTATCCCCAGTCCGGCAACTATCCCCAGATCACCGGCACCGGACTAAGTCTTCTTGCTGGGGATCACGATCACCACGATCAGCGTCACGATGCTGAAGAACAGGCCCAGGATTCCCCAGAAGAAGGCCGAGCGTCCCTTCGTCGATGCGATCACGGCGCAGATGACGGCCGCGATGACGCTGCCTATCGCGACGAAGATCCCTTTGATCCCGCGCAGGATCAGACCCGCTGCTTCGGGATTGCTGTGCGCGGCTAACACTATGTCGTGCAGCATGGCCGTCTCCTCAGCTGTGTCAGGCGATACGACCGGCTACCCGCGGCCGGCACTACCTAACCCGGTCCGCCCTGGTGTAGACGTTCATCGAATCCTCGCGCAGGAAGGCCACCAGGGTGAGCCCGGACTCCTCGGCCAGTGCGACCGCCAGCGACGACGGCGCGGAAACGGCGGCCAGCACGGGGATTCCGGCCATCAGGGCCTTCTGTGTCAACTCGAACGATGCCCGACCGCTGACCAACAACACCGATCCGGTCAACGGCACTCTGCCACGCTCGATCGCCCAGCCGATGACTTTGTCCACCGCGTTGTGCCGGCCGATGTCCTCGCGCACGACGAGCATGGTGCCGTCCACCTCGAACAGCGCGGCCGCATGCAAGCCCCCGGTAGCGGCAAACACCTTTTGGGCGCTGCGCAATTGCTCGGGCATCCGCTGCAGGGTCGCCGCGCGCACCGAGGCGGGATCGGCGCCGGGCGCGTGCCGGCTGATCAATCTCACCGCCTCGAGCGAGGCCTTGCCGCAGACCCCGCACGACGACGTGGTGTAGAAGTTGCGCGTGACATCGAGGTCCGGCGGTCCGACGCCGGGCGCCAGCGTCACGTCCACGACGTTGTAGGTGTTGGCGCCGTCTTCATCGCGGCCCTCGCAGTAGCGGATACTCTGCACGTCCCCACGCTGCGCGATCACCCCTTCGGTCAGCAGAAAGCCTTGCGCCAGTTCGAAATCCGCGCCCGGGGTACGCATGGTCACGGTGCTCGGGGTGCCGTCGATGCGGATCTCCAGCGGCTCTTCGACGGCGAGGCTCTCCTGGCGGGTGGTCGCTTGGCCGGCGGTCAGATGCCGAATCCGCCGGCGTGCGGTTACCCGCCGCACCGGTTCTGTCCGGCCGCCGCCGTCTGGGCTGTCACGGCCTCAACGTACCTCGCCCGGGGGTCACACCGCCGATGCCAGCGACTGCAGCGCCTCCGCCGAGGTGTGGGTGGGATGCCAACCGAGTTCGCGTTGGGCCCGGCTGGTGTCCATGACCACCGACGCGCGCGCCACATGCAGCCACTCCATCATCGATGGGACGAACGGCAGATGGGAGATCGCCGCCGACGCTGCCGACGCCGCGACCGCGGGCACCCGTACCGGTCACCCTCCCAGCGCCCGGGCGACGTCGCTGATCGTCACGACCCCGTTGCCGGCGATGTTGTACGCACCGGGAGGCGCCGGAGCGACGGCGGCCAGCGTGATCGCCGCGGCAACGTCGTCGTGGTGCACCAACTGCAGCGGAAAACCCGGGTCCGGGATCACCGGCTTGAGTTTCTTCAGCACCTTCGACATGGCCCGCAGCGGGGCCGGCAGTTGATTCCACGGCATCGCTTCGGCCAGGGCGGGCGCCTCGGGGCCGGTGACGATGCAGGGCCGTAGCACGAACACCTCCAACGGCGAGTCCTTGGTGACCTCGGCAAGCACCGCCTCACACGCCGACTTCTGCGCCGAATAGTAATGCTCGGCGGAACCGCGCGTCGGTACGTCCTCCGTCAGCGGCACCGGGTTGTCGGAGTGGTAGCCGTATGCCGCCACCGACGAGGTGTACACGAGACGCCGAGGCTGACCGGACGCCTTCTGCGCTGCGACGGTCGCCTCGAAGACATTGCGGGTGCCCGCCAGATTGACCCGTTCGCTTTCCGCGCGCGAACCCATCACGATGAACGCCAGGTGGACCACCACGTCTGCATCGGCGACCAGCGCGTCGACCGCCTCCCGATCCAGGATGTCGCCCTGCATGTAGGTCGTTCTGGTCCAGCCCCGAGTCCGCGGGTCGAACGGCCGGCGAGCCATGCCGATGATTTTGCTCACCGCCGGCTCGCGCTCCAGGGCGGTTACAGCTGAGATGCCGATCTCTCCGGTCGGACCGGTCACGGCCACAGTGAGTCCCATTTGACTGAAAATTCCCGCGGCCGGCTCCGGCCAAACGCCTGCAGTCTTAGCTCACGAATGTGTGCGAACTGCGGCAGATGGTTATTCATAGCCCGTTCACATCGGGCTTGATGGCGAAAAGAGGCACCATGCAGCTGATTGCACCGGCCGACTCCATGTTCCTGATCGGCGAATCCCGCGAACACCCGATGCACGTCGGCGCCCTGCAGCTGTTCAAGCCACCACAGGGCGCAGACGACGACTTCGTCACCGAGGCGTACGAGTCGATGCTGCGGTGTACCGACGTCCAGCCCACGTTCCGCAAACACCCGGCGTTCTTCGGTCCGGTGACCAACCTGGCATGGTCGCAGCAAAGGGAAGTCGAGCTCGACTACCACTTCCGGCGGTCCGCACTACCCCGCCCGGGCAGGGTGCGCGAATTGCTTGAACTGGCTTCCCGCTTGCACGGCAGCCTGCTCGACCGGCACCGGCCGCTGTGGGAGGCGCATCTCGTCGAAGGGCTCAACGACGGTCGCTACGCGGTGTACACCAAGTTCCACCATTCGCTGATGGACGGCGTATCGGCGTTGCGGTTGATGCAGCGCGCCTTCACCGGCGATCCCACCGACAATGAGGTTCGGGTGCCATGGGAACTCAAGCCGCGCCGGCAGGCCCGCAGCGGCAGCACGTCCTCGCCACTGCACGCGCTGACCGATACCGTGCGATCGACTGCGGCACTTGCGCCCTCGACATTGTCCTTGGCGCGCGCGGCATTACTGGAACAGCAGCTGACATTCCCCTTCCGGGCGCCCAAGACGATGTTCAATGTCAGGATCGGCGGTGCCCGGCGTATCGCCGCGCAATCCTGGCCACTGGAACGGATCCACGCGGTGAAGGCTGCCGCGGACGTGTCCTTCAACGACGTCGTCCTGGCGATGTCCGCGGGTGCACTGCGCACCTATCTGATCGAGCAGAACGCGCTGCCCGACGCACCGCTCGTCGCGATGGTGCCGGTGAGCCTGCGCAAGGAGACCGATGCCGAGAACGGCGGAAACTCGGTAGGCACCGTTCTGTGCAACTTGAACACCGGCATTGAAGACGCGGGCAGACGCCTGCAGGGGATCAGTGCGTCGATGAGCGAGCAGAAGCAGGTTTTCAACCAGCTTCCCAAGGTTCAGCAACTCGCCCTGTCCGCATTCATGACCGGCGGATTGTTCCTGGGTCTCATTCCGGGGTTCATCCGCACCGCCCCGCCGCCGTTCAACATCGTGATCTCCAACGTGCCGGGCTCCACAGAACCGCTGTACTGGCGGGGCGCGCAAATGGTCGGCAATTACCCGTTGTCGATAACCCTGGACGGCCAGGCGATGAACATCACCGTCACCAACAACGCCGAGAACCTCGACTTCGGACTCGTCGGCGCCAGAGGCAGCGTGCCCCACCTACAGCGCATGCTGAGCCACCTCGAGACATCACTGAAAGATCTCGAACGCGCCGTCGGCGTGTAAGGCCCTCAGAGGGTCCGGCTACTCTACGGCCATCGGATACGCTGCGCCGGAGGGAGGATGAGACGTGGCCGACGAACGCAACGCCGAGAGCTCCACGCCCGGCGCACTGACGGCCGACCCGGCCACGGTCTTCGCAGCCCTGGCCGAGATCATCTACCAGGGGTCGGATGCCACCCAGATGTATGCCGCGATCTGTGTGGCCGCCACCCTGGTGGTCCCGGGCTGCGACCATGCCAGCCTGCTGGTCAAGCGCGGCGACCGCTATATCACCGTCGGCGCCAGCTCGCGGCTGGCCCACCGCATCGACGACCTCGAACGCCGTTCCGGTGACGGACCCTGCATAGACGCGATCGAGGAGGAGACGCCGCAGATCGAGCCGGACCTGACCAAGCCGAACCAGTGGCCGCACTTCGCCGCACGGCTGCTCGAGGAAACGCCGGTGCGCGGCGTCATGGGTTTCCGGCTGCTGATCGACAAGCGCAAAGCGGCCGCGCTGAACCTTTTCAGCGAGACTCCCGACCAGTTCGACACCGAAGCCGCGGGCCGTGCCGCCGTGCTGGCCTCGTTCGCCAGCGTCGCCATCAACGCCATCGCACACGGCGAGGACGCCACCAGCCTGCGCCGTGGCCTGCTGAGTAACCGCGAGATCGGCAAGGCGGTCGGCATGCTGATGATGCTGAACAACATGAACGAGGACGACGCGTTCGACCTGCTGCGCCGCCACTCGCAGAGCCTCAACATCAAACTCGCCGACGTGGCACGCAAGGTCATCGAGTCCCGCGGCAACCTGCCGTACTCGGAGGAGCCCGCCTGAGCCCTTATTCGGGCAGTCGCAGCTCGGGCTTCTCGACCTCTTCGATGTTGACATCTTTGAAGGTGACGACCCGGACCTGTTTGACGAACCGGGCCGGCCGGTACATGTCCCACACCCACGCGTCGGCCAGCCTCAGCTCGAAATACACTTCACCGTCGGCGTTGCGCGGCACCATCTCCACGCTGTTGGCCAGATAGAAACGACGCTCCGTCTCCACCACGTAGCTGAACTGACCGACGATGTCCTTGTATTCGCGGTACAGCGAGAGCTCCATCTCGGTTTCGTACTTCTCGAGATCCTCGGCACTCATCAGTTCAGACGTCCCTCTCCCGGAGCTGCTGCCCCATCTTCTCTCACCGGAAATCGCCGCCTTCGGGGGGAGGGTCCGGCGGGCACTCGACGACGAACTCGGCGGCGCCGCCGGTCGCGACCCGCCGCACATTGATGAACGAATACCGGTGGTGCGGGCACGGACCCAGTTCGGCCAGCGCACGGCCGTGCGCGGGTGTGCTGTAGCCCTTGTGATCGCCGAAGCCGTAGCCGGGGTGTTCGGCGTCCATCGCCACCATCAAGCGGTCCCGGCTGACCTTCGCCAGGACACTGGCCGCAGCGATACAGGCGGCCGCCGCGTCACCACCGATCACCGGCAGTGACGGCACCGAGAGACCGGGGACCCGGAAGCCGTCGCTCAGGACATACCCCGGCCGCACGGACAGCCCGGCCACCGCACGCCGCATGCCCTCAATATTGGCCACGTGCACGCCGCGGCGGTCGACTTCGCTCGACGGGATGAACACCACGTGGTAGGCCAGTGCGTAACGGCGGATCAGCGGGAACAGCCTCTCGCGGGCCTTCTCTGTCAGCTTCTTCGAATCGTCAAGAGCAGCAAGGCTTTCCAGGCGGCCTGGGCCGAGGACGCACGCCGCCACCACCAGCGGGCCGGCGCAGGCGCCGCGACCGACCTCGTCCACCCCGGCCACCGGGCCCAGACCGTTGCGGTGCAAAGCGGATTCCAGGGTCCGTAACCCGCCGGCTTTGCGAATCACCGTGCGCGGCGGCCACGTCGTGGCCATGACTACTGACCCTGCTGGGGGTCGATCGAACCCACACCACCCCATCGCTTGGGCGGCCACACGATGAACCGGGCCTTGCCGATGACGTTGGCGACCGGCACCGTTCCGGCCGTCGGGTCACCCGTGCACATCATCGGGCAGTGGGCGCGGGAATCCGCCGAGTGCGTCCGGTTGTCCCCCATCACCCACAGCCGTCCCTGCGGAACGGTGACGGGGCCGAACTCGCTGCCCAGGCACGGGTACACCGACGGGTCGGCCATCATGGTGTTCGGATCCAGGTACGGCTCCTTCAGCGGCTTGCCGTTGACCGTCAGCCCGGTGTCCGCCCGGCACTGCACGGTCTGCCCGCCCACCGCGATCACCCGCTTGACCAAGTCGTTCTCATCGGGAGGCACGAAGCCGATGAACGAGAGCACATTCTGAGCCCACCGGATCACCGTGTTGGACGACCGGATGGACTTGTAGCCGACGTTCCACGACGGCGGGCCCTTGAAGACGATGACGTCGCCGGGTTTGGGCGAAGTGAACCGGTAGGTGAGCTTGTCCACCAGGATGCGGTCGCCGACGCAGGTGGAACAGCCGTGCAGGGTGGGCTCCATCGATTCGGACGGAATCAGGTAGGGGCGCGCGACGAACGTCAGCATGACGTAGTAGAGCACGATGGCGACGACAGCCAGCGTCGTCAGTTCCCGCAGCGTCGACCGCTTGTCGGGCTTGTCCTTGTCGGGCTTCGCCTCGGGTTCCGGGACTGGCTCGCCGGATGTTCCGGTCGCGGGCGCAGGCTTGCCGCCGTCCGCCCGGCCCTCCGGGGGTGAGTCCTCCGAAGGAGAATCCTCAGTGTCAGTCACGGGATCAGCGTAGCCAGCGCAACGGTTGCGGCCGTGGCCCGCGGGCCCCCTCCGCGGTCAGCGCTTTTCCTTGATCTTGGCCTTCTTGCCGCGCAGCTCACGCAGGTAGTACAACTTGGCGCGACGGACGTCGCCGCGGGTCACCAGCTCGATGTGGTCGATATTCGGCGAGTGGACCGGAAAGGTCCGCTCCACGCCGACGCCGTAGCTCTCCTTGCGGACGGTGAACGTCTCGCGGATGCCGCCGCCCTGACGGCGGATCACCACGCCCTTGAAGACCTGGATGCGCTCCTTGGCGCCCTCGATCACCTTGACGTGCACATTGACTGTGTCGCCCGGGTGGAAGGCGGGGATGTCGTCGCGCAGCGACGCCTGGTCGACGAAGTCCAGCCTGTTCATGTGGAAAGACACTTCCTCGGGGTCGCGGCTTCGCCGACCGGTCGCACGCGGACGTACGACGGTCGCCAAGCCGATGGTTAGGGCTTCTTGGGTGCATCTTCCAGCGGGCAATAGGCACCCGGCCCGTAGGCAACCGCTGAAAGACAACTGGCCAATTGTGCCAGACGGGGCGCATGCAGTGAAAATCACAGGAAACTGTGGTGGTTCGCGCCCGCCCCAAACCACCTGCAAGTGGTACATATAGCTGGGGTCGAACCGCCCGGATCCAAACCCTACCGGGACCCGTCCAGCCGGATTTCCCGGGGCCGATGGATCGGAATGTCGGAGCGGCCGCCCGAACGGATGCCTTGAAGAAGCCCGAGGATGCCGAAGGAGTGAGATGCGAGCCCGGCCGCTGACGCTGATTTCCGCCGCAGTAGCGGCGGCGTTGGTGGTGGCCGCCGGTTGCGAGGCGACGGTACACGCGAAGGCGTTCAGCTTCACCGATCAGTCGGTATCGCAGCCGCGGTCGCAGCCTCAGCAGCAGCTGGTGGAACTGCTGCTGCGCGCTATCACACCGACCGCGGCCCCGATGGCCGTGCCCAACCTGTCGTCGAACGGGCTCGCCGGAGTACAGGCGCGGGTCCAGCTGGCCACCGACCAGGCCGCGGCAGGCGGCGCGACACTTTCGGTGGCCATCCTCGACCGCGCGACTCATCAGATGGTCTCCAACGGCAACAGCCAGATCATCGCCACGGCGTCGGTGGCGAAACTGTTCATCGCCGATGATCTGCTGCTGCGGGAGGCTCAAGGCAGATCCGTGCTGTCTCCCGAGGATCGCCAGTCACTGGACGTGATGTTGCAGTCGTCGGACGACGGCGCGGCGGAGCGTTTCTGGGGCCAGGACGGCAACGACGCGATCATCAACGAGGTGGCGAGCCGCTACGGACTGACCTCGACGACACCGCCCAGCGACGGACGGTGGTGGAACACCATCAGCTCGGCACCCGACCTGATCCGCTACTACGAGATGCTGCTGGACGGCTCGGGCGGCCTGCCCTTGGACCGGGCCCGCCTCATCCTGAACGACCTTGCTCAATCCACTCCGACGGGCGTCGACGGCTATCCCCAGCGGTTCGGCATCCCTGACGGGCTCTATGCCGAACCGGTGGCGGTCAAACAGGGCTGGATGTGCTGCGTCGGCGCGGACTGGATGCATTTGTCGACCGGCGTGATAGGGCGCGACCACCGCTACATCATGGTGATCGAGTCGCTGCAGCCCTCCGACGACGCCACCGCACGCGAGACGATCACGAAGGCGGTAAAAACCATCTTCCCCAACGGCCGCATCTAGTGTCCCGCGCGAGGCACGCCCCTTGCGCGAGCAGCCCCTCCCCTGCTCCCTTGCGCGAGCAGACGCGAAATCGCGCAAAATCGCCGCATATCAGGCGATTTTGCGACTGCTCGCCGGAGGCGTCAGTCCAGCAGCTCCGGGCGACGGTCGCGAGTGCGCTGCAGGGACACCTGCTGGCGCCAGGCCGCGATCCGGGCATGGTCACCCGACAGCAGGACGTCCGGGACGTCGAGCCCACGCCAGCTCGGCGGGCGCGTATAGCTGGGCCCCTCCAGCAGCCGGTCCAGACCCGGCGAGTGTGAATCATGTTGCACGGATGCGGGATTGCCTAACACTCCCGCCACCAGCCGCAACGTGGCCTCGATCATCACCAGTGCCGCCGACTCACCACCGGGCAACACGTAATCGCCGATGGACACCTCTTCGACGCGCATCCGGCGCGCCGAGTCCTCAACGACCCGCTGATCGATGCCTTCGTAACGACCGCAGGCGAACACCAGGTGCTCCTCGGCGCTCCACCGCTGCGCGGTGGCCTGGGTGAACAGCACCCCGGCCGGGCTGGGGACCACCAAAAGCGTTTCCGCCGAACAGATCTCGTCCAGCGCCTCCCCCCAAACCGGGGCCTTCATCACCATCCCGGGTCCACCGCCATAGGGAGAATCATCCACCGAGTGGTGCACGTCGTGGGTCCACCGACGCAGGTCGTGCACCTGCAGGTCGATCCGACCCGACGCAATCGCCTTGCCCGGCAACGACTGTCGCAGCGGGTCCAGGTAGCCGGGGAAGATCGTGACGACGTCTATTCTCATCCCAGGTCCAGCAGACCTTCTGGCGGTTCGATTTCGAGGATGCCCTCCTGCAGCGACACGGAGGTGACGATCGCACTCACGAACGGCACCAGCAGTTCGCCGGATTCGCCCTTGACGGAGAGCAACTCGCTACCGGCGGTGTGCAGCACCTCTGCCACGACGCCCAGCTCGCGACCCGCGGCAGTGCGTACCCGAAGTCCCTCCAGCTGATGGTCGTAGAAGGTGTCCGGCTCGTCGATCGGCGGCAGCTCGTCGGAGTCGATGACGAACAAGCTGCCCCGCAACGCGTCAGCGCCGCCCCGGTCGGTCACACCGGCCAGCCGCACCAGTAGCCGGGCACCGTGCGGGCGCGCGGATTCGACGACGTAGCTGCGGGCGGGACCGGAGTCGCGGGGCTTCCTGGCACGCACGGTGGCTCCCGGCGCGAACCGGGCGTCGGGATCGTCGGTGCGGACATCGACGACGAGTTCGCCGCTGATGCCGTGCGCTTTCGCCACCCGCCCGACGACCAGCTCCATGGACGCGTTACTGGTCGGTGTCCACCACGTCGACGCGGATGCCCCGGCCGCCGATACCGGCGACCAGCGTGCGCAGGGCGGTCGCGGTGCGTCCGCCCCGGCCGATCACCTTGCCCAGGTCGTCGGGATGAACGTGGACCTCGACGGTGCGACCCCGGCGGCTGGTCACCAGATCAACCCGGACGTCGTCCGGGTTGTCGACGATGCCACGGACCAGGTGTTCGACGGCATCGACCACGACGGTACTCATGGCGCCGGTCAGCCTTCGCTCGAGCCGGACTGCTCGCCGGCTTCAGCGGGCGCCTCCGCGGCGGCCTCAGCAGTCGGCGCCTCGTCACCCTTCGTGGCCTTCTTCGGCGCGGACTTCTTCTTCGGCTTGGCAGCCTCCGTGGTGGGTCCGCCGTCGGCAGCGGCCAGCGCGGCGTTGAACAGCTCGAGCTTGCTGGGTTTGGCGGGCTTGACCTTCAGCCGGCCTTCGGCACCGGGCAGACCCTTGAACTTCTGCCAGTCACCGGTGATCTTGAGCAATTTGAGGACGGGGTCGGTGGGCTGGGCGCCGACACCGAGCCAGTACTGCGCGCGCTCGGAGTCGATCTCGATCAGGCTGGGCTCTTCTTTCGGGTGGTAGCGGCCGATGACCTCGATGGAGCGACCGTCGCGACGGGTGCGCGCGTCGGCGACGGCGATGCGGTACTGGGGATTGCGGATCTTGCCGAGCCGGGTGAGCTTGATCTTCACAGCCATGGTTAAGCGATTCTCCTGTGCGTGTCACGCTGCAATTCAGCGACCTGGGCGGGATGCCCGGGTCCGGTTTTGCCTCGCGTGTGTGACCGCGAAGCGATGCGTGATCGCTCGGCGGACAGCCGCCCATTGTGCCAGAACAAGCCGCGACGCCAGAAATCGCGGCGCGGGCGCTGCGCCCAGATTGCCGTCATGGTCGCGTCGGGGGCATGGGCACAACCCTGACGGCAATCTCGGCGACAGCCGAGCTACATCACCTTCTGGAAGGTCTTGGTCTCCACGCGACGGGTCATCCGCCACCCGTCGGGGGTACGAACGAACTCGTCGTCGTACCAGAGGCCGCAGAACAGGATCTGCTCCTTGTCACCGCCGAGCACCATCGGGTTGAAACAGATCACCCGCGACGACGCCGTGTCGCCGTCGATGCGCACCGAGAAATTACCCAGCATGTGCGAGTACGCCGGGAAGTTCGGCAACACCTCCGACAGCCATTTCTTGACCTCGGGGTATTCGCCGGCGATACCGCCCAGTGCGGTGTAGTCGATGTATGCGCTCTTGGTGAACACGGTGTCGAGGTCATCGAATCGACGCTGGTCGATCGCCGTGGAGTAGTCCACCAGAAGCTGCTGGATCTCCAGGCGGTCGGAAATCTCTTGCAGGCTCAACATGCCTTGATTCAACACCGCAGCACAGAAGATAAAATCTGCGCCCATGCGAAAGCTCATAGCCGCGACCGCCACGCTGCTCACGGTCACGTTGTTCGGCGGTGCTCCTGTGTCACATGCCGACACCGACGTGCAGCAGGCGGCGGGTTCGCTGCCGATTCCCGACGGACCCGCCCAGACGTGGATCGTCGCCGATCTCGACAGCGGCCAGGTGCTCGCCGGCCGCGAGCAGAACGTCGCGCATCCGCCGGCAAGCACGATCAAGGTACTGCTGGCACTGGTGGTACTCGATGAGCTTCCGTTGAATACCACCGTCGTGGCCGACCTCAACGACGCCGCGGTCGAGTGCAACTGCGTCGGCGTCAAAGTCGGCCACTCCTACACCGCCCGCCAGCTCCTGGACGGCCTGCTACTGGTGTCCGGCAACGATGCCGCCAACACACTGGCCGACATGCTGGGCGGCCAGGAGGTCGCGGTGGCCAAGATGAACGCCAAGGCCGCGTCGCTGGGAGCTACCAACACCCACGCTTCGACGCCCTCCGGCCTGGACGGGCCCGATGGCCCCGGCTGGTCCACGGCCCACGACCTCGCGGTGATCTTCCGCGCGGCCATGGCCAATCCCACGTTCGCCAACATCACCGCAGAGCCCTCGGCGATGTTTCCCGGTGACAACGGAGACCACCCGATCCTGAATCAGGATGAGCTGCTCACGCGCTATCCGGGTGCTCTCGGGGGCAAGACGGGCTTCACCAACGCGGCGCGCAAGACCTTCGTGGGGGCGGCCGCCCGCGGCGGGCGACGGTTGGTGATCGCGATGATGTACGGCCTGGTCAAGGAGGGCGGACCCACGTACTGGGACCAGGCGGCCGGGCTCTTCGATTGGGGCTTCGCGCTGGGCCCGCAGGCAGGTATCGGCTCGTTGTAGTGGGGCGCGGCCGCAGAATGCCGGCATGCAGCCCTCCCCGGCCGGGGTAGACTGACCAGTCTTATGGTTGACGGCCTGACGCCCCATTTCGACGACGTGCAAGCGCACTACGACTTGTCTGACGAGTTCTTCCGGCTCTTCCTCGACCCGACCCAGACGTACAGCTGCGCGTACTTCGAGCGCGAGGACATGACCCTCGAGGAGGCGCAGATCGCCAAAATCGATCTCTCGCTGGGCAAGCTGGGACTGCAACCCGGCATGACCTTGCTGGATGTGGGCTGCGGGTGGGGCGCCACCCTGCGCCGTGCGCTGAAAAAGCACGACGTAAACGTGGTCGGCCTGACCCTGTCGAGAAATCAGGCCGCCCACGTGCAGAAGTCGTTTGACGAGCTGGACAGCCGGCGTAGCCGACGGGTACTGCTGCAGGGCTGGGAACAGTTCGACGAGCCCGTTGATCGGATCGTGTCGATCGGCGCGTTCGAGCACTTCGGTCACGACCGACACGCCGAATTCTTCAAGATGGCTCACCGGATCCTGCCCGATGACGGCGTGTTGATGCTGCACACGATCACCGGCTTCACCAAACAGCAGATGATCGACATGGGCCTGCCCCTTACGCTGCGGGTGATCCGGTTCTTCCACTTCATCAAGACCGAGATCTTTCCCGGCGGAGCTCCGCCGATCGTCGAGATGGTGGTGGAGCACTCCGGCAGTGCGGGCTTCACGCTGACCCGCAACCAGTCGCTGCAGTCGCATTACGCGAGGACCCTCGACCTGTGGGCCGAAGCCCTTGCAGCGCATCGGGATCAAGCCGTAGAGATTCAGTCCGAAGAGATCTACGACCGCTACATGCATTACCTGACCGGGTGCGCCAACCTGTTCCGCGACGGCTACATCGACGTCAATCAGTTCACTCTGCAGAAGTAACACGCGGCTCTCTCTCCCGCGAGCAGGCGCAAAGTCGCACTGAATCGCCTGCGATCGTGCGACTTTGCGACTGCTCGGCGTCAAGTGTCAAGCGGTCGGCCGCGCGGCGCTGAGCAGCGCGGTCAGCACCGGAATCCTGCGCTCGGCTATTTCGGGTTGCGGCAACACACCTTCCACGACGGCGGCGCCGTCGAAAATGTTGGTCAGCAACGCCACCAGCACCGGGAACGTGTCGTCCGGAAATGCCTCGGCGCCGGGCATCGACCTTGCGGCGTCAAAAATCTTCGCCGAATACTGCCCCAGCTCGTGTTGCAGAGTGCCCCTGAGCTTTTCGTCGGTCCGCGCGGCGATCAGCAGTTCGTAGAGGACGGCGTTGGCGGGACCGCTGGTGATGTCACGCAGGATCGTCAGCGCCGACTCCAGTGCCGGGCGGTCTGCCGGTATCTCGGTGACCTGCTTGGTGAAGGTCTCCAGCTGTCTTCGCAACACCTCGGATGCGGTGGCCGCCATGAAATCGCCCATCGTCTCGAAATGCCGAAAGAGGGCGCCCACCGAAACTCCGGCACGCCTGGTGACCACCGCGGCCGAGGCGCGCGCGTATCCGACCTCGATGATGGTGTCGATGCAGGCCTGCAGGAGCCGGCCGACGGTCTCCTCCCGTCGTTGCTGCTGGGTCCTGGCCATCTCAGGCGGACAAACTCAGCGGCGCGCCGTGGCGCTCGCCCGCCCGCAGGTACCTGCCCGACTTCACGGTCTGACCGTAGCCCGCACAGAACTCGCCGTTGCGGAAGACGACCGCACCGCCCACGCCCGTGGCGACCACCGTCGCGTCGTTGCGGTTCACCATGCGCCGCAGGCCGCCGTAGAAGGGCACGGCCTCCTCGTGGTAGCCGTCCACCGAGTCGTCCAGATGGGCCGGGTCGATCACGACGAAGTCGGCACGGTCCCCCTCCCGCAGCGTGCCGGCGTCGAGGCCGAACCACTCGGCCACTTCGGCGGTCAGGCGGTAGATCGCCCGCTCCGGCGTCAGGAACGGCGTCCCTTGGCGCTGCGCGTCTTGAATGCGCTTGAGCAGTCGAAGCGGGAAATTGTAGAAGGCCATGTTGCGTAGGTGTGCGCCGGCGTCGGAGAAACCCATGTGGATGCTGGGGTCAGCGGCCAGCTTGTTGAGCTGCTCGGGCCGATGGTTGGCGACGATCGTTGTCCACCGCACGTTGCGCTCACCATTCTCAACGAGAATATCGAGGAACGCGTCCAGCGGGTGCAGGCCACGCTCGTCGGCGATCGCGCCGAAGCTCTTGCCGATCAACGACGCGTCCGGGCACTCGACGATCACCGCGTCGTGGAAATCGCGGTGCCACAGCGACGGCCCGAGCTTGCGCCGGTCGAACTCACGGCGGAACCGGCGCCGGTAGGCTTCATCCGCAAGTAATTCGTTGCGCTGCAACTGATCCCGTAGGTGCAGCGCGGCGGTGCCGGCGCCGAATTCTTCGAAGACCGGCAGATCGATGCCGTCGGAATACAGTTCGAACGGCACCGGCAGGTGCTGGAAGCGCACGCTCGCGCCCAACAGTTTGTTCAGGACCCGGGTGCCCCGGCCGAACGTGTGCACCGCCAGCGGCATCGACTTGGCGTCGGCCGACACCAGCATGCTCATCCGGACGCCCTTGCGCCGGTTGAGAAGCCGGCTGCTGGTCAGGAAGAACATCAGCGGGGACACCGCACTGTTGACGTTGGGTGCGCTCTGCAGGATCCGGCCGCGCTTGCGCAGCACCTTGATCAGGCGACGCCGCTCGCGCCAGGTTGCGAAGGTGGAAGGCAGTGCACGCGACCGGAACCGGTCGCCGTCGAGCTTGTCGATCGGCGCGTCCATCCCGGACATGCCGAGCATGCCGGCATCCAGCGCCTCGTCCAGCATCCGCGCCATCGTCTCCAGCTCGCCATCGGTGGGACGCACGGTTTCATCGGTGGCCCGCTCCAGACCGAGTACCGCGGTCCGCAGGTCCGAATGACCGAGCATGGAGCTCACATTCGGCCCCAGCGGCAGCGCGTCGATCGCGTCGATGTACTCCGCAGGTGATGACCAGGTCTTGTTGTTCTCCAGCGCGCCCAGGACGAAGTCGCGCGGCACCGCCTCGACGCGACTGAACAGGTCGGCGGCGTCTTCGGAGTTGGCGTAGACCGTCGACAGCGAGCAGTTGCCCAGCATCAGGGTCGTGATGCCGTGCCGTACCGACTCACGCAGGCCCGGGTCAAGCAGAATCTCGGCGTCGTAGTGGGTGTGCACGTCGATGAAACCGGGAGCTACCCACTTGCCCGCGGCGTCGATCACCTCCGGACATCCGGTCTCGTCCAGCGGAACCGACGAGACGGTGGCCACCACGCCGTCGCGGATGCCCAGAGTGCGAACCTGCGGCTTGGCGCCGGTTCCGTCAAACCACAGGCCGTCGCGGATGATCACGTCGTACGTCACAGTTCCTCCAAGTCGCCGGGCTGCTCCGAAGCTAACATAGATAGCGATCACTCGCAATCTTTGGCGCGCGACGGCGGTCAGCGCCCCGGTCCCGAAGGCAGGGTCGTCGGCGTCGGGGTGGGGGCCGTCGGGGCCGGGGTCGAGGGGCTGACGGTGACCGGGTCCGGCACGTTCACCGCCGGTGGTATATCGCCGCTGCGGCTCGCTACGGCGGGGATTCGGATGACACCCCCCTGCTGGCCGCATTCGTTGCTCTTCACCGCGACGGTCATCTCCCCGGCCAGCCCGTTCTCTGGTTGCGGTCGCAGCGTCAAAGTCTGGACGGTGTTCTGGGTGCTTGCCTGCCCGGTGGGACCGATGCACGGGAATTTCGTGGTCTCCGGCCGGGACCGCCACTGACCGTCGATGAACTCGAGAATCAGCGGTTGCACGTCCGGCGATTTCTCCTGCGCATGGTCGCTGTCGTTGAGCAGCGTGGCCGCGGCCAGGCAGCGGGTGGGTGTGCACGACGACCGGATCGCCCACCAGGTCTCGACATCAGGGGGCTGGGGGGTGGCAGCGTTGTCGAAGGTCTGCCTGGACCGCTGCACCTCGATACGGTAAGTGCCGTCCAGCGGAAGCGGTGCCGCCGCCACGGTGGCACCGCCGGCGCTCGAACTCGTCGCCGGGGTTCGGGCCTGCGGTGCCGGCGCGTTGGTCCTGCGCCCGACCGCCATGCCGGCCGCGAACAGGCCGACCAGCACCAGCACCGCGGCGGCACCGATCACCATCCGGCGCGGCGCGAACCTCCTCGATTCCCGTGTGCCGGGGGAGAACGCGTCCAGAGGACGCGCGAGCAAACGCCCCGGCTGCAGGACCGCCCCCCCTCGCCCGGCCGTCGGAGCACCCGGCTGTTGGAGAGGCAGTGACACTGGCTCCGGCGGCTCCGGCCAGGCGTAAGCCGGATAGTCAACGACGTAGGCGGGTTCGACGGCCGGCGCGTCGACGGGTGCCGCCGGGGGTTCGCGGTCGGCGATCCCGGCTCGCCCGGCAAGGGCGGCGGCGAACTCGCCGCAACTGCCGAACCGGTCGGCCGGGTCGCCGGCGAGCGCCCTGCCGAGGACCTCGTCGAGCCGGGCAAGGTCGGGGCGCAGTTCGCTGAGCCGGGGCGGATTCGGCTGGGTGGGCGGGGCCCCGGTGAACAGGTGCACCGCGGTGGCCGCCAGCGCGTACTGGTCGGCACGGCCGTCGGTGGCCGCGCCGGCGAGTTCCTCCGGCGCCGCATACGCCGACTCGCCATCCGGGCGTTGTAAGCCGAAGTCGGACAGAAGAATTCGCGGTTCGCTACCCCGCGCGGTCAGCAGCATATTGGCCGGCCGGATGTCGCGATGAAGGACACCGCGCCGGTGAGCGTAGTCGAGCCCCGCCGCCGCGGCGGTGACGATGGCGGTTACTTCACCGACCGGCAGCACCGCCGGGAAGCGATCTGCCATCAGCGTGGCTACGTCACTGCCGTCGATGTACTCCATCGCGATCCACAGCTGACCTTCGAATTCGCCGCGCTCGTGCACCTCCACGATGTTGAGGTGAAAGAGGCTCGAGACAATGTCGGTCTCCCGGTGAAAGCGTTCCCGCAATTCCCCATCGGCGGTAACCGGAAGGATTTTCAGAGCCTGCCAGCCCGGCAATCCCGGTCGCTGGGCCAGGTACAGCTCTCCCGTTGCCGACGAACTCAACATTCGCACAAGGGTGTAACCGGCAAAGGTCGCACCGCTGGCCAACGCCATTCAGCGATGGTAACCATCTCGGGGTCACCGGGCGCGGCAGCGCCCGGCTAACACTGGACGAACACCTAGGAACGCGTCACCGTGACCGGAAGACCTTGCCGCGCAGGATCACCAGGTCCGGCCGGCTCAGTACGCCGGCACCCCGTCGGGGATCCTCGGCATAGCACAGCAGGTCGGCTGGCGCCCCATCGTCGAGACCGGGGCGACCCAGCCACCGGCGGGCGTCCCAGCACGCCGCTCCCAGCGCCTCCTCGGCGGTCATGCCGATCCGGCGCAGCGCGTCCACCTCGTCGGCGATGCGCCCATGTCTGATCGTGCCGCCCGCGTCGCTACCCGCATATACCGGCACGCCCGCGTCGCGCGCCGCGGCCACCCGCTGGTAGCCGCGGTCGTGGAGGTCGCGCATATGCGCGGCGTACTTCGGATAGCGCACGGCGGCGTCGGCGATGCCCGGGAAATTCGCCAGGTTGATCAGCGTGGGAACCAGCGCGGTGCCGTGGTCGACCATCAGCTCGATCGTGTCGTCGGTGAGGCCGGTGCCGTGTTCGATGCAGTCGATGCCGGCACTGATCAGACCGGGCAGCGCATCCTCACCAAAGACGTGGGCGGTGACGCGCGCGCCGTGCGCGTGTGCGGTGTCGATCGCGGCTTTGAGGACGTCGTCGGACCACAGCGGCGCGAGGTCGCCGATGCCCCGGTCGATCCAGTCGCCGACCAGCTTGATCCAGCCGTCTCCGCGTCGGGCCTGCTCGGCGACGGCGTCGGGTAGCTGCGATTCGTCTTCCAGCTCGGCGGCCAGGCCGGGGATGTAGCGCTTGGGTTTGGCCAGGTGGCGTCCGGCCCGGATGATGCGGGGCAGGTCGTCGTGGTCGTCGAGGCTGCGGGTGTCGATTGGTGAGCCGCAGTCACGCAGCAACAGCGCGCCCACGTCGCGTTCGACTTCGGCCTGTGCGATGGCTTCGCTGAGTTCGACGGGGCCGTGTTCGCCGAGGCCGACATGGCAGTGAGCGTCGACCAACCCCGGCAGGATCCAGCCGCCATCGAAGACCGTGTCAGCGCCGGACACCGGCTCCGTGCTGATGCGGCCGTCGACGATCCATAGTTCTGTCGCGACATCGCTGGGCAGGCCCAGCCCCCGCACGTGCAATCGCACCGCGGGTTATTTCTGGCCGGGGAATTTCAGCTTGGACAGGTCGAAATCGGCCAGCCCGGGCGGCAATTCGTTGAGCCCTTCAGGCATCTGCGACAGGTCCGGGAACCCCGGAGGCATTCCTGCCATGCCGGGCATGCCGGCGCCCAACGGACTGCGCGTCTTCGGCGGCGTCGGTCCGCGCGCCCCCTTCTTGCCCTTCTTGCCTTTGGAGCTTCTGGACTTGCGCGTCGCCGACTTGCGGCCGAGCCCGGGGATACCCATGCCGCCGAGCATCGAGGACATCATCTTGCGAGCTTCGAAGAAACGGTCGACCAGCTGGTTGACCTCGGACACGGTGACGCCGGAGCCGTTGGCGATGCGCAACCGGCGCGAGGCGTTGATGATCTTCGGGTCGGCGCGTTCCTGCGGCGTCATTCCGCGAATGATGGCCTGAAGCCGATCCAGGCTCTTGTCGTCGACTTCGGCCAAGGCGTCCTTCATCTGCGCCCCGCCGGGCAGCATGCCCAGCAGGTTGCCGATCGGGCCCATCTTGCGCACCGCCAGCATCTGCTCGAGGAAGTCCTCCAGCGTCAGCTCGCCGGCGCCGATCTTGGCGGCGGCCGCCTCGGCCTGCTGGGCGTCGAAGACCTGCTCGGCCTGCTCGATCAGGCTCAGCACATCGCCCATGCCCAGAATGCGGCTGGCCATCCGGTCCGGGTGGAAGACGTCGAAGTCCTCGAACTTCTCACCGGTGGAGGCGAACAGGATCGGCACACCCGTGACTTCGCGGACCGACAGGGCCGCACCACCACGGGCGTCGCCGTCCAGTTTCGTCAGCACCACGCCGGTGAACCCGACGCCATCGCCGAAGGCCTGCGCGGTGGCGACGGCGTCCTGACCGATCATCGCGTCCAGGACGAACAGCACCTCGTCGGGATCGACGGCATCGCGGATGGCCGCGGCCTGTGCCATCAACTCTTCGTCGATACCGAGCCGACCGGCGGTGTCGACGATGACGAAGTCGAAGTGCTTGGCCTTGGCCTCGGCGATACCGGCCGCGGCGACGGCGACGGGGTCACCCGGCGGCCCCGTGTCCGGGCCAGAAGCCGGAGCGCCGGGGTGCGGCGCGAATACCGGCACGCCGGCCCGCTGCCCAACCACTTGCAGCTGGTTGACTGCGGCCGGGCGCTGCAGGTCGCAGGCCACCAGCAGCGGCGTGTGGCCCTGGTTCTTTAGTCGGAACGCCAGCTTGCCGGCCAGCGTCGTCTTACCGGAACCCTGCAGACCGGCGAGCATGATCACCGTGGGCGGGTTCTTGGCGTACGCGATCTCGCGGGTCTCGCCGCCGAGGATGCCGATCAATTCCTCGTTGACGATCTTGACGACCTGCTGCGCCGGGTTGAGCGCGCCGGAGACCTCATGACCGTGGGCTCGTTCCTTGATCCGGTGGACGAACGCCCGCACGACGGGCAGTGACACGTCGGCTTCCAGCAGCGCCAGCCGGATCTCGCGGGTGGTGGCCTCGATGTCGGCGTCGGTCAGGCGGCCTTTACCACGTAACCCCTGAAGGGCACCGGTTAAGCGATCGGACAGCGATTCAAACACGACAGCCAGCCTAATGGTTGCCCAGGCCTCGGCAGACAAGTCCCGCCGCAGCTGAGCTGGGCGGCACTCTGCCGACAGAGGTCAGTGTCGACGAAAGGTGCACGATGACGGCTGCGCCGGCTAGCCCCGAATCACTGAGGAAGAAATCCCCGATGGCGGACAATACATGCAGGAGGAAAAGGGGACTCAGGTGGCAGATGCACTGAACAAATTCTTCGGTCGAGCAACCTGATCGGGGTCGGACCATGCCGGAAACCACGCGTTTTCTCACGCTCAACGTTCGCCGAGGTGTGCGACATCATCAGCTGGTCGGAGGAGCGGCGCAGTCACGTTTCGCGCGCTGTGCCAAAAGGGCTGATAACGCGTGAGAAGCGGGCGCCGAGAGACGCTGGCGGTTGCGGCAGCCGTCGGGTTGGTAACCGCCGCATTCGTGATGCCGCACCTCGACCTCGGTGTCACGCCGCTGATCCACGCTACGCGGGACCGTTTCATCGCGTTTGCCGGGATGGCGCCCATCTTCGGTTGGTGGCAGCCCCACATCGGGTGGGGCACTGGGCCGGCCATAGTCATTGGCGTTGCCACGGTGCTGTGGGGTCCGGCTGTCGCCGTGCACTTGTCGTGGCGGGCCCTCACCTTGACGACGTGGGCGACGGCGGCCGCATGGGCCTTCTCGCTGGCCATGATCGACGGCTGGCAGCTTGGCTTCGCCGGCCGGCTCACCGCGCGCCACGAATATCTCCGACAAGTACCCACCGTCACCGACATCCCCGATGCGGTGCGCCACTTCTCGGGCAGAATCCTCGACTTTCAACCGAATTCGTGGATCACTCACGTGTCGGGGCATCCGCCGGGTGCACTGCTGACGTTCGTTTGGCTGGACCGAATCGGCCTGACCGGTGGCGCTTGGGCCGGATTGCTTTGCTTGCTGGCCGGATCGAGTGCCGCTGCGGCGATCGTGATCACAGTGCGAGCGTTGGCCGGCGAGCACACGGCCCGGCTGGCGGCACCCTTTGTCGCGGTGTCACCGACCGCGATCTGGGTGGCGGTATTAGCAGATGGCTACTTCGCCGGAGTCGCGGCCTGGGGCATCGCGTTATTGGCATTGGCCGCACGCCGGTCGGTGCGAACCTGCGGGCTGGCCGCGGTCGGTGCGGGTCTACTGCTGGGCTGGGGCGCCTTCCTCAACTACGGTCTGGCGTTGATGGCACTGCCCGCCGCCGCGGTATTGATCGCCGCGGTGAACCGGCGGGCCGCGTTTCGGGCACTGATACCGGCGGCCATTGCCGCAGTGACTGTCGTCCTGGTCTTCGCACTTGCTGGATTCTGGTGGTTCGACGGCTATGTGCTGGTGCAGCAACGCTATTGGCAGGGAATCGCCGCCGACCGGCCGTTCCAGTACTGGTGGTGGGCCAATCTGGCGTCGGTGGTGTGCGCGATCGGGCTGGGCGGCGTTGCGGGCACGAGCCTGGCGATCGACATTCCGGCGATCCGTCAGCGCCGGGGGTTGAACCTCGTCATAGTGGCCATGCTGGTCGCGATTGTGCTGGCCGACGCAAGCCAGCTGAGTAAGGCCGAGGTCGAGCGCATCTGGCTGCCTTTCACGGTGTGGTTACCGGCAGCGGCGACGCTGCTGCCGCCCAGGTCACACCGCTGGTGGCTGGCTGTTAACGTCGTCGGCGCGCTGGTGCTGAACCATCTCGTCTTGACGAACTGGTGAGCACGCCGCGCCCGGCGGGTCCGCGACACTGCAACGCGGCAGACGACACGCCGATGCGGCCCTGCCTGGCTTCAGTCTCGGCGAGGCCCGGGTGACTGCGACGACGACGCGAAGTTCCCTTTGATTTGCGGATTGCAAGCGCTAGTTTTGCGGCGTGGTCGCTTTGCTCGCAGACCTGGCCCCGGAACGATCGGAGGCTCCGGTGCTGCTGGTGGCCGTCTTGTTCCTGCTGGTGGTGATAACGGCCATCGTGGTGGTGGCCACCTGGGTGCGTCGCTCGCGGCGATCAAGGCCGCCCCCACCGCAATGGGGTCCGCCGCCCCAGGGCCTACCACCTCAGCCGCCCCCACCGCAATGGCCGCCGCAGCCGCCGGGTCCGCCTACCGGTTGAGGATCAGTCCGGTGAGCAGCGACGAGGCGTTGGCGCCCACACTCAGCAGCGCCAGCGTGGCCGGGTCACGCCGTACGGCAACCGCCAGCACAGCCGCCTCGGCTAGTGTCACCACCGCCTCGGTCAGCAGCAACTGCCCCAGCGTCGGGTTCGGCGCCAGAACCCACCACGCCAGCGGATGGGTGATGGCGTTGACAACGATCGACAGCATCAGCGCCGACCACCACCGCAGTCCGAGGATGCCCACGAGGCCGCCCACGTACCACAGCGATTCCACCGCGATCGTGACAGCGAACGCGGTCAGTTGGGACACGCGATGACTGTACGGGTGATCTGGCTGTTCGGCGGGGCCGCCGCGGTGGCTCTGGCCGTCGCGGTCCGGGCCCCGCTGGCCACGACCGTGCTGGGGCTCATGGTGTTCGGGGTCGTGCACAATGTCCTGGAATTGCGCTATGTCAGTGGACGTTTCGCCACGGTGCTGTCCGGCCGGATGCTGTTCTGGCTGCTCGGGTTCATCACAGTGATCGTGTTGTGCAGGCTGGCCGGCATGGTGGTCGGCGAGCCGGCGCGGCTGGCGGAGATCGTCGTCGGCTATGCGGTGCTCAGCGCAGCCTGTGTGGCGGGGTTGCGTGGGCCCTCGCTGATGGCCGCGGCGGCGGTGCTGGCGATCGCCGCGGCCGCCTCGCTGAGCTGGCCCCCGTACCACTTCGTGGTGTTGTCCCATCTGCACAATGTGGTGCCGCTGTTCTTCCTGTGGGATTGGGCGGCCCGGTTGCCCACCCCAGCGCTGCGCCGGTGGTTTCGATCGGTGCAGATCGGGTGGGTACTGGTCGTTCCCGCGGTACTGCTGTCCGGTGTGCTCGACCGTCACTTCGCTGGGACGAGTTCGTCGCTGGCCGGGTTCGCCGGCAACCCGCGAACGATCGTGGCGGCCAGCGCCCCGCCGGCGGCCGTGGTGACCGAGGTCGGCCTGAGGCTACTCGTCGTGTTCGCCTTCCTGCAGACCATGCACTACTTCGTCTGGGTGGGTTTCTTTCCCCGTTACGCCCCCGATGCGGCGCGGGCATTCGAGCTGCGCGTCCCGTGGCTGACCGGGGCGCGGGCGTGGACGCTCGGGGGCGCCGTCGGAGTGGCCCTGGCGGTGGTGTTCGTCACCGACTACGCCTCCGGCAAGGCGGTGTATTCCGCCTTCGCCAGCTACCACGCGTATCTGGAGTTCCCGGTGGTCCTGGCCACGCTGCTCGGGCTGGGTGCGGCCACGGCCCCGAAGTCCCCAGCGTCCACCGGCCAGACGGTAGGTGCCCGATAGATGCTGGAAGTGGTCGAACGCGGCACCAGCACCGCCGAACATCCGGTACCCCTGGTGTTCGTCCATGGCGGCTGGCACGGCGCGTGGTGCTGGGAGAATTTCCTGGACTACTTCGCCGACGCCGGCTATCGCGCCGTCGCACTGAGCCTGCGCGGGCACGGGGCCAGCCCCGCCCCCAAAGCGCTGCGCTGGTGCTCCATGGCCGACTACGTCGACGACGTCCGCGCGGTGGCCGACGCCCTCGGCGGCCAGCCGGTGCTCATCGGCCATTCGCTGGGCGGCTTCACGGTGCAGAGATTTCTGGAAACCCGTCACGCGCCCGCGGCGGTGCTGGTGGGATCGGTTCCGCCGAAGGGCTACCTGCGGCTGGCCATGCGGGTCTGGCGCCGGCACCCACTGACCGCTATCCGGGCCTTCACCGGCGGCGCGCTGCTCGAATTCGTCGACACGCCTGCGCTGGCGCGCGATTACCTCTTCTGCGGGCACACGCCCGAGTCCATCGTCGAATCGTGCAGATCGCAGGCCGGGCCCGAGAGCCTCCGCGCAGCTGCCATCGATCCGATGATCCGCGGCGTCAAGACAGGCCTGATCGCGACCCCGATGCTGGTGCTGGGCGCCGAGCACGACGGCTTCGTCAGCACCGCGGAGGTGCGGGCGACGGCGGACGCATACCGCACCGAACCCGAGTTCTTCTCGATGGGCCACAATATGATGCTCGAACCCGGATGGCCGGACGTCGCCTCGCGTATCCACAACTGGCTGCAGACCCGCGACCAGCCAATCTGATCGCCCAGCCACGTCGTTGCAGCGCCGAAAAGCGTTGCCGTGCTAGATTTCACAGCCTGTGCGCCGTCTGGCGCGGCCGAGCTACCATGCCGAACTCAACGGGGGGAATGTGTCGCTGCAGCCGGTCAGCCACTTCCCCGCCGACACCACTCGCACGCTGCGTGGCTGGCAGCGCCGCGCCCTGGTGAAATACCTGGGAACCGAGCCGCGCGACTTCCTGGCCGTGGCAACCCCCGGCGCCGGCAAGACCGCGTTCGCCCTGCGGATCGCCGGCGAACTGATCGCGCACCGGGCCGTCGAGCAGCTCACCGTCGTCGTACCCACCGAGCACCTCAAGATCCAGTGGGCGCAGGCCGCCGGACGCCAGGGGCTGTCCCTGGACCCGAAGTTCTCCAACTCCAACCCGCAGACCTCTCCGGAATACCACGGCGTCGTGGTCACCTACGCGCAGGTGGCCGCCCACCCGACGTTGCATCGGGTGCGTACCGAGCAGCGCAAGACGCTGGTGATCTTCGACGAGATCCACCACGGCGGTGATGCCAAGACCTGGGGTGACGCCATCCGGGAGGCCTTCGACGACGCCACCCGCCGGCTGGCCCTGACCGGCACTCCGTTTCGCAGCGACGATAGCCCGATCCCGTTCGTGAACTACGAGCCCGACGCCGACGGCCTGATGCGATCCAAGGCCGACCACACCTACGGCTACGCCGAGGCCCTGGCCGACGGAGTGGTGCGCCCGGTGGTGTTCATGGCGTATTCGGGACAGGCGCGCTGGCGGGACAGCGCCGGCGAGGAGCACGAAGCGCGCCTGGGCGAGCCGCTGTCGGCCGAACAGACCGCACGGGCCTGGCGCACCGCCCTGGACCCGGCCGGCGAGTGGATGCCGGCCGTAATCGCCGCGGCCGACCAGCGGCTGCGCCAGAAGCGCGAGCATGTCCCCGACGCCGGCGGGATGATCATCGCTTCGGACCGAACCGCGGCCCGCGCCTATGCGACCCTGCTCACCAGGTTGACGGGCGAAACGCCGACCGTCGTGCTCTCCGATGACCCCGGCTCGTCGGCCCGCATCTCCGAGTTCGCGGCGGGCACCAGCCGTTGGCTGGTCGCGGTGCGGATGGTCTCCGAGGGGGTCGACGTGCCGCGGCTGTCGGTCGGGATCTACGCCACCAGCGCCTCGACGCCGCTGTTCTTCGCCCAGGCCATCGGGCGGTTCGTGAGGTCGCGGCGGCCGGGTGAAACCGCGAGCATCTTCCTGCCGTCGGTGCCCAACCTGCTGCAACTCGCCAGCGAACTGGAGGCACAGCGCAACCATGTGCTGGGCAAGCCGCACCGCGAATCCGAGGGTGACCCACTCGACGACGACCCGGCCACCAGGACGCAGAATGAACCCGGCGAAGACAAGGGCTTCACCTCGCTGGGCGCCGACGCCGAGCTGGACCAGGTCATCTTCGACGGCTCCTCGTTCGGTACCGCCACGCCCGCGGGCAGCGACGAGGAGGCCGACTACCTGGGCATCCCCGGCCTGCTCGATGCCGAGCAGATGCGCGCCCTGCTGCACCGCCGGCAGGACGAGCAATTGCAGAAACGCGCCCAAGCCGGGACCCAGCCCATGACCACCACCCACGGGCAACTACGGGAGCTGCGCCGCGAACTCAACGCCCTGGTCTCGGTCGCCCACCACCGCACCGGCAAGCCGCACGGCTGGATCCACAACGAACTCCGCCGCCGTTGCGGCGGTCCGCCGATCGCCGCCGCGACCCGCGACCAGCTCAAGGCGCGCATCGATGCCGTGCGCCAGCTCAACGCCGAGCAGTCTTAATCCATGGTGGCGACCCGCCGCGCCCGGCTCCGCCGCGCTCGCGATCGCCACCGAACCCAAGGTGGCGACCCGCCGCGCCCGGCTCCGCCGCGCT
>NZ_JBTNSY010000013.1:0-192825 GCF_054515735.1 Mycobacterium sp. ML4
TCCCCTCGAGCAGGCTCTGCAATGGGGACGAGCTGGCCGCCTCGGCGGCGGCATACATCGCCCCGCCCGCGCTCATCGCCTGGGTGAACTGCTGATGGAACAGCGCCGCCTGGGCGCTGACGACCTGATACGCCTCGGCCTGCCCGGAGAAGAGTGCCGCGATCGCCTCCGACACCTCATCGGCGGCGGCGGCCAGCACCCCGGTCGTCCGGGCGGCCGCCGCTGCGTTGGCCTCGCTGAGCGCCGATCCGATGCTTTCCACATCGGTTGCGGCCGCCGCCAGCATTTCGGGGTCCACTAACACAAACGCCATCGCTGTACTCCCGGTCCTGATCGATCACTCGGCGGGCATACGAAGTAGTCGCCACGCCGGCCCTAAGGGCCATCGAGTGGAGCATGCGGGTTGGTGTGGGTGAATTACGTCGGTCAAAAGACGTAGATTGCCGTGCGGCGGGGACGTAGATTGGCCGCTGAGGGCGTGCAGCCCCTACTTGGCGGCTCGAGAGCACCTGCGGTGGTGGCGATCCGGGCGTGCAGGTCGGCGATGGCGACCTGGGCTGCGCCGGTCGCACCCGCGGCGGCGAGCGTCGTGGGCCAGGGTGCGGGCCGGCTCCGGCGACGGCAGTGCGGCATGAAGTTTGGGCGTCTCCGTATGCCAGTCGGTGCTAGCTGCGCGCGATTCGTCGGGATAGACGTGCAGTACATCACCCATGCATGGCATCGTTAGCCACGCCCCCGCACCGTGGCGCGACATCTTGCCTGCAGCGTTCCCGGCAAGTCCGACGGCCTCGGGCGCGCGAGCACCCCAAGGCTAGCCAGCTTCGGGCCAGCCCAAGAACTTGTCACTTCACCTCACGTGTCTGTGCCGAAAACACCATCTGCTCAAGACTTTCTGGATGGCCTGGCTTGACGAGCAGCACCCAGACGGCACCTTCTTCTGGACCTCCCCCGCCGGCCACACGTACACCACTCGGCCCGGCAGTCGGCTGCTGTTCTTGACTCTGTGCCTGAAGACAACCGAGTTACCCGCTGCCCGATCGTTCCGCCGTTCGGCGATCGCCAGCTGATGACGCCCACCCAGAGCCCGCACGCGGGAACAGGATCGGATTTATCGGATCGACGCCGAACGCGCGCTCAACGCCGCCCGCGTCGCCGAACGAAATGAACCGCCGCCCTTCTGATTACCGCACATTTCCGTTAGGCGGTCCGCACGTCGAAGTCGGCAAGCTCCGGTTGGCGCAACAGCTTGTGGTGCGTCTCCGGCGTCCAGGGGAACAATTCCGGCAAGCCGTCTTTGCCCAGGTACCAGCTGTTGCAGCCGCTGACCCAAATCGTCTGCGGCATAGCGGCTTTCATGTCCTCGTTGTAATGCTTGGTGGCCGCTTCGGTAGGCGCGGCGGCAAGCACCCGGCCGGCACGCAGCTGCTCGATCCACCACATCACATAATTGGCCTGATCCTCGGCGATCGGAATCAGCGACTGGTTGCCGATCGGCGAGTGCGGCCCCATCATCATGAACAGATTGGGGAATCCCGGTACCGCGACCGACCGGTAGGCCATCGGGCCGTCGGCCCAGGCCTCGTCCAAGGTGAGCCCGCCCTCCCCGATGATCTCCATCGGCCTTACATAGGCCCGGGCGTCGAAGCCGGTGGCGAACACCAGCAGATCCAGTTCATGCAGGGTGCCGTCCGCGGTGACGATGCCGCGCGCCTCGATGTGATCGATGGGGTCGGTGACGATCTCTACGCCGGGATTCTGCACCGAGCGGTAGAAGCGCCCGGCCATCACCTGCCGCTTGCACATCGGCTGATACGTCGGAGTGAGTTTGGCCCGCAATTCGGGGTCGCGCACCGAAAGCCGCAAATTCCAACGACACTCGGCGGTGGCCAGCCGGCGTTGCCAGCCCGGCCGGATCGGTGCCCGGCCGAACACCAACCGGAAGAACCAACCCCAGAACAGGTACGGCAGCCGGTTCAGCGCGGCAAACCGGGACAGCACGGCCTGCGTCAGCTTCGAGTAGCGGGGATTGGGCAGCGGGTAGATCCACTGCGCGGTGCGCTGGAAGACCTTGAGCTCACGCACCTTGCCACCCAGCTCGGCGGTGATCTGCACACCGGTGGAACCGGTCCCGATCAAGCCGATCCGCTTGTCCGGCAGCGATACCGAGTGATCCCAGCGCGACGAGTGAAACGCCGGCCCGGCGAACGTGTCGCGTCCGGGGATGTCGGGGTAACGCGGCACCCGCAGTACCCCCGTCGCGGTGACCAGGACGTCGAACGTCCGGGTCTCGCCATTGGAGGTGGTGAGCCGCCATTTGCCGTCGTCGTACTCGGCCCGGGTGACGGTGGTGCCGAACCGGATGTGGGGACGGATGCCCCGTTCGTCGGCGACCTGCTGGAAGTAATTCTGAATCTCCCACCCGGGGGGCAGCCAGTGCGACCAGTTCGGGTTGGGACGGAACGAGTACGAGTAGTAACGCGACGGCACGTCACAGGTGAGCCCGGGATAGGTGTTGTCGCGCCAGGTGCCACCGACGTCGTGAGCCTTCTCGAAGATGGTGAACGAGTCGATGTCCGCGTCCTGCAGTTTGGCTGCCATGCAGATGCCGGACATGCCGGCGCCGATGATGGCGACTCTCAGTGCACGCGCCATTGTTGCCTCCCAATCTTGCACTGAGGTGCACGTTACGCCGATCGGACGGGCGTACCCAGGGATTCGCGGGTGACCACATCTCCGCCGGACCCCTCGTGGGCGGACCGCATGCGCGTCCGGCGGTGTTGTGCTCGCGCGACCCGCAGTAGGAAACCGGGCGCCCGCATTGAGTAGTCGACTACGCAATTCCGGGGCGCGCGAGTACTGCGATACGAGCCGCCACCTCCCGCGCCACACGCTGACCCGCCCCGCCCCGGGCCGGCACGTAGCGATCGGCCGCCGCGTCGTAGTCGGCTCCGGCGATCGACCCGTGGTCAGCCGCCAAAGCCACCACCTTCACCGGCCAGCCGGCGCGTTGCAGTTCCACGGCGAACTTTTCGCTGGCGCTGATCGGTACGACGTCGTCGGCCATACCGTGCAACAACGTGAACGGCGCACCGACCGGGACGGCGGGTATCAGCTCGGATAAGGCCCGCCCCGAAATCGGGTCGTCCGCCATGAACGCGCCGGCCAGGCACACGGTGTGGGAGATCGCCACTTCGTGGCGCTGCGCGTCCAGGGTCAAGCCGGCCGCCGCAGCACCACCCAGAGACCACCCGACGAGCACAATTGCCCCGGTTGCGCGTTCGCGCGTGAAGGCGACCGATCGCAACAGGTCTGCCCGTCCCCCGTCCACGGCGTGCGAATTCCAGTCGGGAGCGATGACACTGGCCCCGTGACCGGCCAGCATCTCGGCAAGCGGCCCGACCGCCGCTCGCGCGTCGCTTTGCATGCCATGCCACAGCAGGATCACGGGTTGGGCTGCGTCGCCGAAGACGTCGGCCAGCCGTCCCGGGGCGTATTCGACCGTCTGCACAGACACCGGTTGCCCGCCAGCCCCTCGGCCAAACCCGCCGGGCCGTACCGTGGACGGGTGGCCAGATTCCGCGACTCCGACGCCTGTCCGGGCGCGTTGCAGGTGCACCAGGCCGCCGATGGCGCTCTGGTACGGGTCCGGCTGCCCGGCGGGGAGCTCACCGCCGCGCAGTTGGCGACGCTGGCCGGGTTGTCCTGCGAATTCGGCTCCTCGACCTTGGAGCTGACCGGCCGCGGCAACGTGCAATTGCGCGCGGTCACCGACGTGGACAAGGTCGCCGCGGCCATCGCCGACGCCGGGCTGCTGCCGTCAGCAACCCACGAACGCGTGCGCAACATCGTGGCGTCGCCGCTGTCCGGCCGGGCCGGCGGGATCACCGACGTGCGGAGTTGGGTGAGCGAACTGGACGCGGCGATCTGCGCGGAACCAAGACTGGCCGAATTGGGGGGCCGGTTCTGGTTCAGCCTGGACGACGGCCGCGGCGACGTATCCGGCCTGCACGCCGATGTGGGGGTGCAGGTGTTTGACGACGGCCCGGCCTTGCTGCTGGCGGGTCGCAACTCCGGCTTGCGGATCACCGACGTCTGCGAGAACCTGATCGAGGTCGCGCTGAGATTCGTGGAAATCCGCGGAAAAGCTTGGCGGGTAACCGAACTCGACAACCTCGAGGATCTGTTGCCGGACGCGGACCTGGGCGCCGCCCTGCCCCCGCTCGGCAAGGCACCGGTGGGCTGGATCCCCCAGGATGACGGCCGGGTCACCCTGGGAGCCGCCGTACCGCTCGGAGTGCTGCCCGCTCGTGTCGCGGAGTTTCTGGCCGCGATCGAGGCTCCGCTGGTGATCACGCCGTGGCGTTCGGTGCTGGTGTGCGACCTGAGCGAGGGCGTCGCGGACACCGCGCTGCGGGTGCTGGCCCCGCTTGGGCTGGTCTTCGACGACAACTCGCCCTGGCTCGGCGTCAGCGCATGTACCGGCAGCCCCGGCTGCGCCCACTCGATCGCCGACGTGCGCGCCGACGCCGCGGCGGCGCTGGACGCCAATTCCCGGGTCCGGCGGCACTTCGTCGGCTGCGAACGGGCGTGCGGCAGCCCGGTCGACGGCGAGGTGCTGGTCGCCACCGAAACCGGGTACCGGCTGCTGAGGTCTTAAGGTGAGCGGGTGCTCGACTACATCGGCGACCCCGCGGAGATCTACCGCCAGTCGTTCGCAACCATCCGCGCCGAAGCCGACCTGACCCGGTTTCCCGCCGACGTCGAACGCGTCGTGGTCCGCCTGATCCACACCTGCGGGCAGGTCGACGTCGCCGAGCACGTGGCCTTCACCGACGACGTCGTCGCCCGGGCCCGAGCCGCGCTGCGCAAAGGCGCGCCGGTGCTGTGCGACTCGTCGATGGTGGCTGCCGGGATCACCAAGGCCCGGCTGCCCACCGGCAACGAGGTGGTGTCGTTGGTCGCCGATCCCCGCGCGGCCGGCCTGGCTGCCGAGCAAGGGACCACCCGCTCGGCCGCCGCGGTCGATTTGTGGGCCGATCAGTTGGACGGCGCCGTCCTCGCCATCGGAAACGCACCCACTGCGCTCTTTCGCCTGCTGGAACTGGTTGACGACGGAGTTCCGCCGCCGGCGGCGGTGCTCGGTGGACCGGTCGGTTTCGTCGGATCCGCCCAGTCCAAGCAGGAGCTCGTCGAACGCCCACGCGGCATGTCCTACCTGCTGGTGCTGGGCCGGCGCGGAGGTAGCGCCATGGCCGCGGCGGCCGTCAACGCGATAGCGAGCGAACGCGAATGACGGGCACGCTGTGGGGGGTGGGGCTGGGCCCCGGCGACCCGGAGTTGGTGACCGTCAAGGCTGCCCGGCTGCTCGGTGAGGCCGACGTCGTGGCCTACCACAGCGCCCGCCACGGCCGCAGCATCGCACGCGGGATCGCCGAGCCCTATTTGCGGCCCGGTCAGATCGAGGAACACCTGGTTTACCCGGTGACCACCGAGACGACCGACCATCCCGGGGGCTATGCGGGCGCCCTGGAGGACTTCTACGTCGCGGCCACCGAGCGGATCGCCGCGCACCTGAGCGCCGGGCGCAATGTGGCGCTTCTGGCCGAGGGTGACCCGCTGTTCTACAGCTCCTACATGCATCTGCACACCCGGCTGACCGAGCGGTTCAACGCCGTGATCGTGCCCGGCGTGACGTCGGTGAGCGCGGCTTCCGCCGCCGTCGCCACTCCCCTGGTGGCCGGCGACGAGGTGCTCTCCGTGTTGCCCGGCACCCTGCCGGTCGCCGAGTTGACCCGCCGCCTCGCCGATGCCGACGCGGCGGTGATCATGAAACTGGGCCGCTCGTATCACAATGTGCGCGAAGCACTTTCAGCTTCCGGTCAGCTTGACGACGCCTTTTACGTGGAACGTGCCAGCACCCCGGGAGAACGCGTGCTGCCCGCCGCTGACGTCGACGAGGCCAGCGTGCCGTACTTTTCGCTGGCCATGCTGCCGGGTGGGAGGCGCCGATCGGGGGTAGCCGGCACCGTTGCCGTGATAGGTCTGGGGCCCGGCGGCACCGACTGGATGACACCGCAGAGCCGGCGCGAACTTGCCGGTGCGACCGACCTGATCGGCTACGCCGGATATCTGGACCGGGTGCCGGTGCGCGACGGACAACGCCGCCACGCCAGCGACAACACCGACGAGCCCGCCCGTGCCCGGTTGGCCTGCTCGCTCGCCGAGCAGGGCCATGCGGTCGCCGTGGTCTCCTCGGGTGACCCGGGCGTATTCGCAATGGCCACCGCGGTCCTGGAGGAGGCCAAGCAGTGGCCCGGTGTGCGGATCCGGGTGATCCCGGCAATGACCGCCGCGCAGGCGGTCGCCAGCCGGGTGGGCGCCCCGCTCGGGCATGACTACGCGGTGATCTCGTTGTCAGACCGGCTCAAGCCGTGGGACGTCATCGCGACGCGCCTGGCCGCTGCCGCCGCCGCGGATCTGGTGCTGGCCATCTACAACCCGGCATCGAAATCGCGGACCTGGCAGGTGGGTGCCATGCGGGACCTGTTGCTGGCCCATCGCGAACCGGGCACGCCGGTGGTGATCGGTCGCAACGTCTCGGGTCCCGACGAGGAGGTGCGAGTGGTCCGGTTGGCCGACCTGAATCCTGCCGAGGTCGACATGCGCTGCCTTCTGATCGTGGGTTCTTCGCAAACCCAATGGCAGTCAAGCGATTTCGGCGACCGGGTATTCACGCCGCGGCGCTACCCGGGCTAGATCTTGAGAGCCGACGCCACGATGCGTGCGGCGTCGGCCACGAACGCCTCGTTGGGCTGGGCGTCATACCCGCCGCCGGCGATGTCGGTGTAGATCGCGACAACGTGCGGCACACCGGCGGGCGACCATACGACGGCGACATCGTTGGCCCGCCCGTAGTCGCCCGTGCCGGTCTTGTCGGCAACCTTCCAGTCGGCGGGAAAGGCCGCGCGGATCCGCTTTCCGCCGGTGGTGTTGCGTGCCATCCAGTCGGTGAGCATCGTCCGCTTGTCAGGCGGCAACGCGTCGCCGAGCACGAGCTGCTGGAACACCAGAGCGATCGCGTGCGGCGTCGTCGTGTCCCGCTCGTCGTTCGGCGGGTCCCGGTTGAGCTCCGGCTCGGCCTGGTCCAGCCGGCTGATGTTGTCCCCCAGGCTGCGCAGGTAGCCGGTGAATCCGGCGGGCCCGCCGACCTGACTGAGCAGCAGGTTGGCCGCGGTGCCGTCGCTGTAGCGGATAGCGGCGTCACACAGTTGCCCGACGGTCAATCCGGTGTCGACGTGCTGCTCGGTCACCGGTGAGACCGAGTTGATGTCGGCCTTGGTGAACGTCACCATGGTGTCGAGATGGGCGAGCGGATACTGGTGCAGCACCGCCGCCACCAGCGGCGCCTTGAACGTCGAGCAGAACGCGAACCGTTCGTCGCCGCGGTAGGCAATCGCTTCGGTCGCACCGCCGGCAGGCACGTAGACGCCCACCCGGCCTCCGTAGCGGCGCTCCAGCTGGCCGAATTGCGCGGACAGATCAGGCGCCGGCGCCGGGGTGGATGGCGAGGCACGATTGCCCGCGCTGGGTCGGGAACAGCCGGCCAACGGCAGCAACCCTGCCGCTGCCGCTGCCGCTGCCGCTGCCGCTGCCAGGAATTCGCGTCGCTTGAGACCGCCGTTGTCCTGGAAAGCCACGCCGCAGTATCACACACGAGCGATGACCCTGCCGGGGTCGCGGGCCTGGATCCTAGTTGTGTTAATCACAGCCGTTCGACCGTCACGTTTGGCTGTTCGGCGGCACTAACGCCACAACGACCTTTCGACCCAGAAACAGAGGGCCCATGACCGACGTACTAGCCGCGCCGATGGCGCATAACGCAACCAAGCTGCAGCTCGCCGAGACCATCAAGCTGGCTCGGATAGCAAAGGGAATGAGCTGGAACGCGATTGCCGACGCCATCGGAAAAGATCCGGTATGGACTGTTGCCGCGCTCCTGGGCCAGCACCCGCTGTCAGCCGAGGACGCCGCGACCGTGGTGACGCTACTCGGCCTCGATGGCGACGCGGTCACTGCA
This sequence comes from Mycobacterium sp. ML4, assembly GCF_054515735.1. Classification (NCBI taxonomy): domain Bacteria; kingdom Bacillati; phylum Actinomycetota; class Actinomycetes; order Mycobacteriales; family Mycobacteriaceae; genus Mycobacterium; species Mycobacterium sp. ML4. The sequence continues at coordinate 8,078 of NZ_JBTNSY010000013.1, forward strand.
CTGCAGATGTTGCCCTATCGCGGAAGTGACGAGTCCGCTGATCCCACCATCGCCCGGTTCCACGAGGCCCTGTCGGTCTACGGCCCGGCGATCAAGGAGTTGATCGGTGAAATGTTTGGCGATGGGATCATGAGCGCCATCAACTTCCGGATGAGTGTGGCACGTCGACCTGACCCACACGGAGACCGGGTGATCGTGACCTTCGACGGCAAGTTCCTCGACTACACATGGAACACCGCTGAGCAACAGGTCAGTTCCTCTTAGTTGGGCTGTCGCATCCCCTCCTGTTTGACCACAATCCTCTGCTCACCACCCTTTTCGGCGCGGAAAAGCTCGCGATGAGCACATTGCGGAGATCTGAACACGATTGGCACCCTTCGGAAAGGCAAACAATGATCGCAGATACGCAGTCGCCGAAACCGGACCACCACACAGACCAACTCCCGGTGCTTGTGAAACACGTCGACGCCGCGTCGATGCGAAATACCATGGGCGCGTTCCCCTCCGGTGTCACCGTCCTGACGACTCGGCTCCAGCACAGATCGATCGGAATGACGATCAGCTCGTTTGCCTCGGTATCAATTGACCCGCCGCTCTTGCTGCAATGCGTATCGCGCAATGCGAGAAGCCTTTCGGCGTTTCGCATGGGCGCTCCGGTGGTGGTCAACGTTCTGGCGCGCCACCAAGCCGATGTCGCACTGCGGTTCGCCAGCAAGGTCGAGGACCGCTTCGCCGGAGTCGAATTCGAGACCGATGACGACGGGTGTCCGATTCTCTCCGGTGCTGCTGCCTCGGTCAGCGGCTACATCGATCGCATCTACGACGCCGGCGATCACGTCATCCTGTTGATCCGGGCGTGCGCTGTGCGGCGCAACGGGATGTTGCCGCTGCTGTACTACTCAGGGCGAATGCACGACTGGGCGGACACTGTGCACTCCGTGGCTTCCTGAATGTCGATGCTTTCGACATCCAGGCGCACGAGACTCCCGATATCCGGCTCTGCATGGGCTACCGCAGCAACCGTTCGAACGGGTGATCCGTTCGAGCCGCTGAGTGTCCCGGCCATGGTGACCCGGATCGCCGACATGGCGCTGGTCAAATCCGTGCATCCATGGGCTTTCCTGGTGCGTTCGCTGGTCGGGGGCGCGATGGTGGGATTCGGTGCACTGCTGTCGTTGGTGGTGAGCACCGGAGTCACCACCCCGGGCATCGCCAGTCTGCTGATGGGCCTGGCATTCGGCATGTCCTTCGTTCTCATCCTGGTGTCAGGTGCGTCACTGATCACCGCCGACATGGCGGCGGGCTTCTTCGCGGTGCTGCAACGGCGGTTGAGGCTCAGGGACTACGCGCGCCTGCTGGGGATCGGCCTGATCGGCAACATCATCGGCGCGCTGGTCTTCGCCGCCGTCTGCGCCGCCGCCGGAGGTCCCTACCTGGGCGCCTTCGCGGCGCGCGCGGCAAGCGTGGGAGCACAGAAGGCCGACCAATGCGCTTGGACCGCGTTCCTGCTCGCGGTCTTGTGTACCTGGTTCCTCCAGACAGCGATGTGCATGTATTACAAGGCCCGCAGCGATGTCGCGCGGATGGGGTTTGCGTTTTACGGGCCCTTCGCATTCGTGATCGGGAGCGACCAGCACGTCGTCGCCAATGTCGGTTTCCTCGGACTTCCATTGTTGCTCAACGTTTTTCACCCAGGAGCTCCACACAGCGGGATCAGCTGGGGCTTCGGCAACGGAGGGCTGCTCACCAACATCTGTGTCACCAGCGCCGGCAATCTGGTCGGTGGCACGCTGTTCGTGGCACTGCCGTTCTATGTCATCGCCCGGCTCGAGGTTTCGGGTAGACGATGGGACTCGCGATAGGTGGGCCGCACTCGTCCCGCGGGGGCGGTTGCTCATGTTCGGCGACCCAACGCGCTGCTGCTGCGACGGTGCCGACCGTCCTGGCACCCTCGGGCAGCGGTGGCCGCGCCACCATGATCACCGGAATACGAAGTGCTGCAGCGGCATCCACCTTGCCGCGGGTCATCTGGCCGCCGCTGTTCTTGGTCACCAGCGCGTCGATGCCGTGCGCCTTCAGCAATCTCAGTTCGTCGTCGCATGAGTAAGGGCCACGGGACAGCAGCAACCGGTGGTGCCGCGGCATGACCTGGTCAGCGGGTGCGGTGACCGCACGGATCAGAAACCACGCCTCGCTGTCGGCAAAGGCGCCGACACCGGACCGTCCGGTCGTCAGGAAGATCCGCGAATAACGCTGCCGTGCGACCTCTGCTGCGGCCTCGACGTCTGAGGCAACCACCTTGGCCGAAGCGGGATCCCACGCTGGACGGACTAAAACCAGATGCGGCATGTGCAGCTCATCGCATACCTGCGCGGCGTGTTTCGTCATGGTGGCCGCGAACGGGTGCGTGGCATCGACAACGGCTTCGATGCGTTCCTGCTGGAGGTATCTGCGCAGTCCGTCGACGCCACCGAACCCGCCGATCCGCACCGGACCCACCGGCAGTGCGGGGTCGGGCACTCGTCCCGCGAGCGAACTGACGATGTCGAAGCGCGGATGGAGGGCTTTCGCCAGTGCCCGTCCCTCAGAAGTACCGCCGAGCAGCAGTACCCGCATCAGTGTGGGCCTCTGCTGCGCCGTGCCCTCGAGTACAGATAGCTGTCAGCAAATCCTTCGGCGCCCAGCACTTCGCCGACGATGATCACGGCGGTCTTGGTGACTTTCTCCTCGTGCATCAGCGCGGCGATGTCGGCCAAGGTTGCCCGCAGCACAATCTCTTGCGGCCAGCTTACGAACGCCACTACCGCTGCCGGCGTATCGGGCGGGTAGCCGCCGGCCAGCAATTCCGGAACGATGGTGTCGATCTGCGCGGCGGCCAGGTGCAGGACGAGGGTGGCACCGGACCGGGCCAGGGTGTTCAGATCTTCGCCGGTTGGCATGGGGGTGGACAAGGTCGAAACCCGGGTCAGCGTAACGGTCTGCGCGACTCCGGGCACGGTGAGTTCCCGCTTCAGGGCGGCGGCGGCGGCCGCGAAAGCCGGGACACCCGGCACGATCTCGTATGGGATACCGCGCTTGTCGAGTTGGCGGCACTGCTCGGCCAGCGCGCTGTAGAGCGAAGGGTCACCGGAATGTAACCGCGCCACGTCATATCCGGCGGAGTCCGCCTCGGCCAGCTCCGTGACGATCTGATCCAGCGCAAGGGGCCCCGTGTCGATGACTTTGGCGTCGGGTGGGCAATGCGCGAGCAGATCTTTGGGCATGATCGAGCCGGCGTAGAGGCAGACCGGGCATCGCTCGAGAAGCCGTTGCCCGCGCACCGTGATCAGATCGGCGGCGCCGGGTCCGGCGCCGATGAAGTAGACCGTCACCGCTTGGTCACCGCCCACTGCGTCACCGGGTGCTGCGGGCGCCAGCCGGTGAATCCGCCCAGCGGTTCTCCCCGGTAATGCTGGAAACGCCGCAGCTCACCGCCGTGCCGGGAATATGCTTGCGCGAGCACATTTTCCGATTCCACGGTAACCGCGTTCGCGACCAGCCGGCCCCCTTCCGCCAGGTGCTCCAGGCACGCGTCGAGCAGGCCGGACCGCGTCAGCCCGCCACCGACGAAGATCGCCGACGGCCTTGGCGCGGTGGCGAACTCGTGAGGCGCCTCTCCGCGCACCTCGACGCTCACGCCGCTGGCCGCGGCATTGAATCCGATGTTGAGCCTGCGCTGTTCGTTGATCTCGAACGCCACGGCGGTGCAGCCGGGGGCGCTGCGGCACCACTCGACGGCGATGCTGCCCGAACCCGCACCGACATCCCAGAGTCGTTGTCCGGGTCGGGGGTTCAGGACCGCCAGTGTCACCGCACGGATTCCGTGCTTGGTGATCTGTCCATCATGCGTGAAGGCGTCGTCGGGCAGGAACGCGGTGCGCCGGTCCGGCAGGTACCGGATTGCGAGCACGTTCAGGTCATCGACGTCTGATTGCGCGTGGTGCGCCCACTGCCGGGCGGTGCCGTCACGGCGGCGCTCATCAGGTCCGCCCAGCACCTCTAGCACAGTGAATTGCGAGTCGCCGTGTCCATAGGCTTCCAGTACCGCCGCGAGAATCTGCGGGGTACGTCCATTGCGCGAGAGCACAATCGCCTGCCCACCTCGGCGGATGGCGGTGTGCGGCTCGGCCGTGACCAGACTGATCACCTCGGTCTCGTGGACGCTCCAACCCATCCGGGCACACGCCAGAGTGACCGACGATACGTGCGGAAGGACTCGCACCCTGCCGGTGCCGAATAAGCGGATCAGAGTACCGCCGATGCCGTGTAACAGCGGATCGCCGCTGGCGACAATGTGGATGTCGGGACCGTCGACCGGCAGCGCCTGCAATGCGGGCAGCATGGGCGACGGCCACTGCCGGCGTGGTGCTCTGATGCTGTCGTCGAGCAGGTCGAGCTGGCGCTTGGACCCGTAAATGACTTCGGCCCTGTGCAATTCGGACTTCGCAGTCGCGGACAGACCTGAGGTGCCGTCGGCACCGATACCCACGACGATGATCATCGCGGCATCCTGCGCCAGACCGTCTGCGGCAACAGTCGCAGCGTGAAGAACATCGGCCGCAGCGCCCACGGGATCCAGACGCTGCGCCGGCCGTTGGTCAGGGCTCGCGCGGTGGCGGCCGCCACCTGCTCGGGCGTGCTGGACAGCGGCGCCGGGCTCATGCCTTCGGTCATCCGGCCGATGACGAATCCCGGGCGCGCGATCAACAGCCGAACCCCGCTGCCGTGCAGCGCGTCGGCCAATCCATTGGCGAAGCCGTCCAGGCCGGCCTTGGCCGAACCGTAGACGTAGTTGGCTCGCCGCACCCGCACCCCGGCCACCGAGGAGAACACCACCAGTGATCCACGTTGCGCCGTGCGCATCGCCGCGGCCAGATGGGTGAGGAGACTGACCTGGGCCACGTAGTCGGTGTGCACGATCGCGACCGCGTGCGCCGCGTCCTGCTCGGCGCGAGTCTGATCACCGAGGATGCCGAACGCCAGGACCGCGGTGCCGATCGGACCGTGCTCGGCCACAATCGCCTCGACGAGCGGGCCGTGCGAGCCCAGGTCGTCGGCGTCGAATTCTCGGGTGTGTACGGCGTCGGCCCCGGCGTTAAGGATCGTGTTCTTCTGGCCGTCCAGTTGGTCGGCGTTGCGTGCGGCCAGCACTACGGTGGCGCCCGGCGCGAGGCGCCGGGCGAGTTCAATGCCGATCTCGCTGCGGCCGCCGAAAATTACCAGCGGACCAACGCCCGTGTCGTCCACGGCTGTGATTATGGCCTGCGCTAGCGTGAAGGGCGATGGCCAAGACCACTACCCGTCTCACCGACGACGCCCTGGCGTTCCTCTCCGAACGCCATCTGGCCATGCTGACCACGCTACGCACCGACAATTCACCGCATGTGGTGGCGGTGGGATTCACTTTCGATCCCAAGACGCACATCGCCCGGGTGATCACCACCGGCGGATCCCAAAAGGCGCTCAACGCCGAACGCGGTGGCGTGGCTGTGCTCAGCCAGGTCGACGGAGCCCGCTGGCTCTCCCTTGAAGGGCGCGCCGTCGTGAACAAGGACATCGACGCCGTTCGCGACGCGGAGTTGCGCTACGCCCAGCGCTACCGGATCCCGCGGGCCAATCCTCGACGAGTGGTGATCGAGGTGCAGATCGAGCGGGTCCTGGGGTCATCCGATTTGCTGGACCGCGGCGACTAGCAGCGGCTCACGTGATCGTGTAGTTCACCCAGGCGCCACCGGCAGGCCCGGCGACGGCATGCAGACGGGAATTCTGTACTCCTGTCCGGGGCAGCCCGAAAGTGAGACCAACCGCCGCGCACGCCGCGGGCGCATTGGCGAACGTCACCGGCGCCGTCACGGTCCAGGTACCGGACGCGCTCTGGCAGCCCGCGGGATGGGTGGCGCCGCATGGCGCCGCCGCCCAACGGCTGTCGGCGCGCTGCAGGGTGCAAGTGCCGACGCTTGCCCGCGGTTCGTCCGGCGCCCAACTCCACAAGGTCCCCTGGATGCGTCCGTCTTCGGGCAGTAACTGGTCGAAGCCGAACAGGTTGACTCCGCAATTGGTCATCGACTGCGCCTTGGTGGGCGTGAGTGCCGCCGGATTGTTCGGTGGTCGAGTGGGGTTGATCAGGGCCGAAATGAAGGTGGAGTCCTCGAAGTAGCGAACGATGTTCGTTGCGTACACGGCCGGACCGTAGGTGGCATCGCACTTCGGGTAGGCCTGATAGCCGAAGGTCGAGCCGCTCTGCACTTCCTGGCCCTCCCAGTTGAACACAGTTGTCCCCCAGCTCGGCACACAGTCACTGACCAGCACGACCTGGGCGCCGGCGGTACGAACCTCATCGCGGGAGATGTTGCGGGGGAAGTCTGCGCAACCGTTCGCGGTGATTTCGGCCGGCGTCGGATGATAGATGAGGCTGGAACCGTCGGGGCGTCGCAACTGACGCTCGAGGGTGTCCAACGCGGATGCGTATGCGGTCGGGTCCTTCAACTGGTCTTCGATGAGGATCAGGACGACTTGGCTGGGATTCGCATTCAGCCAATCCGTAATGGGCGGAAGGACTTTGGTGAGAACCGGTTCTGTGGTGCAACCCAAGTTCGCTTGACTGGGCCCGCGCCCGTGGCACACCGTGACGGCGCGACCTCCGAGCTGGGCGATCTGCGGAATGTAGTGCAGGTCGAGCTCGATGCTCCGAGCGTCGATATCGAACTGCTGAGGCATCGATAACTGCTGGTTGGAGTCGGCATGCGACGGGGTGAACTGGCTGACGAGGCTGTTGAACGAGTTGTGGGTGCCGATCCACTGCGCATCCCGGAAGGGAACCGCGTTTCCCAGTGCATACTGGAACTGCGCCGTGCGATGGACCCATGACTGCAGGTAGGCCACCGTTGCGGCTTGGGTCACCTTCGCCGCCAGCGGGACCAGGCAGAGGTTGTCATTGACCCCCACCCGGCGGCACTCCGCAGCGACGGCGTCGGCGAACTTGCCCGTCCCCACACAGGGAAACGCAAACGGGCTGATGGCATTACACGGTGCGGTGGGCGACGGGGGTGTGGGCACCGCGTCGACGTCGGCGGTCGCTGGCGGCGCCGACGCCACAGCCAGCATGAACGCACAGATCACGACGGCGGATTTGAACGAACGGGGCCATCGGGCGCATGGGGCGCTGGACATGCGCGCAAGAGTGACACGGCTGTGGTGTCGGAACGAGAAATGTTGTCGAACCGTGGGCGTGTTGAGATCACTTTGTAAACTTTGGGCACTTTGGTCTCATTAGCCCCTTTGACACCGGCAGCCGCTCGATCGGGTGGCACTCCACTTGCCCGCCTAGTAGCGACAACATGGTGGGCGACCGGGGTGGTACCGAAGTGAATTGCGGGCCAGTCTGCGTCGGGTTAGCCTCGCCACGATCCGACGACCGGGAAGGGGCAATGGTGTTCGTCGACTCTGCTCTGCTGCACTCGGGCGGCAGTGACTCGCGATCCGCGGGTGACCACGCACATCAAGCGGCGCAACACCTTTCACGAGGAGAGCTGGTGCCACAGATGTTCGGCGACTTCGCTTCCGCCGACGCTTTTCATGCGGCGACGGAGTCGATCCATGCTCACCACATGCGACTTCTGTTCGGACACAGGGACATCCTTGCGGCCGTCGGCCACAGTGCGTTCGTGGCGGCTACGGAGTTCACCAGCATGGACGAGAACAACGCCACGAGCGTCCGGGCGGTGTGGTGCAACTCCGTTACATAAGCGTGGCGCAACTGATCGCCGAGGCCGGCGGTGACCCGTGGGCAATCAATGGGAGTCTTCAGAGCGGTCGACCAGCACAGATATCGTTGCTGGCCAAGGCTTTTCACGACGCCGCGCAACTAACGACGGAGGCTGAGTCGGCGTTCAGCGGAGCGCTTAGTCGGTTCAAGGCGGCCTGGAACCAGGAGAACGGCGATAATCCGATCAATGACGCGGCCGAGGTGCAGCGCGCGACGGGTTCCCTCGGCGTGCAGGCGGTGCAGCTACCGAAGATCGCGGTCGGCCTGGAAAGCGTTGCGGCGACCTTGGCTGAGGCACAGCGAGCATCCGCGGGCCGGATCGGGGTGTTGGAGGGCCGGCTGGAGCAGCTCGATCACCAACTTGACGAAGCCTACGCGCTGTTGAACTCTCATGGCCTGCCCATGGCAGACGAGATGGCCCTCGACGACATCATCGATGACCTCGAGCAGGATGCGATTGACGAAACGACCGCGGCCCTGCATGACGTCGAGCACAGCCGGGAGACGTACTCAGAGGTGTTGCATCGGTTGCTGACCCAGATGCGAGTAGAGGATGGCTACGATGCGGCCCCCGTCACGGCCGTCGACGGCATAGCGCCCGAGTCGCCTGCCCAAGCCGAACAAGATGTTCACGCAGCGCTTGCCGGTGATCAGACGGCAGCGTCGCGAGTGAACTCTGTGTTGAACTCGATCACCGCCGACCAGCGAGCCGGACGGAAGCCGCTGACCGCCGAGCAGGCCGCAGTGCTCAGTCAACTTCAGGCGCAGCAACACGGGATGTCCGTCGATGCGCTGCAGACTGCGGAACAACGGCTAGGTGACCAACGCGAAATGATCGCCAACTCCTGGCAACTCATGAGCAACCCCGCTCTCGCGTTCCCCCGGACCGAACTGAAACCTGGTGCCGTGCAAGGGACCGAGGTGGTGAAAGGCAGTGCGGCTCAGCTGCCGGAGGACGTACAGCGCGCTTTGACCGCCTCCGGACTGATCTACGCCGGTGACATGAATACGATTGCGCGAATCGTCAAGGACGGGAACCCGGCTTTCCAAAGAAGTACAGAGTTGGATCGCGGGATTATCCGTAAGGGATCCGCGATGATGAGAGTCCCGTTTTGGTCACTCGACCGCGCCAGCCAAGGAGAGAATGTGGGCCGGGACCCGTGGTTGGACCCGTTGGTCTCCAACGTCATGTCGGCGGTGGCGCCCGATCACCAAGTCGTGCACGAATTGTTGACCGGACCAGATCATGACACGTTCTTGGGGAACGTTACTCATCACTTCTGGTCGGACAACGGGCAATCTATTGCCTCGCTTTTTGATTGGACCGAAGCCGCCGCTCATGGCCCTGAAGCCAGACTCGCCGCTGAGACGGCACGAGCCTACGCGGCATATGTGGGAGAGCACGCGCATGACCTGCTGCACCTGCCCGGCAATCACACTCTCGGCGAGGTGAATGCCGGATTGGTCGGGGGCATGGCACACGGACTCGCGCCATATGTCAACAACATCGCAGGTGTCTCAGGTGGAGTGCCCGAATTCGGCAGCAACCTCGATTGCCCCGACGAAGGCGAAAAGGGCACGATGACTCATGCCAAGGGTGTCTTCGCGGTGCTCGGCACTAACGAGGCGGCGTCAACGTACTTCAACGGCGCCGCTGACCGCCAGGCGCTTTTCGCCGAGAGTAATTATGTCCTGGACTTGGCACGCCACGCGCCCAACATGACCACCTACAACGCCAACCTGGCGGATGCTATGACGCTACGAGGGCTGGTCGATGCAGGGATCCACAGTGCCGTGCAAGCCGGCGTCGAAAACCATCACATCACCGAAACCGCTGCGAAGAGCCTAGAATTCGATCAGAGAAAAACCGCGTACGAGTTGGGGGTGAAGGGGTTCGCCGCGGTCGCGGGTTTTGTGCCAGATGTCGGCAGGTTCGCAGATCCGGCGATCAGCATGGTGGGGCAAGCGATCGAAAGTGATGTTTTGGGAAACCCGCCCACAGCGTGGCCAGTAACCGATCATCCGGTGCCGCCGATGACCATTGGCCGTGTCGATCGCGAGATCCTGAATGCGGCCATCGCGTCCGGACAACACGTCGAGGGGATATCGAAGTACTTGATCAACGGACACATCGCATCGCCCGACGAACTGGAAAGGGCGCACAATCCCGTCCTGGTCAGCGAATACGATCACGACCTCAACCAGGCGTTGGTCGACCTGTACACGCGGGTTTACGGTAGCGTTCCCGGTCGTCCCTTCATTCCTGACCTTGACATGATCAATCGCTACAACGCGGTGGTGAGTGACCCCTTACCGCCGGTGCCGCGCCCGAAGTAATGCTGCGCGCAGCAAACCTGAATATTCCCAGCCAGGGATCGGCGATAGCATCGCGCGTAGTGGAGACGCCATCGGCTGGTCTTCGGGCTTGAGGCACAGGATTAGGCACTCGGAGGGAAGCGATGAGCGGAGACGACGACCAGCTGCGGATCATCCTTGGTCAGCTGTCACAGCTGCTGGGGATCCCACCTCCGCCGATGATCACCCCCGACCAATTGGCGACCGGGGCCTCAAGTATCAGCCAACTGCTGAAAGCATTGGGCGCCGCGGCCAATGCGGGCGACCCCGCTGACTACAGCCAGGCGTTGGCCGGCCATGACGAGCGCGAGGCCAAGACCTCCGACGCACTGGCCAAGTTTCCGGCCAATGAACAGCAGGCCGCTGCGCAGTTAGCGGGCGTTGGTGGTTCAGGCGAGATGGGCCAGATGATGCAGCAGATGCCACAGATGGCCTCCGGAGTTGCGGGAGCAATCGCGGGCGTCCTCGGTGGTGTGCTGCAGCCGCTGAGCCAAATCCCTCAGCAGCTCGCTCAGGCCGGTCAGCAGGCTATGCAGGCCGGGATGGGCATGATGCAGCAGGGGGCGGGCGCAGCTTCGGACGCACCCGCAGAGCTAGTTGGGGCCGGGGGAGATCTGGGCGGCGGAGGCGGGGAGTTCTCCGGAGCCGGCGGCGGCGGCAGTGGCGGTGGAGGTATCGAGGGGACCACACCGACGGCGATGCTGGGACCGCCACCGACTCCCTCAGCCGGCACCGTTCCCGCGTCGTCGCAGGTTGTGACCTCGACGCCGCCCCCCGCACCCGAGCCGGCGCCGGGCCAGCGCGGGGCAATGGGAGCGATGCCGATGATGCCGCCGGGAGGCATGCAGGGGGCGGCTGGTTCAACCGGTGAGGCCAAGCCCGACACCAAGCGCATCGTGGGGCCGACTGTCAAGAACGGCGCGCCGGTACAAGGACGGATTACCACGCCGCCGCCCTTGCCTGCGGTCACCAAACGCGTTGACGGGAAACCGGTGGCGACTCGGCGCATTGCGCTGCCGGAGGTGAAGCGGGATGACGAGGGGGGCTGATTGCGCCGGCCCAGCAAATCCGATCCACGATCTCAGAGACAATGAAGCTCAGCTCAGTCGGCTTAAGCTAGACCAGTTGGCAAAGTCTGACTGGCGGATTCTGGCAGGAACGATACGATCCAGGCGTGTTGAATGTGCCTCCCCCACCAGCGTGGGCACCTGTAGCGCAGTCTGCAGGTAGTCGACCCTCGCGCGTGCTACCGCTTCTGTCGCTTGGAATTGCTCTACTTGCGATTGGCATCGCGATCGGTGCTTGGTTCCGGCCGCTGCCGAAGAACGAGCCGCCACCGGCGCCGACGTACTCGACTCAGCAGGTCGCGGATGCGAAAGCGAAGGTGTGTGCTGCTTATGCGAAGGTGCATAGTGCGCTTGAGTTAAGCGCCGAACGAACTGGCGGAAGCGATCCGACCGGAGTTCTTGCTGTAGCTACGAGCGGTAGGCAGGTGCTGGACGCCGGTAGCCGATACCTCTCCACGAAATTATCAGAAGCCCCGGCAACCCCAACTGAACTTGCGCTGACAGTCCGCAAACTGGCGAGTGCGTACCAAGAGCTGACGATAGGTTATCTGGACGGCCTTACGAATGCCGACCAAGAACTAAAATCGTCGTTGCAGGCCGCTGATGACGCAACTTCAGTGCTCGAACGGATTTGCACGTGACAAGTATCCCTGGAGGCAAATGGTCGCGACTCCTCGTTGAGCAAGTGTGGCCAGATGACAATTCTTTAGCGGCAATTAAGGCCAGCGGACTTCGTCGCGAGAGCATCCAGTCCGGCTATCAGAATTTATCAGACGCACTAAATGGCGCACGGCGTACCTCATTATCAGAACAAAAAGGTATGACAGCATTCGACTTGCGAGATGCATTTATTCGTGGCGAAGAATATTCTCAGCAATTAGCTCAAAAGAACCTTGTCAAAGCAGTCTCGTATGCTGCAGCGTATGCAAGTGCGTCCGACCTCCAGCGAGGACTTTATGAGCTAGCCGTTCATGGCAATGCAGAGATCGAAAGTATTGAGAACTCCGGCGAGGCAGCAGCGATTAAGCTCGGCAAAATTGTTGCTAAGATCGCTGACTATCAGCGTCAGGCGAACCTAAAAGCGGCAGATTGCGCAAGTGATATTCTCCACGCAATACAACGCGTTCTTAGCCAAGAGGTGACGGGACAGTCCGCCCACCAGTTCGCGCAAGCGCTAGGGATCGACCCGCGCCGTCTCTCAGTGCAGCCTGACGACCAACAAATCGAAGAACAGGCACGAGACTTGATAACTCGACCCGGTTCAACCGTAAATCTCACCGGCAATCTCGGAGTACCACCCGGCGATTCTCCCCACGAGCCGAATATGCATCCGGACTACACAGAAACGTCCAGCCTCACGAGCAATCTAGAAACAGCAGGCGCTCCCCCTCCGCGGTTAGCCAACGCATCGTCGAATCCAAGTCGCATGGTTAGCCTCACGGGCAATCTCGCTAGCGCACCTGATCCCATAACGCGCCCGGTTCCCTCCACCATCGGATCACCGGGCCCAACGTACGTCTCGCCTCCGACGTTAACTTCACCCAGTTCCGCGCCGACGCCGGTGGCCGCTACAGTGCCGCTAACCAGCTCGGCCCCTTCCGCGGTTGCTGTGCCCTACGCCCCAACCATCTCCCCCACCGAACTCGCCCAAAGCTTCAACAAAGGCATGGAATCAAGCGCGCCATTCTCCGCAGCCGCCCACGCGGTGCCGTCGGCCCCAATGACGTCGACGGAGCCACAGGTCGCCCCTGCCGCACCCACGATCCCATCCGCGGCCACCAACCCGCAGATGCACGTGCCGGTGATCGACTCACCGCCACTAGTCCACCACGCTCCGGTCGTGGAGGCACCGCCCGCACCGATAGTTGCTGCGTCACCATCGATTTCAACCCCGGTCACGCCGCAAGCCGTAGGCCCGCTACCAAGTTACGGCTCCGATCTGCGGCCGTCCGTCTCAACAACGATCACCCCGCAGGCACCACCGAGCACATCGTTACCGGCATCGGCCGCACCGAGCTCTGCGCCGGTGACACCGTCTGCCGGCCAGTCCGTCGCGAACCAGTCAGCAGTCGTGCGCCAAACCACCCCATCCGCTGCCCCGCCACCACCGTCGACGCTCGGCACCCAAACCGTCGCGGCCACCGCAACTGGAGCGGCAATCGGAACGGTTTCGGCCGAGGCCACCGCGCGAAAACGATTGCAGCGCTTGGTCGCCGCCGTCGCACGCCAGCAACCTCGCCTTGCCTGGGCTGCCGGAGACCGGGCAGACAACACGACCGTCCTCGTAACCGATCTGGCCAGCGGCTGGATCCCGCCCGGCATCGACCTACCCTCGGCGGTGACCCTCTTACAGCCGGCACGGCGTCGCGGCAACCTGGAATCGCTCTTGGGCAATGCCACTGTCACCGCAAGCTACACCCCGATTCATCACCTGCCCGAAGATGATCCAACGCAGACATCGTCGCGACCACGCTGCGCGCCAGACGTCAATGATCTCGGCTGGGAGCTCAGCCAGGCGACGCAATGGCGCGACGGCCTACCTAGGCTGGCCCACACCCTGGCCAAAGCAGCCTCCGCCGGCACCGGCGTATTGGAGTCCGAGATCGACCTTCTGCGCGAGCATCTCGCGGCGACCGGCAAGCGTGTCTTGGACAGATATCCCGACGGAGTAGATGCTCACGATGTGGGCAACTGGCAGCTGCTTGCCGCTATCGATGCTCTCGTGACCGGCGATAAGGTGACCGCCAATTACCACCTCGCATGGTTTCTTGCAGCGAAGGCGACCGCTTCCAGAATGTCATAGCGCATGCGCTATTGAGTTTCAAACTAAGCTTTCCACCGAAATTTGCCCTGCCTCAAGGAACTTTCGGTGTTTTCCGAAAGTCGTAAAGCATTGAACTGGTGTGCACAAAAACCGATCACTGCGCCGCCTCGCCTGCTGCGGTGACCCAACACGGCGCCGGAAAACCCGCTGCGACTCCGCGCATTGCCCTTCCTCGCGGCACGTCACCGCTACTGGGAGAAAGTGTCGGAATAACAACCGATTCCGGAACACCGCGCGGTTGGCCTACTCAGCCGCAGGCATCAGCGGCGCTTACGCTCGGCCCGGCGTTCTCTGATGATTATCAGGGGAATGAACAGCGCCAGCGCACCGGCCGAGACAATGAGCCAGTCGGTCCGGCCGGTGGTCAGCAGAACCACGATCAGCGCAACGATCACACCACCGGCTGCGAGGTAGGACCCCAGAGGGTAATGCGGGCGACGCGCCAGCCCGAACGCGCCAGCGCCCCACAGCGCCAGCCCGAACGCGCCAGCCAGGATCGCAGCAACCAGCAGGTCTGTCATTTGCTGCCCACCAGGCATCCGAGCAGATTCTTGCCGCGACGACGGTGCCGAGGCCACTGGCCACGGCGGCGACGCCCCCCACCCCGGTCTCTGCGGTCAGCCCCAAGATGCCGGTACTGACCACACCGGTGGCGAACAGGGTGGTCCGGTCGATCCAGTCGCTCGTGCTGCAATGGATGCGAACATAGTCGATGTCGCTCACGTGCCTCCGTAGATCCGCCACCTGGTCGCGCAACCAGGCGGTGCGGGGGTCGTTTTCGGGCAGCGACTGCACGAGCTGTTGCAGGTTATCCACAAGACCCTGGCCGGTGAGGTTGGCTGGGTTGCCACCGAGGATCATTTGCTGCAGCTGGGGGCTCAGGCCGGGCGCTCCCGGTGGTGGCGTTCCATCAGGGGTGTCCCACGGCGCAAATGGAGGTGGCTCGCCGCCATTCTGTTTGAAGTCGACTAACTGGACCCCGTTGCGGCGGGTGGCCGGGGCTTGCGTCGGGGACATTGGGTTCTGCGCAAAGCCGACGCTGCTGAGACCGGCGGTGGCAGCGGTGAGTTGACCCGCTGCGTCGATACCACTGACCGCCGCCGCGGTGGCTTGGAACGGCTGGCCCGGTCCCGGCGGCGTTGCCCTGGCAGCGAGTTGGGTGCCAAGGCCCTGCCATTGACTGGCCGCAACTCCCAGCTGACCAAGTACGACCTGCAGTTCATCCGATCCCACCCGCGCGACTCTAGATCCAGCGCCACGGGGACGCTATCTAGCCTCATGCGCTCGTTTGGATTCGCGACCAGTGGCGTTGTGCGCGTGTTGACCAGGTCTAGACACACCTGCCGTGGCTTTTCTGGCCCGGCACGGGCTACGGCCAGCGCAGCGCTGAACGGACGAATTCTCGCAACGGGTATCGGCACCGCCAATTCAACGCCCGCGCAGGCTCGTTGGATTTGGCGATCCCCAATTGCGGACCGGCTCCTACTTCCCGGACTGGCTGCTGGAGCGCCGCAAGCGCGCTGAGCGGGCCCTGACGACCGTGGTGGCGACCTGCTACCTGCTCGGGGTCTCCACCCAGAGGATGGACAAGCTCGTCGAGACCTTGGGGATCACCGGGCTGTCCAACTCCCAAGTCAGCGTGATGTCCAAGGAGCTCGACGCCGCAGTCGAGTCCTTCCGGACCCAGCCGCTCGACGCTGGGTCGTACAGCTCGCGGTGAAAGCTCGCGAGGCCGGCCGGGCACGCGATGGCCTCATCGCACCCTATCGACGAGAAGCAACGATCTGCTGGGTGCACCGCGCCACTCACCGTTACCCCATCGAGCTGATGCGTTCGGCGATCGGCTTGATCAACGCCGGCACAACGGCAGCCGAGACGTCCAGCCCACAGGCGTCCGTGTCGATCACGAGGTTGTTATCCGCGGATATCCCGCGCTGGCAATTCCAACCGTCGCCGCCCTCCTGCAACAGCGAAGTCGAGACAACGCCGTCCTTCTCGTAGATCTGGCCGACCATCATGAATATTTCGCCGGTAGCCGACTCGTCCACGTGGCGTAGGTTGATGCTTCGCTTCGCGCACTTGCGGAAGACGTCCAAAGCCCGGCGATAGAACTTGGCCGCGACGGTCGCGTCGGGGAAGGCCACCACCGCCTCCGTGGCCGATTGCTTGATCCTTTTGACGTCCGCTGTATCGGCCACCGTCAATTTGCGCACCGAAACCCAACCACTGCCCTCATAGAACTGTCGAGTGGCCGCGAAAGCTACGCCGACGCAATCGCTGTCGACCACGTCATCGCTGTACAGCGAATGCGATTCGGCAGGCCTGCTCAACGGGACCAGTGCGGGCGCCGAAACTGCCGCGGCAACCTCGACCGGGGTGAGCAGCAGATCGTCGAGCGCCGATACGGGAACAGGCGGAACCGACGATGGGGTGCTAGTGGAGCCGGTCGCAGTGATTCGCCGGGGTCGAGGGCCGTCGCTCGTCTCGACTACCGCGGCGACTACGACCACGGCGACGACGACCAGCAACGTCACAGCGCCGAGAAGCCAGATCCACGGTGCCCGCCGGTCCCGGACGTTCGGACCGCGACCTGACATGACCGGCATTGCCTGAGGCCATCCCGGACGCCCATCAATCGCGCGCCACGCCGGCGGCGGCGCAACGGGTGACGCCGGCGGGCCGAAATACGACGGCAGCGCCGCACCCGGTTGCGTCACATAAGCTGCGCGGTAGGTATTGGACCCCGCAGGCCCCGCCCCGAACGGCGCGGAGTTGTTGGTGCCGGTCACAGGAAAATCACCATGGCAGAGCTACCTACTTTCGTGGCCTGGACATCGAATAGGTACTTATGCCTACCGGCTGCGAGAAGCTTCGTCACTTCACCCTGATGCGACCGTCGATCACTACACCGGCACCACAACGAGCTCATGCGGCTGGTTGTTGACCGAAATGGCTCCGTCCGCGGTCACTATCACGATGTCCTCGATGCGAGCGCCCCAGCGCCCGGGGAAGTAAATTCCCGGCTCAATCGAAAACGCCATGCCCGCGGCCAGCGGTAGATCGTTGCCCGCGACGATGTAGGGCTCCTCATGCACGCACAACCCGATGCCGTGCCCGGTGCGATGCACGAAATACTGCGCTAGGCCGGCCGCGGCCAGCACATCGCGGGCCGCGGCGTCCACCTGCGAAGCCGTCACGCCGGGACGGACCGTTTCGAACGCGGCGCGCTGAGCTCGCTGCAAAACCGAATACTGTTGCGCCACTTCCGGACTCGGCTCACCGACGCTGTACGTGCGGGTCGAATCCGAATGATACCCAGGCGCGTACAAACCGCCGATGTCGACGACGACAATGTCGCCCTCCGCCAGCTTGCGGTCCGAATACCCGTGATGCGGGTCAGCCCCGTGCGGACCGGACCCGACAATGACGAATGCGACCTCTGAATGACCCTCGGCCACAATTGCTTTGGAGATATCAGCGGCAACGTCGGCCTCGGTCCGCCCCGGCACCAGGAACGACGGCACTCGTGCATGCACCCGGTCGATGGCGGCTCCCGCGGCAACCAGCGCGTCGATTTCGGCCGGCTCCTTGACCATCCGCAGCTCACGCAACACGTCAGTGGCCAGCACCGGCGTCACACCCAGCCCACCAGCCAGCGGCAACAGGTGCAGAGCCGGCATGGAATCACTGACAGCGAACGGACCGCTCCCCAGGGCGGCGCCGACCAACGCGTACGGGTCATCACCATCCACCCAGTCCCGCACCGTCAAACCCAATTCGAGAGCCGCGGAGTCCTTCAACGAAGCCAACTCCAGCCGCGGCAGCACCACCGTCGCCGAACCAACAGCAGGCACCACGAGCGCGGTCAACCGCTCGAAAGTCTCCGCCCGTGACCCAAGCAGATAACGCATGTCATATCCGGGCGTGATCACCAGACCGGCCAGCCCGGCCCGCGCCGCCAGTCCCGCAGCTGCGCTCAGACGTCGGGCATACACCGCGGCCTCGAATCGGTCAACGTCCATGGCAGCCAGGCTAACCGGACGGCCTGGCAGGATGATCGGCATGCCCGCTCCCCTGTTGCTGCTGGACGGCGCCAGCATGTGGTTTCGCTCCTACTTCGGCGTGCCGTCATCGATCACGGCCCCCGACGGCAGGCCGGTGAACGCCGTCCGCGGGTTCATCGACTCGATGGCGGTGGTGATCAGCCAGCACAAGCCCAGCAGGCTGGCGGTGTGCCTGGATCTGGATTGGCGGCCCCAATTCAGAGTGGACCTCATCCCCTCGTATAAGGCGCATCGGGTAGCTTTGGAAAGAGGCTCAGAAGAACCCGCGGGTGAGCCCGATGTGGAAGAAGTGCCGGACGAACTCACCCCGCAGGTCGACATGATCATGGAGTTGCTGGACGCCTTCGGGATCCCGACGGCCGGTGCACCCGGTTACGAGGCCGACGACGTGCTGGGCACGTTGGCGGCACAAGAACGCCACGACCCGGTAGTGGTGGTCAGCGGGGACCGCGATCTGCTGCAGGTGGTCGCTGACGAACCGGTCCCCGTGAAAGTGCTCTACTTGGGCCGGGGCCTGTCCAAAGCCACGTTGTTCGGGCCCGCACAGGTTGCCGAGCAGTATGGGGTCCCGGTCGACAGGGCCGGCCCGGCCTACGCCGAACTCGCCCTGCTCCGCGGGGATCCGTCCGACGGTCTGCCAGGTGTGCCGGGGGTCGGCGAGAAGACCGCAGCAACGCTGCTCGCCCAGCACGGCTCGCTGGAGCAGATCGTGGCGGCCGCCCAAGACCCAAAGTCGAAGATGGCCAAGGGAATACGCACCAAACTGAAGTCCGCGACGGACTATATCGAGGCCGCGGGCACGGTGGTGCGGGTGGCCACCGACGCGCCCGTCACGCTCTCCACGCAGACTGACGAGTTGCCGTTGCACGCGGCCCAACCCAAACGCACCGCCGAACTGGCCACCCGGTACGGCGTCGGGTCCTCGATCTCCCGCCTGCAGAAGGCGCTCGACGCTTTGTGACTACTGGGGCCGGCCGACCTCGTAGGTGCCCTTGTCGTCCTGGAATGTGACCGTCACGTGCTTGTTCGCGCCGTCGATGGTCACGGTGCAGTCGAAGGTGCCGCCCTTCTTCACCACCGGGTCGGAACCGCCGTTGCACTTGACGTCTTTGACGTTCTTGGCCCCGTACCCGTTGGTCTCGTCGGTCAGGATCGACTGCACATCGGTATTGGCCTTGTTCACGTTCAGTTTGGTGGTGACGAAGAAACCGGGAACCACGAAACCGAGCACCAGGATGACGATCACGAACAGCAGCGCGATCCCGCCGATGACCGCGCCGAGGACCGCCTTGGAACGTTTCGGCCCTTGCGGAGTCTGGCTGTAGGGCTGCGGCGGGTACTGACCCGGCTGGCCCGGCTGCCCGTACTGGGGCGGCTGACCGTACTGGGGCATCTGCCCGTACTGGGGCGGCTGACCGTACTGGGGCGGCTGACCATACTGCGGGGTAGCACCATACTGAGTGGCTTGGGAACCGAAGTCGGAACCATACCCAGGCGACTGCTGCGGATACGCCGGGTCAACCGGCTGCTGGTACCCCGGATACTCCGCGGCAGGGTACGACTGGGCATGCCAGGTCGCGTCCTGACCACCCGGTTGCTGTTGCCATGGCGAGCCCGCCACGGTCGGGTCCGAGGAACCCCCTGGCGGCTGCCACGACTGGTTCGGCCCCTGCGGTCCACTCATCGTTACTCCTCAGTCTGATGTATCGTCGCCACCGTCGCCCCCGGCGGCCCCTGTACGCATTCCGGATGTAACCGTAGCTCCGGCCTAGCCTACCCGGCGTCAACTGCGACGACGCCGCGCCGAATGTCATTGATCGCGCGCTTGGCTGTCGACCGCACGTCTGGGTCGGGCGCCGCATTGCGAACCTGGTCCAGCAGGTCGAGCACCTGGCGGCACCAGCGCACGAAATCCCCTGCCGAAAGCGGAGATCCAGAGCCGTAAGCTTCGGCGGCCGCCAGCGTAGCCGCCAGGTCGCCGGTACGCGCCCACCGGTAGATCACCTGGACGAAGCCGTCGTCGGGTTCGCGGGTCTGCCCGATGCGATGGGTCTGCTCGTCGGCGCGCAAAGCCGCGGACAGCCGCGCGGTCTGTCCGAGCGCCTGCCGCAATCGCGGGGTCGGCACGTCAGTGCCGAAGGGTGCGCCCGGTCCGTCACCACCGCGGGCCTCGTAGAGCACCGCCGACACCACCGCCGCCAACTCCGCCGGCTTCAGCCCGGCCCACGCGCCGGTGCGCAGGCACTCGGCAACCAACAGATCGCTCTCGCTGTAGATCCGCGCCAGTAACCGGCCGTCGTCGGTGACATGTGGGTCGGTCGGCGGCCCCTGAATGAACTCACGTTCGGTGAGCAGACCGACGATCCGGTCGAAGGTGCGAGCCAGGGAGTTGGTAGCCGCCGCCACCTTGCGCTGCAGCTGCTCGTTGTCGCGTTCGATTCGCAGGTAGCGCTCGGCCTGGCGGACCTGCTCCTCCAGACCAGCTGCGTTGTGCGAGGGGTGCCGCCGCAACTGCTCGCGCAGCGACGCCAAGTCCGGGTCGTAGTGCGCGTCCCCCTTGTCGCGGCGACCCACCGGGATCGTCAGGCCCTCGGCGGCTGAGCGCAGTGCGGAGGCAAGGTCGCGGCGCACCCGCGGCTGACGGTGCTCAATCCGCTTGGGCAACGTCATCGACCCGACCGGCGGCGTCGCGCCCGAATAGTCCGCCGTCGAGATCCGGCCCGCCCAACGGTGTTCGGTCAGCACCAGGGGCCGGGGGTCGTCACGGTCGCGGGCAGTTTCCAGGACGACGGCCAGCCCACCGCGTCGGCCGTGATTGATGTTGATGATGTCGCCCCGCTTCAGGGCGGCCAGGGCATCGCTGGCGGCTTGGCGCCGGTGCAGCCTGGATGCACGGGCCTGGGACCGCTCCAACTCGCTGATCCGGGCACGCATGCGGGCGTATTCGAGGACCGGGGCGTCATGTCCGCCCAGTTCAGCCGCGATTTCGCCGAGCATGTTCTTGCCGCGCTCAATTCCGCGCACCAGACCGACGACGGACCGGTCTGCCTGATACTGGGCGAAGGACTGCTCGAGCAGCCGGTGCGCCTGTTCCGGGCCCAGATGGCGGACCAGGTTGATTGTCATGTTGTACGACGGGGCGAACGAACTGCGCAGCGGGAATGTGCGGGTGGATGCCAGGCCCGCCACCTCCGACGGCTCGACATCCGGGTGCCAGAGCACGACCGCATGGCCTTCGATGTCGATGCCGCGCCTACCGGCGCGCCCGGTCAGCTGCGTGTACTCCCCCGGCGTCAACGGCACATGCTGCTCGCCGTTGAACTTCACCAGCTTCTCCAGCACCACGGTCCGGGCCGGCATATTGATGCCCAGGGCCAGCGTTTCGGTGGCGAATACGGCCCGGATCAGACCCGCGGTGAACAGCTCCTCCACGGTGTGGCGGAATGCCGGCAACATGCCGGCATGGTGGGCGGCCAGGCCGCGCAGCAGCCCCTCGCGCCACTCGTAGTAGCCCAGCACGGCCAGGTCGTCGTCGGCCAGGTCGCCGCAGCGGTGCTCGATGACCTCGGCGATCTGCGCGCGTTCCTGCTCGGTGGTCAGTTTCAACGGCGACCGCAGGCACTGCTGCACGGCGGCGTCGCAGCCGGCGCGGGAGAACACGAAGGTGATGGCCGGCAACAGCCCGGCCGAATCCAGCGATGCGATGACGTCCGGCCGAGACGGGGGGCGGTAGAAGCGCGGCCGGGCGGGCCGTCCTGGGTTGCGCCGGCGCGGCTGCCAGTCCGACATCCGGTCGGCCTCGCGGCGGTGTGCGATGTGGCGCAGGAGTTCGGGGTTGACGTGCGGCTTGTCCTTGTCCGAGCCCTCGGCGCGATAGTCGAACAGGTCGAACATTCGCTTGCCGACCAAGACGTGTTGCCATAACGGCACCGGCCGGTGCTCATCGACCACCACGGTGGTGTCGCCGCGTACCGTCTGGATCCAGCCGCCGAACTCCTCGGCGTTGCTCACCGTCGCCGACAGGCTGACCAGCCGCACCTCATCGGGTAAGTGCAGGATGACTTCCTCCCAGACCGGACCGCGCATCCGGTCGGCCAGGAAGTGCACCTCGTCCATCACTACATGCGAAAGGCCTTGCAGTGCAACCGAATCTGCGTACAACATGTTTCGCAGCACTTCGGTGGTCATCACCACCACGGGGGCGTCGGCGTTGACCGACAGGTCGCCGGTGAGCAGCCCGATCTTGTCCTTGCCGTAGCGCGCGGTCAGGTCAGTGTGTTTCTGGTTGCTCAGCGCCTTCAACGGAGTGGTGTAGAAGCATTTGCCGCCGCCGGCGAGCGCCAGGTGCACGGCGAATTCACCGACGACCGTCTTGCCCGCGCCGGTGGGCGCGCAGACCAGCACCCCGTGGCCGCCTTCCAAGGCGGCACAGGCCCGACGCTGGAAGTCATCGAGGGAGAAAGCCAGCTCCGCCGCGAACCGGGCCAGCTCCGGCAGGCCGATTTCAGGTGACGTCGTCATGCGTTCCGCCGATCACCGAAGGCGCCGGGATCGGCGATGGTGGTTCGATGACCGATGCTTCGTCATCGGGTATCGCGGCGGAAGCTTCCCGCTTGGCCTTGCGCTTGTCATGTATCCGGGCGATCTGAATGGCGAATTCCAGCAGCACGGTCAGCGCCAGACCGAGCGCGGTCATAGAGAACGGATCGGAGCCCGGGGTGAACACCGCGGCGAACAGGAACATCGCGAAGATCAGGCCGCGACGCCAGGCCTTGAGCCGCTCGTAGGTCAGCATGCCGGCTACGTTGAGCATCACGATCAGCAACGGGAACTCGAAGCTGACCCCGAACACCACCAGCAAATTGATCAGGAAGCCGAAGTAGCGGTCGCCCGACAGCGCCGTCACCTGCACATCGCTGCCGACAGTCAGCAAGAACCCCAATGCCTTGGCGAGCACCAGATAAGCCAGAACGGCTCCGGCGACGAACAGCACTACCGCCGGAATCACGAACGCCACCGCGAAGCGACGCTCCTTCTTGTAGAGCCCAGGCGTGATGAACGCCCACACCTCGTAAAACCACACCGGGCAGGCCAATACCACCCCGGCCGTCATTCCGACCTTGAGGCGCAACATGAACTGGTCGAATGGCGCCGTCGCCAGCAGCCGGCACTGCCCGTCCGCGCTGATGCTGGCCCGGGCAGACTGCGGCAGCGCGCAATAGGGGTGCCTCAGCCACTCGCCGAGGCTTTCCAGACCAAAGATCGCGTGGGAATACCAGATGAAGCCGAACGCCGTCGTAACCAGGATCGCAGCAATGGATATCAGCAGCCGGGTACGCAGTTCGGTCAGGTGGTCGACCAGAGACATGGTCCCGTCAGGGTTTGCCCGGCTACGCCGATTCCGCGGATTGAGGCGTTTGAGAGGACCGAAAGCGCGCGCTGAAACCCTGGGACCTTTCACGACATTCGGTCAGAGTGAGGACGAGTCAGGCCGGCCGCGCCTCGGTGTGGCCCTGCTCAGCGGGTGCCGGCGGGTCGACTCGCTGGGCCTGCACCGGCGTGGGGGCCGCGGCGGGTGATTCGATCGACGGCTCGGATTTGTTTTCGCTCTGCAGCTCACGGACCTCGGACTTGAAAATGCGCAGCGACTTGCCGAGCGAGCGTGCCGCATCGGGAAGCCGCTTGGCACCGAACAGGACGATCACCACGAGAGCGAGGATCAGCCAGTGCCACGGTTGAAGACTGCCCACTTTTGTTACCTCCAGACGTTGACCCGATGTTACCGCAGCTCGGTGGCCCCTCCGGACAGGCGAACTGTTCCAAAGCCACGCGCCGCTGAACAAGCACTGTCACCCATGTTCAACGCCGTCCTGCACAGCCTCGTAGGCTGCTACGCCCGCGGCGGCAGCCGCGCGCACGCGCAGGGCAAGCGACTCCGGCGCGAGGACCCGCACAGCCGATCCGAAGCCCAGAACCAGCCTTGTCATCCAGTCCTCGGAGGCGTAGGTCATGGTCACGTCGCAACAGCCGTCGGGCAGCTCCCGGGCATCCCGCAGCGGGTAGTACTCGAACATCCAGGACGCCGAGGGGGCCAGCCGCAACGTGGCCGACGGCAGCGCGGGGTCACCGTCGAACAGTGACGTATCGGGCGGCGACTGCACCGCCGGTTCCGGGGGCGCGGCCGGCTCGCCCAACTCGGCGGCATCGACGATGCGGTCGAAGCGGAACAGCCGGACCCCCTCCGACTCACGTGACCAGGCCTCCAGGTAGCTGTGGCCGCCGATCAGCAACACGCGAATGGGGTCCACGACGCGGGTGGTGAGCGAGTCATTCGAGGCGGCGTAGTAGTCGATGGTCAACGCGCGCTTGTCGCGAACAGCGGACCGCACGGTGGCGGCAGCGCGACTTTCCAGCGGTGCCGGTTCGTCGACCGCGGCCACGTCGTGATGGCCGGCGGCGCCCGCCGCGGCGGCGATCTTGGCGATAGCGCTGCGCGCGGCTTCCGGATCGACCACTCCGGGGATGTCGGCCAAAGCCCGCAGCGCTACCAAAAGGCCGGTGGCCTCCGGTGATGTCAGCTTGAGCGGTCGGTCGATACCCGCGGAGAAGGTCACTTTGACGGTGTCCCCGGAGAACTCGAAGTCGATCAGATCGCCAGGGTCATAGCCCGGTAGTCCGCACAGCCAGAGCTGTTCGAGGTCCTGTTGCAGCTGTTCTTCGGATACGCCGAGATCGGCGGCGGCCTTGGCCTTAGTGATGCGCGGGTTGGCTTGCAGGTACGGCACCATGTTGAGCAGCCGCACCAGCCGGTCGGACACCGGTGTCATCGGCGCCGCTCTCCCCCGCAAGCGGGAGGTGCCCCCACCTCATCGCTGCGTCCCCCGCAAGCGGGCGGTACCCCCACTGCATCGTCACCGGCGCGGGTCACGGGCGCTCCCCTGCCGCGCCCCGAAGCCGGGTCAACACATCCTCGCGCAGAGAAGCCGGCTCCAGCACGATCGCGTCGGCCCCGTAGGCGGCGATTTCGCGGGCCAGCCGGTCGTTGAAGCCGATGTCCAGCTCGAGCACTTCGCCGTCGCGGCCCGCCAACTGCCGGGGTCCCAAAGTTCGTCCGGCGCGGCGCAGCGCGGTGGCTCGCCCGTTGGCAACCCATACCGTGGCAAGCGCTCCGGTGGGTCCTTCGGCGACCGCGTCGGCGACAATCTGTTGCAGGTCCACACCTTCCGGCACGGTGACTGCGCCAGCCTCACCGGTCGGCGTGATGTCGGCGCCGATACGCGATAGGCGGAAGGTGCGGGTGGCGTCACGGTCGCGATCGTGTCCGACGAGGTACCAGCGGCCCTTGTCGGTGACCACACCCCACGGTTCGACGGTGCGGGTGGTGTAGGGCGCCGAACGCGACGACCGGTGTGGGAAGCGCACCGCCTGCCGGGCGTTGATGGCCGACAACAGGACTCCGAGGACCTGTTCGGAATCCCGCAGTCCCGGGACGCCGGCCGGGGACGCGATGGATACCGGCGCCCCGGTGTCGACCGGGTCGACGTCCACGCCGGCCGCCCGCAATTTCAGCAGGGCGCCCTGGGTCGCGGTGATCAGCTCGGGCGACTGCCACAGCTGGGTGGCGACGGCCACCGCGGCCACCTCTTCGGCGGTGAGGTCGACGGGAGGCAGCGCATAAGCCTCTCGGTTGATGCGGTAGCCCTCGGTGGGGTTCAGGTTGGATACCTTGCCGACTTCCAGTGGGATGCCCAGGTCCCGCAGTTCGTTCTTGTCGCGTTCGAACATGCGGGAGAACGCTTCCGCAGAAGGGCTGTCGGCGTAACCGGCGACGTTGGACCTGATCTTTTCGGCGGTGATGTAGCCCCTGGTCGACAACAGAGCGATGACCAGGTTGACCAGCCGCTCGACTTTATTGATGGGCATCTGGTTCAGATTAAGCGCTACATGCTTGCGATCAGCCGCTTGACCCGCTCGTCGACGGCCCGGAACGGGTCCTTGCACAGCACGGTGCGCTGCGCCTGGTCGTTGAGCTTGAGATGCACCCAGTCGACGGTGAAGTCGCGCCCAGCGGCCTGCGCCGCGCTGATGAACTCACCGCGCAGCCGAGCGCGAGTGGTCTGCGGTGGGCGGTCGACGGCGTCGGCGATCTCCTCGTCGGTCGTCACCCGAGTCGCCAGACCCTTGCGCTGCAGCAGATCGAAGACCCCACGCCCACGCTTGATGTCGTGGTATGCCAGATCCAACTGAGCGATCTTGGCGTCGGAGAGCTCCATGTTGTAGCGATCCTGATAGCGCTGGAACAGCTTGCGCTTGATCACCCAGTCGATCTCGGTGTCCACTTTCGCGAAATCCTGGCTCTCCACGGCGTCGAGCTGGCGCCCCCACAAGTCGACGACCTGCTCGATCTGCGCATTGGGTTCCCGGGTCTGCAGATGCTCGACGGCGCGGCCGTAGTACTCACGCTGGATGTCGAGCGCACTTGCCTGCCGCCCGCCGGCCAGCCGGACCGGCCGGCGACCGGTGGTGTCGTGGCTGACCTCGCGGATGGCGCGGATCGGGTTGTCCAGCGAGAAGTCCCGGAACGCCACCCCGGCCTCGATCATCTCCAGCACCAGCGCCGCAGTACCCACCTTGAGCATTGTTGTGGTTTCGCACATGTTGGAGTCGCCGACGATAACGTGCAGCCGTCGGTACTTCTCGGCGTCGGCGTGCGGCTCGTCGCGCGTGTTGATGATTGGCCGGCTGCGAGTAGTGGCGCTAGAGACGCCCTCCCAGATGTGCTCGGCGCGCTGA
Organism: Mycobacterium sp. ML4; assembly: GCF_054515735.1. NCBI lineage: Bacteria > Bacillati > Actinomycetota > Actinomycetes > Mycobacteriales > Mycobacteriaceae > Mycobacterium > Mycobacterium sp. ML4. The sequence continues at coordinate 34,985 of NZ_JBTNSY010000013.1, forward strand.
GACAGGCAGAAGGTCGCGGCCTTCGGCGTCTGCAAGACCTTGCCGGCCCCGCAGATGAGCTGACGGGTGACCAGGAACGGCAACAGCACATCGGAGATCCGGGAGAACTCCCCGGCCCGCACGATCAGGTAGTTCTCGTGACAGCCGTAGGAATTGCCGGCCGAGTCGGTGTTGTTCTTGAACAGGTAGATGTCGCCGCCGATGCCCTCGTCGGCAAGCCGCTGCTCGGCATCGATAAGCAGATCCTCGAGCACCCATTCGCCGGCCCGGTCATGGGTGACCAACTGGACCAGGCTGTCACATTCCGCGGTGGCGTACTCGGGGTGGCTGCCCACGTCGAGATACAAGCGCGCGCCATTCCGCAGGAAAACGTTCGAGCTGCGACCCCACGACACCACCCGCCGGAAAAGGTAGCGGGCCACCTCGTCCGGAGACAGCCGGCGATGCCCGTGAAAGGTGCAGGTGACACCGAACTCGGTCTCGATGCCCATAATTCGTCGCTGCACGTAATCGAGGGTACTTGTTGTCGAATTGCGGCGGAGCGTAAGCCACGCCCGCGGGTGTTCGATCCGTCGCTCCCGGGAGGCGAGGCCGCCGGAACCCTGCCCGCCAGCTCAGGATTGGATAGGATTGGCATTGCCCCTCCGGGCCCTCGGGGTGCCAGACGAATCCTCCGGCATGGAATGTGACGAGACATTTCAGAGAATCTGACTCCAGGCAATGATGCGGACTCAGCTCGCGTGCAAGCGCTCGAGCGTTACCGCCTCCTCGAAATGCCAACCGACCGGGTGGTGAGCCGGATCGCTCGGCTGGCCGCCCGCTCCCTCGACATGCCGATCGCTACGGTGTCGATCGTCGGCGCTGACGATATCCGGTTCATGGCGGCGCACGGCCTGCCGTCCATGGAGCACGTCGCACGCGACGGCGGGTTATGCGCGTCTGCGGTGATGAGCGGCACGCCTCACGTCGTGCAGGACGCGCTGAGCGACCCGCGCACCGCCGACAACCGATTCGTCCGCACACACCGGATTCGGTTCTACGCCTCCGCCCCCATCGTGACGTCCGACGGGCACAGCCTCGGGACGGTCGCCGTCATGGACACCCGAACACGCACCGTCTCGGACGTACAACTGTCGGTCCTGCAGGACCTGGCGTCGATCGTGATGGGCCAACTCGATTTACGGCTGGCCTCCCTGAACGCCGTGGGTGTGGAGCGCGGCCTGCGAAACGCCGCCGAGGATGCCCGCGACGACGCCCGCTTCGACAGCTACCACGCCCAGCAGGCGCGTGACACTGCTCGCCGCGACCGAAATGAGGCGCAGCGTGAGCGTGACGATGCGCAGCAGGACCGCGACGTCGCCATTCGCGATCGCAACATCGCGGAGTACGACCGCGACATGACCGAGCAGTACGCGGCGGTTCTGCAGCAGACATTGCTTCCCTCGACCCTGCCGACCGTCGAGGGCGCGTCCCTGGCGGCCCACTACCACCCGGCTTCTCCGCGTCGTATCGGCGGAGATTTCTATGACGTGTTTGCTCTGGGCGACGATCGGTGGGCATTCTTCATCGGTGATGTCGAAGGCCATGGTGTCGACGCCGCCGTGGTGACATCGCTGATCCGCTATACGCTGCGATCTGCCGCGTTGCACTACGCTGACCCCAGACAGGGGCTCGCTGAACTGAACTCGGTCTTGCTCCGCGAACTGGATCCACGGCGCTTCTGCACCGTGCTGTTCGGGTGCCTGCAGCGGCGGGCTGATGAACAAGGCTTCGCCGTCACCATCGCCACCGGCGGTCACCAGCCGGCACTCCTGCTCGACCCCACGACCGGAACGGCAGCTATGGTCCGTTCCGACGGAGGCGCACTCGTCGGGTTGCGTGCCGATGCCGAGTTTCACAAATGTGACGTGATCCTGCGGCCAGGTCAGACTCTGTTGTTTTATACCGATGGCATCGTCGAAGCCCGCCGCGGTGCAAACCCTTTCAACGAGGACAGCCTGGCCGCGTTCGCCGCCGAGCGCGCCGGCCGGGATGCAGAAGGTCTGATCGATGAACTCGCCACCCTGATCCCCAAATTGGGGCCCGAGGATGACATCGCCTTACTGGCCATCAGCGCCCGTTAGGGTCGCTACTCGGGTGCTTCACCTTCGGGTTCCGCTTGTTCCGCCGGGCTTTCCGGCTTCTCTGCGTCCTCGGCGGCCTCGGTGGCCTCGGTGTCGCTGGACTCCTTTTCCTGCAGCAGCGATTCCAGTGTGGCGCGGTTGATCCTGCGGAAGGCGCGTCGGGGACGATTGGCGTCCAGAATCGCGACTTCCAGGCTCGCCACGCCGAGACTGGGCTGACCGTTGCTCGCGCTGTCGCTGCTGTTGGCGCGCAACGCGTTGACCGCGACCTTCAGCGCATCGGCCAAGTCGGCGTTCTCGGTGTATGACTCCTTGAGTGCGTTGATGATCGGTTCTGTGGTACCGCCCATTACCACGTAATGCGGCTCGTCGGCGATCGACCCGTCATAGGTGATCCGATACAGTTCGGGCGCTTTGGTTTCGCCGTAGTGCGCGACCTCGGCCACACACAACTCGACCTCGTAAGGCTTGGCCTGTTCGGTGAAGATGCTGCCCAGGGTCTGCGCGTAGACGTTGGCCAGCTGCCGGCCGGTGACGTCGCGGCGGTCATAGGCGTACCCGCGGGTGTCGGCGAATTGGATTCCGCCGCGCCGCAGGTTGTCGAACTCGTTGAACTTGCCGGCCGCCGCGAATCCCACCCGGTCGTAGATTTCGCTGATTTTCTGCAATGACCGCGACGGGTTCTCCGCCACGAAGAGGACACCACCGGAGTAGGCCAGAACGACGACGCTACGACCGCGGGCAATGCCTTTGCGCGCGAGCTCGCTGCGCTCGCGCATAGCCTGCTCGGGCGAGATGAAGTACGGGAAGCTCACTTCTCACCGCCGTCAGGGCCGAAAGTGTCGGCTCGCGAACGACTTTCGATGACTCCGCGGGCCAGTTCGGCGATGCGACGCTCCGGTACCTCTATCGCTCCGTCCGCGTCGATGGTGACCGCGGTGGGGTAGATACCGCGGACCAGGTCCGGTCCCCCGGTGGCCGAGTCGTCATCGGCCGCGTCGTACAGCGCCTCCACGGCGACTCGCAGCGCCGAATCCGCATCCGACACTTGGGAATACAGCTTCTTCATGGACGACTTGGCGAAAATCGATCCCGAGCCGACCGACTGGTAGCCCTCTTCCTCGATGTTCCAGCCGCCCGCGGCGTCAAAGGAGACAATGCGGCCCGCACGCTGCGGGTCGGACGCATAAATGTCATAACCCACCAGCAGCGGCAGGGCCACCAGACCCTGCATTGCTGCGGGTAGGTTGCTGCGCACCATGATTGCGAGTCGGTTGACCTTGCCGGCGAACGTCAGCTGGATGCCCTCGAGCTTCTCGTAATGCTCGAGTTCGACGGCGTAGAGGCGGGCGAACTCGACGGCGATTGCCGCGGTGCCGGCTATGCCGGTCGCGGTGTACTCGTCGGTGATGTAGACCTTGCGAACATCGCGGCCGGCGATCATGTTGCCCTGGGTGGAACGCCGGTCGCCGGCGATCAGGACGCCACCGGGATATTTCAGTGCGACGATGGTGGTGCCATGCGGCAGCTGGTCGCCCCCGGTTACGCCGCTGAGGCGGGCGGGAAGCAGATCCGGCGCCTGCCGGCGCAGGTAGTCAGCGAAGGACGACAGGTCCGCTGCTGGAAATCCGGGTTGAGATGAGTGGGTGGACAGGCGATCGGGCAACGACCAGGTCACTGTCCGCCCTTTTGGACGTAAGCGCGCACGAAGTCCTCGGCGTTCTCTTCGAGGACGTCGTCGATCTCGTCGAGCAGATCGTCGGTGTCCTCGGTGAGCTTCTCGCGACGCTCCTGGCCTGCAGCCGCCGCGCCGGTGACGTCATCGTCGTCGCCGCCGCCACCGCCACGTTTGGTCTGCTCCTGCGCCATCGCCGCCTCCTGCTTGTCATGAGCCGCGGGCGCCGTCACACGCCCGCAGGCTTTTCTCTACCCTACCGTTGCGCACCGACAATTCGTCGGTCTAACCACCACTAGCTCGTCAGCTGTTCCACCAGTTCGACCGCGCTGTGCACCGAATCGAGCAGGGCGCCGACGTGCGCCTTGCTTCCCCGCAGCGGCTCGAGTGTCGGAATCCGGACCAGCGAATCGCCACCCAGATCGAAAATCACCGAATCCCAGCTCGCCGCGGCGATGTCGGCCCCGAAGCGGCGCAGACATTCGCCCCGGAAATACGCGCGGGTGTCGGTCGGCGGGTTGTCGACCGCCGCCAGCACCTGCGGTTCGGTGACCAGTCGCTTCATCGAGCCGCGCGCCACCAGGCGGTTGTACAGGCCCTTGTCCAGCCGCACATCGGAGTACTGCAGGTCCACCAGGTGCAGGCGGGGAGCGGACCAGTTCAGGTTCTCCCGTTGCCGGAACCCCTCCAGCAGTCGCAGCTTGGCCGGCCAGTCCAACAGCTCGGCGCACTCCATGGGATCACGTTCGAGCAGGTCGAGGACCTCGGCCCAGGTCTCCACCACATGTGATGCTCGCGGATCCGGGTCGCGGCTGTCGACCAGCTTGGCCACCCGATCCAGATAGATCCGTTGCAGCGCAAGAGCAGTCAGTTCCCGGCCATCCGCCAAAGCGACGGTCTGGCGTAGCGACGGGTCCCGGCTGATCGCGTGCACCGCATGCACCGGACGGGCCAGTGCGAGGTCGCTCAGATCGACGCCCTCCTCGATCAGGTCGAGGACCAGCGCCGTGGTCCCCAGCTTGAGGTACGTCGACGTCTCGGCCAGGTTGGCGTCGCCGATGATGACGTGCAGGCGGCGGTACCTGTCGGCGTCGGCGTGCGGCTCGTCGCGGGTGTTGATGATGCCGCGCTTGAGGGTGGTCTCCAGCCCGACCTCGACCTCGATGTAGTCCGAGCGCTGCGACAGCTGGAAACCGGCCTCGTCCCCGGAAGCCCCGATGCCAACCCGGCCGGAACCGGTCACCACCTGTCGGGACACCAGGAACGGGGTGAGCCCGGCGATGATGGACGAGAACGGCGTCTGCCGCGACATCAGGTAGTTCTCGTGCGACCCGTAGGACGCGCCCTTGCCGTCCACGTTGTTCTTGTAGAGCTGAAGCTTTGCTGCCCCGGGCACACTGGCGACGTGCCGGGCCGCGGCCTCCATCACCCGCTCGCCGGCCTTGTCCCAGATCACCGCGTCCATCGGATCGGTGCATTCCGGCGCCGAGTACTCCGGGTGAGCGTGGTCGACGTAGAGCCGCGCGCCGTTGGTCAGGATCATGTTGGCCGCACCGACCTCGTCGGCGTCGACCACAGGGGGCGGGCCGGCCGAGCGGCTCAAGTCGAAGCCGCGCGCGTCGCGCAGTGGCGACTCGACCTCGTAGTCCCAGCGGGTTCGCTTGGCGCGCTGTATGCCGGCGGCGGCGGCGTAAGCCAGCACCGCCTGCGTCGAAGTAAGGATCGGGTTGGCCGTCGGGTCCGCCGGCGAGGATATGCCGTACTCGACCTCCGTCCCGATAATCCGTTGCATGAGTTAAAGACTACGGTCCCGCTACGCTCCCCGATCAGGAGCGGGTGGCTGGCGCCGCAATTCCGCGGCTCGCGATGCGCACGCACCGCGGCTGTCCGCCGTTAAGGTGAGCCGCCATGGGCCCTTTTCTGCGCTCGTGGGCGCGCCGGGCGTCGGTGACCGACGAGGCTGAAAGCTGGTTCTTGAAACGCGGTCTGCCCTCGGTGTTGACGATGCGAGGTCGATGGCGGCGGCTGTGGTCACGGTCAGCTCCCATGTTGGTGGCGTATGCAAACCTGCACTTCTGGTCGGTGCCCGTCCTGCTCCTCACCGGCGGCAAAGACGTCGTCATCGACGACAAACCATCGGCCAGGGACTGGCTGCTGCTCGGGCTCATCGCACTCGCGCCGGTAGCCATGGCGGTTGCCGGCTGGTTGGTTTCCCGCATTTCTGATCGCCGCTACCTGGCGGTGGCGTCCACCGCGGCGATCACCGTGGTGGCAATCGTCATCGTCGTGCAGACCGGCCCGTCCCACCTTTACAACGCTGCCGTCACCGCAGCGGTGTTCATGGTCCTGACCGGCTGCGGAGTCGGATCAGTCCTCGGGTGGGCGACTCGCATGACGCTCTCGCACCTGACCTCGATCGGCGGTCTCGCGGTGCGGGCCCTGCCGGTGGTCCTGCTGACGACCCTGGTGTTCTTCAACGGAAACGTCTGGCTGATGTCGGCAACCATCAGCGGCGAACGCCTCGCCCTGGCGATGTTCTTCCTGGTCAGCATCGCCGCGGCGTTCGTCGTCTCGGCGACCGCCGAGCGGGTCCGGCCGATGCTGCGGTCACCGGCAGCGGTGCCCAAGGACGCCGAGCGCCTGGCCGGCACGCCGTTCGAGACCATGCCCGACCCTTCGGGCAGTCCCCGGCTGACCCGAGCCGAGCGCGTCAATGTGATCTTCGTGCTGGCTGCCTCGCAGCTGGCGCAAATCGCGGTGGTGGCGGCGCTGACGGCCGGCATTTATCTGATCCTCGGCCTGATCGTGCTGACACCCGCCCTGCTCGAGGAGTGGGCGCGCACCACCGACGACGACGCGACCGTCATGGGCCTCACGGTCCCGGTGCCTGATTCCCTGCTTCGCCTGTGCCTGTTCCTGGGTGCATTGACGTTCATGTACATCAGCGCCCGCGCGGCCGGCGACGACGATTACCGGTCGAATTTCGTCGACCCGCTGATCGCTGACCTGCACGCCACCCTGACCGCGCGCAACCGCTACCGCAATCGAATGGCGAACGCGCCGGTGACCAGTGTTGACGGCGCTGACCTGGGTGATTAGGTTCACCCTGTGTCAGCCCCTCAACCGCCCTCAGCAGCCCACCAAGATTCGGGCGACCTTTCCGGAAAACGTTACGGCGAAGTGCTTCTCGTAACGCCCGGCGAGGCAGGCCCCCAAGCCACCGTCTACAACAGCTTCCCCCTCAACGACTGCCCCGCCGAACTGTGGTCGGCGCTGGACGCTCACGCGATCGCGACCGAAAACGGTGCCGCCACCGCAGTGCTGAACGGCCCGCGCTACTGGCTGATGAACAGCATCGAAAAAAATCAGCAGGGCCCGCAGATCATCAAGAACTTCGGCGGCATCGACATGATCTTGCAGGCCACTGTGCTGCTGGCATCGATGAACCCGACGCCCTACACCGTGAATCAGGTGAACCGCAACACGGTTTTCGTCTTCGACGCCGGCCAGCAGGTGTACGAACTTCAGGACCCGCACGGCCGGCAGTGGGTCATGCAGACCTGGAGTCAGGTCGTCGATCCGACGCTGTCGCGCGCCGACCTGCCCAAGCTCGGAGACCGGCTCAACCTGCCCGCGGGATGGTCATACCATGCGCGGGTGCTGCCCGAAACTCTGCGCGTAGATACCACCACCCAGGCTGCACAGGTGATCCAGGACGACCTGACCAACAGCTATTCGCTGGTCAGTTAGCGCCCACAACTGCTTACAGGTACTGCCCCAAGTTCGACTCGGTGTCGATGGCCCGCGATGCGCTCGACGACTTGCCGGTGACCAGGGTGCGGATGTACACGATCCGCTCACCCTTCTTGCCCGAGATCCGCGCCCAGTCATCGGGGTTGGTGGTATTAGGCAGGTCCTCGTTCTCGGCGAACTCATCGACGATCGAGTCCAGCAGGTGCTGGATGCGCAGACCCGGCTGACCGGTCTCCAGCACCGACTTGATCGCGTTCTTCTTCGCGCGGTCCACCACGTTCTGGATCATCGCCCCGGAGTTGAAGTCCTTGAAGTACATGACTTCCTTGTCGCCGTTGGCGTAGGTGACCTCGAGGAACCGGTTGTCGTCGATCTCGGCGTACATCCGCTCGACGACCTTCTCGATCATCGCCCTGATGCAGGCACTACGGTCGCCGTTGAACTCGGCGAGGTCGTCGGCGTGCACCGGAAGCGTTTCGACCAGGTACTTCGAGAAGATGTCCTGCGCGGCTTCGGCGTCCGGTCGCTCGATCTTGATCTTCACGTCAAGACGGCCGGGGCGCAGGATGGCGGGGTCGATCATGTCCTCACGGTTGGAAGCGCCGATCACGATGACGTTCTCGAGCCCCTCCACGCCGTCGATCTCGGACAGCAGCTGCGGGACCACGGTGGTCTCCACGTCGGAGGAGACACCGGTGCCGCGCGTGCGGAATATCGAATCCATCTCGTCGAAGAACACGATGACCGGGGTGCCTTCGGAGGCCTTCTCGCGGGCCCGCTGGAAGATCAGCCGGATGTGGCGCTCGGTTTCACCGACGAACTTGTTCAGCAGTTCAGGGCCCTTGATGTTGAGGAAGTACGACTTGGCCTCGCGGGCGTCGTCGCCGCGCAGGTCGGCCATCTTCTTGGCCAGCGAGTTGGCGACCGCCTTGGCGATGAGCGTCTTACCGCAACCGGGCGGGCCGTAGAGCAGCACGCCTTTGGGCGGACGCAGCGCGTATTCGCGGTAGAGCTCCTTGTGCAGGAACGGCAGCTCAACGGCGTCGCGGATCTGTTCGATCTGGCGCGTCAGGCCGCCGATGTCCTCGTAGCTGACGTCGGGCACCTCTTCCAGCACCAGGTCTTCGACCTCGGCCTTCGGAATGCGCTCGAAGGCGTATCCGGCCTTGGTGTCGACCAGCAGCGAGTCGCCCGGGCGGAGCCGGCGCGGCCGGGTGTCGTCGTTGAGGGCGTCGGGGTGGCCTACGGGCAGATCCTCGGCGACCAGCGGCTCGGCCAGCCACACGATGCGCTCCTCGTCGGCGTGGCCGACCACGAGGGCACGGTGGCCGTCTCCGAGCACCTCGCGCAACGTCGAGATTTCACCGACCGATTCGTAGGTCCCGGCCTCGACGACCGTCAGCGCCTCGTTGAGCCGGACCGTCTGGCCCTTCTTCAACACCGACATGTCGATGTTCGGCGAGCACGTCAGCCGCATCTTGCGACCGGAGGTGAACACATCGACGGTTTCGTCGTCGTGGGTGCCCAACAGGACGCCATAGCCGCTCGGCGGTTGCCCCAGCCGATCGACTTCCTCCCGCAACGCCAACAGCTGTTGGCGGGCCTCTTTAAGAGTTTCCATTAATTTGGAATTGCGGGCCGCAAGGGAGTCGATTCGGGCCTCGAGCTGATGTACATCGCGCGCGGAGCGCGCCGGGCCTTGGTGGGCAACCGCGTTGTCGAGTTGCTCACGCAGAGCCGCGGCCTCGCGCCGCAGCTGTTCGAGTTCGGCAGCATCGTCGCTGGACAGGGGGATATCGCGGGGGTTCTTGAATGCTTCAGAACGCTCTGAGTCACCCATGTTGCGCTCCTTTCCCGCACCAGGATTAGGTGTGGCGGATACCCTCAACGCTACCGGCCAACCGCGTTTGATGTGCGCAGTCAAATACCGTTTGAAAGTTACAAGTTGGGTCACGCTGGTAATCTCGGCTTCTACTCCGGCCGAGCGAAAGGACTTCCGTGACCGTGAAATCCCTAGCCACAGGCGTTCTGACCGTCTTGGTCACCCCCATCGCGGACCCCGGTGTGACGTGCAACGCAATCTGGTTCATGGCACCCAATTGAGTCGGCGCCTGGTGTCGGGCAACGTCTGCGTAACACGGAGCGCCGCCATCGTGACGGCGGCGGCGATGTCGGCGATGTTGGTTGCGGGGTGCTCGCACAAAACTGCGCGGCAACTGGACTCGACTCAAACGCCGGGGCCGCCGACCACCTCGGTCGTCGCAGCGACTCCGCCGAGTATTCCCCTGCCCGCGCCTGCGGCGCTCACCGACGTGCTGTCCCACCTGGCCGACCCCACCATTCCGGGCAGCAACAAACTGAGCCTCGTTCAAGGCTCGACGCCCGAGACGGCCGCCGCCCTGGACCGGTTCACCAATGCCGCGCGCGACGGCGGCTACCTGCCGATGACGTTCGCGACAAACAACATCGCCTGGTCGGCAACCGATCCCTCCGACGTGATGGCCACCGTCGTCATCACCACCGCCAATCCGGACCGGCGCGAGTTCACCTTCCCGATGGAATTCACGCCATATCTGGGCGGTTGGCAACTGTCCCGCAAGACCGCCGAGATGCTGCTGGCGTTGCAGAACTCGCGAAGTTCGGCAGCCGCGTCGCCCCCGACGGCCCCACCCCCGGCACCGAGCCCCGAGGCCGGGCCCACCGTGACGCCGTCGCCGACACCCTGAGCGATGTGGATCGGTTGGCTTGAATTCGACGTGCTGCTGGGCGACGTGCGGTCCCTGAAACAGAAGCGATCGGTGATCCGGCCCGTGGTCGCCGAGTTGCAGCGCAAGTTCAGTGTGTCCGCCGCCGAGACCGATTCACACGATCTGCATCGCCGGGCCGGCATCGGCGTGGCCATGGTCTCCAGAGACCGCGCGCACGCGGTGGATGTGCTCGATGCAGCCGAACGACTGGTCGCCGCGCATCCGGAGTTCGAACTGTTGTCGGTGCGGCGCGGGCTCAACCGCAGCGACGATTGACCCGTCGCTCACTAGCAGACATGAAAGCGCCTGCAGTCAGGGTAGTAATGGGCGATTTCACGGCTGCTCGCGAGTTACGCGAGTCAGCCGTCCCTGCCCACCCGTTTGCGGCCCAGCGGCGCCGGGGCTACCGCGCCGGGTGCGAGCCGGCGGGTAGCCACCAAGAACGCGGTATGCCCGCGCATCGAATGCTGTGGCCGTACCGCCAGCCCGACGACGTTCCAGCCGCGCTGCATCGTCTCCCAGGACCGCGGTTCGGTCCAGCACTGCTGCGCGCGCACCGCCTCGACCACCGTCGACAGCTGGGTGACCGTCGCCACGTAGATGACCAGCACGCCGCCGGCGACCACAAGCCGCGACACCGCGTCCAGCACCTCCCAGGGCGCCAGCATGTCCAGCACGGCGCGATCGAACGAGCCGTCGGGCAGTTGCGAGTCGGCGAGGTCGGTGATGATCAGTTGCCAGTTCTGTGGTGCCTGGCCGAAGAAATTCGCGACGTTGCGGCGGGCGTGCTCGGCGTGGTCGGCGCGCTGTTCGTAAGAGACCACTTGACCCTGCGGTCCCACCGCGCGCAGCAACGACAGAGTCAGCGCGCCCGATCCGGCACCGGCTTCCAACACCCGGGCACCGGGAAAGATGTCGCCCTCGTGGATGATCTGCGCGGCGTCTTTGGGATAGATCACCTGGGGCCCGCGGGGCATCGACATGACGTAGTCGACCAACAGCGGGCGCAACGCCAGGAACAGTGCGCCGTTGCTGGATTTGATCACGCTGCCCTGTTCCAGCCCGATCACGGCGTCGTGCGCGATGCGGCCGCGGTGGGTGTGGAACTCGGCGCCGGGAGTCAGTGTGATCGTGTAATGACGGCCCTTGGCGTCGGTGAGCTGCACACGCTCGCCGGCGGTGAACGGACCGGTTGCTGACACGGCGTACAGCGTGCCAGTCGACTCGCCGCAGCCGGTGCTCGGGGTTTGTCACCGCCCGGTTCTAGGCTGCGACTATGACGGACCCGCTGCAGCCGCGCGCTCGGCCGGCACTGTCGCCGTCGCGCGCCGCCGACTTCAAGCAATGCCCGCTGTTGTACCGGTTCCGGGCCATCGATCGGTTGCCGGAGGCGCCGTCGACGGCGCAGCTTCGCGGCTCGGTGGTGCACGCCGCCCTCGAGCAGCTTTACGCCCTGCCGGCGGCGCAACGCGGCCCGGACACCGCTCTCACGTTGCTCGATGCCGCGTGGGACCGAGTGGTCGCAGCGGACACCGAACTTGCCGATGGGCTCGACCCAGACCTGCGCGCCCAACTGCTCGGCGAAGCCCGTGCTCTGCTGTCGGGCTACTACCGGTTGGAGGACCCGACGCGGTTCGACCCGCAATGCTGCGAGCAGCGGGTGGAAGTGGAACTGTCCGACGGCACGTTGCTGCGCGGGTACATCGATCGCATCGATGTCGCACTCACCGGCGAACTACGCGTCGTGGACTACAAGACCGGCAAAGCGCCGCCGGTTGCGCGGGCGCTGGCCGAGTTCAAGGCGATGTTCCAGATGAAGTTCTACGCGGTCGCACTGCTGCGGTCGCGCGGTGTGCTGCCCGCCCGGCTGCGTCTGATCTACCTGGCCGACGCTCAGGTGCTCGACTACGCGCCCGACCACGACGAACTGCTGCGGTTCGAAAAGACGCTGATGGCCATCTGGCGCGCAATCCAGGCCGCGGGTCAGACCGGGGATTTCCGGCCCAGTCCGTCGCGCATGTGTGACTGGTGTGCGCACCAGGCGCACTGCCCCGCTTTCGGCGGGACGCCGCCGCCCTACCCGGGCTGGCCGCAGTACGCGCTCAACCGGCCGACCGAGCCGGCGGCCTGACGGCTCTCCGGAGGAGCCGCCGCGCTCGGCCTGTCGTTTCTGCTTCCCGGCGTGCGCCAGGTCCTGCACCCGCTTCGCCTGAGCGCGCTTTGCCGCGGCCTCGCGACGCTGGAGACTCACTTGGTTTAACTTCGAATCGGCAGCCCGGGATGCGACCTTCTCGACGGCTCTGGTTCTCCCGGCCACCCGGTCTCGTGCCGATTCCGACGCCGTATGGACGTCGGCCTCGATCCGCTGTTCGGCTGCACCACGGAGTCCACCAAGCCTTTTCGTGCTTGATTGGCCAAATTTGGTTCACTCGTGCGAGGTCTCCTCGCGACATTGCGCCGTAAGCGATTCTCGGTGTTTCACCGAGTGCTTCCACATGCGCGGCAATCGAAAACCTGGAGGGCCGGGGTAATGAGATTGCCCGGCAACGTACTTCGTTTTCTCCCCCGCACGGTCCAACAAACCACGGGGCGGCCCGCACGCGTTCCGACCAGTGGGCCGGGCTCAGTGGACCGGCGACATCTCCTGCAGCACCGTGGGAATCAGCTCGCTGACCGTCGGATGAATGTGCATCGTGCGCGACAACGTCGTGTAAGGCGCTTTGGCTGACATGACGTCAAGGACGCAGTGCACGGCCTCGTCACCACCCACCCCGAAGACGGCGACACCGAGGATCTCGTCGGTCTCGGCGTCGACGATGACCTTCATAAACCCTTGCGTCTCACCCTTTTCCACGGCGCGCCCGACCCTGGTCATCGGTCGCTTGCCCACCAGCAACTTGCGCCCCGAGGCACGGGCCTGCTCGACCGTCATGCCGGCCCGCCCCAGCGGTGGGTCGATGTACAGCGCGTAGGTGGTGATCCTGTCGCTGACCCGGCGCGGGTCGTCATCGAGAAGGTTGGCGGCAACTATTTCGAAATCGTTGTAGGACGTGTGGGTGAAGGCACCCTTGCCGTTGCAGTCACCCAGCGCCCAGATGTGGTCGACGTTGGTCCTGAGCTGATCGTCAACCTCGATGTAACCGCGGGCGCCGGTTTTCACACCGGCGGCGGCCAGGCCCAGGTCGTCGGTGTTGGGTTGGCGTCCCACCGCCAGCAACAAGTGACTGCCCTCGACGGGATCCGCGCCGGAACGCGGCGTGAGCTCAAATCCACTGTTGCGCTTGGCAAGCCGCACATCGTCGGCCCCGGTAATGACGTCGATGCCCTCGCCTTCCAAGATTTCCCGGATGGTGGCGGAGACGTCTTCGTCTTCACGTGAGGCGAGCCGCGGGCCGCGCTCGACCACGGTCACCCGGGCGCCGAACCGGCGGTACATCTGCGCGAACTCCAGCGCGATGTAGCTGCCACCCACGATAACGAGATGGTCGGGCACCTCATCGAGGTCCATGATGGTGACGTTGGTCAGATAGTCGACGTCGGCGAGACCCGGGATGTTCGGGATCACGGCGCGGCCCCCGACATTGAGGAAGATCCGGTCGCCCCGGAGAAGTTCGTCACCGACCCTGATGGTGTGCGGGTCCTCGAAGCGAGCGTGCCCGCGAAACGCCGTGGTGCCCGCCATGCCGTCCAACCACGCCTGGACACCATTGCGATCCTTGAGCATGATGCCGTCTTTGCGGGCTTTGACCTTTGCCATGTCCACGGTGATCGGACCGGTTCGGACCCCGTATTCCGCGCCGCGGCGGGCCAGGTGTGCGGCGTGCGCGCTGGCCACCAAGGTCTTGGTCGGGATGCATCCGTAGTTGACGCACGTCCCTCCGACATGCCGGCGTTCGATAACCGCGACCCGCTGTCCCGCGGCGCTGAGCCGGCCGGCCAGCGGTGGTCCGGCCTGGCCGGCCCCGACAACGATCGCGTCGAATTGCTGCGGCCGCGTCACAGGGCGGCTGCCGCGGCGACGATGGCGAACGAACCGAGCACCGCGACGGCATCCTCGAGCAACGCGATCGGCAGGTCATGGCCGCCGTTCTTGGCCACCAACGCCCGGCGCGCCTGGAAGCCGCCGAGGGTGCCCAACACCGCGCCGACGACCCCTGCACCCAGCGCACCGAACTTGAATCCCCAAGCGGTGCCGATGACCGCGCCGGCGAATCCGCCGGTGATGAGGCGGACGGCGAATACCGGTGGCACGGTGCGCGGTGGTGTCTTGGGCAATTTATCGTTGACCAGTTCGGCAACGGCAAGAACGCTCAGTATCACTACCGTCACCAGGTTGCCGACCCAAGACGCCCACGTTCCGTGGAGATTCAGCCAACTGAGGAAGACGGCCCAGGCTACCGCGGCCGGAGCCGTCAGCGACCGCAACCCGGCGACCACGCCGATCAACAATGCGAGAACAAGAACGAGAACCTGCGTCACAGCGATCCCTCCTGGGACAGACATCCAGCCTGGCGACGATATCGGGAAAGCCCGCGCAAATCACAGGTCCCAGCGGGACGCTAACACAGCTACTCCCCGGCACAGGGTCAGAATCTGCAGAACCTGATATCCGATGCCAGGATGGCTCTGGCTCCGATGGCAGCGAGTTCGTCCATGATGCCGTTGACGCCCCGGCGTGGCACCAACGCACGGACGGCGACCCAGTCGGGATCGGCGAGCGGTGCAATGGTCGGCGATTCGAGTCCGGGTGTGATCGATGTCGCCCGGTCCAACACCGCACGCGGGCAGTCGTAGTCGAGCATCAGGTATTGCTGACCGAAAACGACACCCTGCACCCGGGCTACCAGTTGATCACGCCCCGCGCTGGATTGGCCCTCGGCGCATTCGATCAGCACAGCCTCCGAATCACACAGCGGCTCACCAAAAGCCACCAGATTGTGCAGGCTCAGGGTGCGGCCCGAACCCACCACATCGGCGATGGCGTCGGCGACCCCGAGTTGCACCGAAATCTCGACCGCACCGTCAAGCCTGATGACTGTCGCTTCAATGCCTTTGGCGGCCAGATCTTTTCGCACGAGATTCGGGTATGCGGTCGCGATCCGCTTTCCGGCCAGGTCGGCCAGCGTCCAGTCCCGGCCCGCCGGGGCAGCGTAGCGAAACTTGGAGGACCCGAAACCCAACGCCAGCCGTTCCCGAACGGGTGCATCGGAATCCAGCGCCAGATCCCGCCCGGTGATCCCGAAATCGAGTTCTCCCGAGCCGACATAGATGGCGATGTCCTTGGGCCGGAGGAAGAAGAACTCCACGTTGTTGACCGGGTCGATGACGGTGAGGTCTTTGGGATCGGTACGACGGCGATAGCCGGCTTCGGACAGGATCTCGGTGGCCGGTTCGCTCAGTGCCCCCTTATTCGGCACCGCGATGCGCAACATGCTCACAGCTTCCGATAAACGTCGTCGAGGGACAGACCGCGCGAGATCATCAGCACCTGCGTCCAATACAGCAATTGGCTGATCTCCTCGGCCAGCGCCTCGTCGGGTTCGTGTTCGGCTGCCAACCAGACCTCGCCGGCCTCTTCCAGGATCTTTTTGCCCAGAGCGTGGACCCCGGCATCCAGCGCGGCCACGGTGGCGCTGCCCGCCGGGCGGGTGCGGGCACGTTCACCGAGTTGGGCGAACAGCTCCTCGAAGGTCTTCACGACGAGCGATTGTTTCATGTGCCGCCGCACGCCGTGACGGCTACGCACGCGTGCGACTGTGGGACGCGTAAATTATGGACGACGTCAGGGCACGACTTGTGGCGTCAGCGCACGCTGGGACGGAAACTGACAACGATGTTCATCGATCGTGACTCCGCCATCGGCCTGCGGTGGCCGCAGCAGGAATTCCAGTGGTCGCCCGCGGACGTGAGCGGTTACCATCGCGCCGTTTGCCGGTTTGGTGGTGAAGCTGTCTTGCCCACCTTCGCGATGACTGCACCAGGCGTTTTCGGAGTGGCCTCACCAGATTTTCTGCGGCCACAGCGACCGGAGATCTGTTTCCCGGGAATTCGAATGAACCGCGGCGATCTGCTGCACGAAGAACAAGAAGTGGTGGTGCACCGACCGCTTCCCACGCACGCGCAGTCACAGTCCTGCGGCCAAGTTGTCGACGTCGAGGATCATCCGGGCGCGGCGGTCCTGGTCCAGCGCGCCGTGATCGTCGACACGCACGGCGAGCCATTGGTCACTGCGACGTCGCGTATCCACGCCTGGGTCGACGGCGCTTCCAGAGCTGCCCACGTAACTGCGACACACGCGGCGCCGGATTGCGAACCGACTGCGGTGACCGATACCCGGACACTGGCCAGCCAGGCGATCGACTACCACAAATACATTCACGGCAGCAAAATGACCGACAACGTGCATACCGATCCGGCGTTCGCCGAAGCCGCGGGTTTCCCCCGAACGATTCTCCAAGGTGTCTGCACCTACGGCATTGTCTGCGCAACGGTAGTCAAGACGCTGCTGGCTGACGATCCCACTCGGGTGCGCCGTTATTCGGCGCGGTTCCTGCACGTGGTTTTCCCGGGCGACCTCCTGCGCACCCGCATGTGGGCGGACGGGCGGCAGTGCATATTCGTCACGTCGGCGCCCGAGCGAAGCGACATTCCGGTTCTTTCGGGAATACTGCAGATGCAGAATGCCCGCACGTGATGTCGACTACGTGAGGTCCAGCTGGGCCATCACCAGCGCAGAGAGTTCCCTGGCGCTCGGCCCGCGCATCAGCTCCATGATGGTGATCTTGGTCCCGAACTCACGCTCCAGCCATGCGCCGATCTCGACGGCGAGCAGCGAATCCAGGTAATCCATCAACGGCATGTCCGCATCCAGATCGTCGCGGGGGATGCCGAGCATCGCGGCAACGCGAGCCCCGATCGCGGCCGCCACCGACTCGCCACCAGCCTCGCCGGTCTGGGACAGCGAGCCGGTGAGCTCATCGGTGTCCGGCGACTTTGGGCCGGCAGCATGGACATGCTCGAAGCTGGGCTCGGTGTGAACGTCCAGGCCGTGGTGGCGAAAGAACTGTGGCCAGTTCACCGGCAATACACCGACCTGCGGCTGTCGACCACCCCACAGCGTCGTCATCGCATCGAACGCCTGGGCCGAGGTCAGGGAGCGCATGCCGGTCATGGCGACGATCCGGCCAATCTCGCCGTGCCTGGCCAGGTAGCCGACGTCGGCGACCGCACCCCAGTTCAGGGCGAGCGCCCGCTGTCCGCTGACCGATCTGGCCTGGGCGAGATGGTCGAGGAAGGCGTTGGCCATCGCGTAATTGGCCTGACCTCGATTGCCGATCATCGACGTGGCAGAGGAAAAGAGTACGAACGCCTCCAGCGGTAAGTGCGAAGTCAGCTGATGCAGATGCCAGGCACCGAACGCTTTCGGTGCGAGCACTTCGGTGATCCGCGCGGGGTCCAGGTCGGTGATCAGCGCGTCGTCGAGAACCATCGCGCAATGCAGCACGCCGCGCAGCGGCGGTAGCTCGCGGTGGATCCGGTCGATCAGCTCGGCAACTGCCGTGCGTGAGCTGACATCGACGGCCGCGACGTCGACGTGTGTCCCGCGTGCGCGTAAGTCCTCTATCTTGGTGGCGCATTGCTCATCGGGCACCAGAGAACGTCCGATCAACACCAGGTGGCGCACCCCGATGTCTACCAGGTGTTCGGCCATCGCCAGCCCTAAACCCCGAAGGCCGCCAGTGATCAACCACGTTCCGTGAACCGATGGCGGTTGCGGGGCCTGCACCACCGGGAATTCGCGCTCAGCCATCGCGAGAACGAGCTTGCCCACATGCCGAGCGGCGGCCATGTGCCGGAAGGCTGCCGTGGTCTCAGCAGGGTGAAACACGCGATAGGGCAATGGACGCAGCTCGCGGGCTGCGAAGCGCTCCATCAGCAGCGCCAGCTCGCGGTGCACCTCAGCCGGCCGGTCCACCATCAGCTGACGCAGATCGAAGCTGAAGAAGGCCAGATTGTTCAGAAACGGGCGCAGTCCGATTCGTCTGTCGTTCAACAGGTCTCGCTTACCGAGCTCGACGAACCGGCCGTAGGGCGCCAGGCACCCGAGGGTGCGCGACACCGACTCCCCAGCGATCGAGTTCAGCACCACATCGACTCCGGCGCCACCAGTGGCGGACCGAACATGGTCGGCGAAATCCATGGAGCGCGAATCGAACACATGCCGGACACCGAGCGTCCGCAGTAGTTCACGTTTTGCCGGACTACCCGCGGTCGCGAGCACCTCGGCCCCCAGATGGCGCGCGATCTGCACGGCCGCCAGCCCCGTGCCGCCAGCCGCCGCGTGAATCAGGACCCGTTCGCCGGCCCTCAGCCGGGCGAGTTTGACCAAGCCGTACCAGGCCGTGAGAAAAACGATAGGCAGCGAGCATGCGGCTTCGAAACTCAGGTTGGCAGGCTTGGCGACTACCCCGGTGGCCGGCAGCGTCAGGTAGCCGGCAGCCGCTCCCTGTGCGCTGATGATCCCCACTACCGCTTCGCCGACAGCGATGTCGAACACGCCGCCGCCGACCCGGGTGACAATTCCTGCGCACTCGGCGCCGAAGCGGTAGCTCTCGGTGGACTCCAAAGGCGGCACCTGCCCGAGCGCGGTCATCACATCCAGGAAGTTGAGGCCCGTCGCCAGCACCTCGATCTCCACTTCGCCGGTGTCGGGGGCCCGACGTTTCACGGTGTGGTAGCGCAATTCGTCCAGTGATCCCGCGGTCGCTGCGCCGAGTTCGAATCCGACACCGGACGGCAGGGCGGCGGCGGACACCGTGTCCGGCTCAACTGCCGCGCGAACCAGTCTGCGCACGAACCGCGTCCCGCCGCGCAGCGCGATCTCCCGTTCGTGGTCGCGGGTGCGCAGCTCCGCCCAGACCGCGTCCGCTTCACCGGGCACGGGCGTCGAGTCGAGATCGATTACCGCATAATGCAACTGCGGCAATTCAAGGCGCACCGTGGCAATCAGTCCCCACGCGGGCGAACCGGACAGGTTGACCTGATCGTTGTGCAGAGCATGGGCCCCGCGGGTGAGCACATACATCCGCGGCCATTGATGGTCGCCGCCGCGACAAACGATCTTGAGCAATTCGACAAGGCGGACCGACGAGTCGGTCACAGCCTGATCCATCGGCAGCCCGACGGCATCGCGCAGGTCGACGATTCCGTCCGGAGTCACCACCTCGACGAGATCGTCCGCGAGGCTGTCCAGCACGACGGCCCGGCCACCATGTGACTCGATTCGGGCAGCGAGTTGCTCAGCGAGCGGATCGGCGCGGGCCAGGATCAGCCAGGTCCCCGCGCGTTCCGCAGTGCTCGAGCCAGGCTGCTGCTGCGCACCGACCCGGGGCCTCCGGGCCATCAGCAATGTTTGGGAGCCGGCGCCGCAGTGGTGGGGATCACCGACAGCGGCGACATCGTCGAACCCGACGGAACGCAACGTTTCCCGCCAGGTTCGCGGCTCCAATAGCGGGCCCTCCGGTCGCAGGTCGAGGTCGCCGGCGCACCACCAACCCGCCGTCAGACCGAAGGTGAGGTCGAGCCAAGGAGTGTCAGGAGCGGCTTCGACCAGCACTAGCGCGCCTCCAGGCGCGAGCAAGGTGTGAAGCCTGGCGAGAGTTCGCTTCACGTCGGTGGTGGCGTGCACCACATCGGCGGCGATCACCAGGTCAAAGGAGCCCGGGGCGAATTCCTCTGCCGGCACGTCATGTTCGAGGTCGAGCACCCGGTAGTCCACGAAATCGTAGTCGCGGAAGCGTTCGCGCGCGGCCGCCACGAATGCCGCCGACACGTCGCTGAATACGTACGTGCAGCGCTGCGCTGGCAGGGTCGGGAGCAGGTTCGCCGTCAATCCACCGGTGCCCGCGCCGACTTCCAGGATGCGCAGCGTTCGCCGCGGATCGGCACTGTCGGCGAGGCGCCGGATGATGGTGCGGGCCAGCATGTTGTAGAGCCGGGAGATCGGCGAATTGTGGTAGATGGGTTCAATGTCCGTCGATGCGCCGGACGGGAACAGCAATTGCAAGGGGTCGACCGCACCGGTCAGCACGTCGTGCAGCCGGCCTCCGGTTCGTTGCAAGAGCAGCAGTTCCCATGCACTCTCGGGATAGTTCACGAAGATTTCGGCCCATAACTGCTGCGGATCGACGTGCTGCTTGGGCGAGCCGGGGTGCGCAGCCGCAGTCCGGCAGAACCGCCCGTCGCGCTCACTGAGCGAACCGTCCTCGACGAGCAGCCGCAACATGCCGCCAAAGGCGCGGTGATACTTGGGCACCAGAGCGGCAATGTCGCCCACCGTGAATTCGGTGGGCGGCTGCAGACGATCAAGACAGGCGGCCACATAGGCGGCGCAGAGCGCCCGTACATCCTGTTGATATGTGGTGGCGTAGACGTGTCGGTCCAGTCGCGCGGCCAGCGTACGAGCTTGGCGATCGAGTACCTCGCGCAGGTCGGCGGGTCCCAGGGTCAGTGCGCTACAGCGCGATTGAGTGCTCCGTTCGGATTGGTGCCACACGAAACGGTAGAAGTCATTGTCGATGCGACTCTCAGCTGCCGGGGATCGTGGGACCGCTCTGCCCGTCAAGGGAGTGAAATCCGCGATCACCTCCCCCCGCTCGTCCAGCAGATGAATGTCGACCACCAAGGCATCGTTTTGCCTGCGCAGCCGGGTGTAACTCCACGCGGGCAATGCGTCGTCACGGTAGAGACGAACCTGCTCGATTCCGGTGGGCAGGTAGTTGGTCGGCAACAGGTCGTCGGGTCGGTCACCGGACGGATGCAGTATCGCGCTCTGGAAACAGGCGTCGAGGACGGCGGGATGGAAGACGTACCCGCTCAATCGGTTACGCAAGATCCGCGGTAGCCGGATGCGGGCAAGCGCCTCACCCGCTCCGAGGTGCAACCGGTCGATTCCGCAGAATGCCGGCCCGTAGACATATCCCTTCTTCGCGCAGTCACCGTAGATGTCAACTGCGCTATGAACTTTCGTGCAGCGCGACAAGATGGCGTCGACATCGTATGGTCCGGTTCGTTGAACGGCGGCCGGATGGAATCGCCCGCGGGCGTTGCGCGTCCAGCCGTCACCGCGGACCGCGCGCTGATGAAACTCGAAAGTGCCCTGCTCGGCGTCGAGTTCGAGTCTGGTCATTTGTGGTTCACCGGAAAGCACACAGGCCCGCTCGAATTCGACGAACTCCAGCGCACAGGCGCGACCGGTCACTTCACGAGCGGCGTGCAACGCGGCTTCGACATAGCAGGCTCCCGGCACGATGACCGATCCGAGTACGTGATGGTGACGCACCCACCACAGCCGGTGATCGTCCCAGTCGAGCTCCCAGGAGGGCCGCGTACCATCGACCCGTCGCAGCATCGGATGCTGTTGTGCGGCAGTGCGATAGCGGCGTGAAAGTGGACTCTCGTTCCAGAACCGCTGGCGCGCCCACACGGTCGTCGGCAAGTCGAGCGCCGCGGCACCCCCGGGATAGCGCTGCCGCCAGTTTATCGGGCAGCCGCTGGTGTAGAGCGTGGCGAATCCATTGAGGAAACTTGCCCAGTCGTCTTTGTGACGCACCAATGACGACACCACCACTGCCCCGGGGGCGATCTCGTTGAGGGAGTTGGCCAATACCGGGTGAGGTCCCACCTCGACGAAGGTGTCGTACCCGTCGGCCAGCAGTGAGCGAACCGCCCGCTCGAACAACACCGGATTGCGGAAGTTGTCCCACCAGTAGTCGGTGCCGAGTTTGGGACCTTCAATCCTGCCGCCGGTGGCCGTCGAATACATCGGGATGGTCGTCTCGTTGCCCTGCAGTCCGGCCAGCGCGTCCAGTAGCTCGTCGCGCAACGGCTCCATGTCGGGGCTGTGGCAGGCACAGTTCACCTGCAGAAGTTTGGTGTAGATGCCGCGGTCGTCGAGTTCGGTTGCCAGAGCACGCAATGCGGGCCTGCGACCGGACAAGGTGGCCGAGCGCGGACTGTTGACCGCCGACACCCAAAGCTGGTCGGGCTTGCGCAAACACAACTCGCGCGCGTCCGATGCGGGCAGCGCGACGTACATCATTCCGCCCGAAGCGTCGGCCTTCTGTTGGATTCGGGCGCGGGTGCAGATCACCCTCAGCGCCTCGGACAGGCTCAGCGCCCCCGAGACGTACGCGGCGGCAATCTCACCCATGCTGTGCCCCAGCACCGCGCCCGGTTGCACACCCCAGGATTTCCACAGCTCCACCAGAGCCACCTGGACCGCGAACATGGCGGGCTGCAGATACTGAGTTTCACTTATTTTCGACGAAGCCTCGTCAGCAGTCAGCACTTCAAGAATCGACCAGTCCAGATACTGCCCGGCAAGCCGGTCGCATTCCAGAATCGCCGCCCGATACACCGGGGAGCTTTCCAGCAAGGTTCGCCCCATCGCATACCACTGGGGTCCCTGCCCGTTGAACAGAAACGCGATTTTCCGCCCGCCGCGTGACGCGTGTCCGCGCACAACCTGTCCGGCAAGGAATTTCGCTGCAGCCTCTTCCGCATTGCCGGCCACCACGGCTATTCGGTGCTCATGGTGGGTGCGCCGCAAGGCCAGCGCCGCACCCAGCGATTCCAGGTTGAGCGAGCGTGCCTGCAAGAGATCGGCGTATTGCGCGGCGAGGGCGTCGAGGGCAGCCTCGGTGCGGGCGCTGACCGTCAACACGCTGGGGTGCGGGGGCACCGTCGTCGGTGCCGGCTCATATTCGTCGGGAGCTTCGGTTACGACGACGTTGGCGTTCGTGCCGCCGAACCCGAATGAGTTGACACTGGCGACGGCGCGGGGTTGGTGAGCCGGCCAGGGTTGAGCATTCGTCGCTACAGCGATTGGCAGACCGGAGAAGTCGATGTCGGGATTGGCGCTGCGGAAGTGCAGGCTAGGGGGGATTCGCCGATGGTGCACGCACAGGGCGGCCTTGATGAGGCCGGCGATGCCGGCGCCGGCCTCGAGGTGGCCGATGTTCGTCTTGATCGAGCCCAGCAGCGCCGGCCGGTCCGGCCCTCGATCGGTAGCCAGCACCCGCCCGAGTGCATTGGCTTCGATCGGGTCGCCGACCGGCGTTCCGGTGCCGTGCGCCTCAATGTAGCCGACCTCTGCGGGCGCAATTCCGGCGGCGGCCAACGCGGCCCGGAAGTTGTCCTCCTGCGCATGCCCGTTGGGGACCGTGATTCCCTGCGTGCGTCCATCCTGATTGACCGCAGTGCCCCGGATCACCGCATAGATGCGGTCACCGTCCCTGCGGGCCCTGTCCAGCGGCTTGAGCACCACGACGCCGGCGCCCTCACCGCGCACATAACCGTTGGCCGACGCGTCGAACGCCCGCGACCAGCCGTCCGGTGACAGCATCGCGGCCTGGCTCAGGGCAATGGTGAATTGCGGTGTCAGCATGAGGTTTACGCCACCGACGAGGGCCAGGTCGCTTTCTTCTCGCCGCAGACTCTGCACCGCGGTGTGTACGGCAACCAAGGACGAAGAGCAGGCCGTGTCGATGGTCATGCTGGGACCACGCAGGTCGAGCGTGTAGGACAAACGGTTGGACAGGATGCTCATGAAGGTGCCGCTGGCCGAATGAGGTCCCAGGCCCTCCAGTTCTCCAGGTGCCGATTGCAGACCTCCGTAATCCTGGCTACAGGCACCCACGAACACGCCGGTTCGCCCACCCGCGAGCTCACCGGGCACGATGCCCGCATCCTCGAGCGCTTCCCAGCACACTTCGAGAAGTAGGCGCTGTTGGGGATCCATCTGCTCGGCGACGCGAGCGGATATGCCGAAGAATGCCGCGTCGAACGCATCGACGTCTTCGACGAAACCGCCCCGACGGGTGTTCATTCGACCGGGTTGTTGCGGACTCGGCGAATAGAAGCGCTCGGCGTCCCACCGGTCGGGCGGGATCGGCCCGATCGCGTCGACGCCTTGCTCGAGGGCCCGCCACAGCAATCGGTGGTCGGTGATACGCCCGGGCAGTCTGCAGCCGATGCCGATCACGGCCACGGGTTCGTCGGCTGTAGTACTCACAACGACTCCAGCTCCCTGAACGCGGTGAGTACCTGTGCCGTGGCGAAAACATCTTGAGGCGCATGGAATTCCCGATAGCCGTCGGACTTCGGATACGGATAGTCCCCGCCAAACCATGAGCCGTCGGCGCGGCGATGATCGAGCAGCCACGTGACAGCGCGAAGCACGGCCGCTGAGTCGGCTGGCACACCCGCGCCGGCGAGGGTACCGAGGGCAAGCGCCGTGTGTAATTCGGTCGAAGCCGTCTGGCCTGAGCCGTCCGCGCGGCTGAACCAGCTTCCGTCAGGCCGTTGCCGGGCCAACACGAAATCGCGCGCCGCGGCGACCTGCGGATAACTGGCGAACCTCATCAGAGCCGCCACCGAAGGCCGCATCAGATAGTAATACGAAGCGTAGTAATACCAGTTGATTCCAAAATGCCCCTCCGGATGCTGCTTGCCTGCCAGGAAATTCATCGCTTCGTCCAGGTGCAGCGGTTCGATATCGAGCCCATCGAGTGCCAGCAAAGCGAATCCGGTCACCGACGCCTCCAACTGAAACGCCCGTGGGATGTGACTGTGCGTTTCTTCCCAGGCGCCGTCTGCTCGTTGCCTGTCCCGCAGAAACCGCGCCCTGACGCGCGCCTCATCGGTTCTGCCGAGCAGCGTGAGCGCAGTGATGTACTCGCTGCTCGTCTCGGTGCAGTACCGGTCAGATGCGATCTCAGCTCCACCCCAACTCAACATACCTCCCGGTTTTTCCTGTGCCGCAAGGAAACCCAGGGCAGGATCGACGATGTCAGCTACGTTGAGCGGAACTACCCGCTGCCATGAGGCGATGGCCTTCAGGGCGTTGACGGTGTCCCATTCCCGGAATAGTCGTGAAGTCGGATCACTCGCAACGGAACCGTCTGGTTGCAGACAATGCCGGAAGTATCCGACTGCCTCGGTGACAACTCGATCAACCGGCACAGGACGAAGCCCAAGAGCCGACCAGAGCATCCCGAATTCCTCTGCCGCGTGATGTATCGATCGCGGCCAGAATACAACCCAAAACGACTGTTCGATCTTCACTTGGGGCCGCTCGCCGGATAGCCTGGCCATGTTTTCGGGCGAGCTGGGCTTAGGGGCAGTGGTGCGACATCACGGCGACGTCAACGGACGTCGGGGAAACGACGTCACCACTTTGTGCGATCTCCTGGACTTACGAGCGGCCGAGCACCCCGATCGCGACGTCTTGGCATTCCCGGACGCAACGGTGAGTTACGCGGAACTGGCTACGCGGGCCGAAATGATCGCCCGGGGACTGCTGGCCTTGGACGTGCGGGCGGGCGAGACCGTCGGCATCCTGTTGCCGAACTCGCCCGATTCCATCGCGGTGCTATTCGCAGCGATGAAGGTTGGCGCCGTGCCGGTGCCGATCAACACCCGGTTCAAGAATTACGAATTGTCCGAGGTGATCACCCACTCGCGGATGCGCCTGCTGTTCACCGAACCGGCTCAGCTACCCGCCTTGACCGCGTCGGCGAGCGTCGTGGCTGCCCTCCGGCAGACGGTGTTGCTCGGTACCGTCGAGTCGTCACCAAAAATTCTGTCGGAGAAAGACTTTCAAGCCCAGGGAGATCGCATCGAGGCGCAGTCGGTGCGCCGGCGCCAGGAGATGGTCGGGGTGCGCGACACCGCGATGGTGATATACACCTCCGGCACGTCGGCGACCCCCAAAGGGGCGATGATCAGCCACGAAGCTTTCATTCGGGCGGCCGCGGGCACCGCAGACTCGAGGTTTTTTCTCACCGGGGACGATCGGGTCTGGAACGCGCTGCCCCTGTTCCACGTCGGCGGCATCACCTTTGTGATGACCTGCATCTATGCGGGTTGCTGCTGCTGTCATGTTGGCTTCTTCCGTGCCGACACCGCTCTTGACCACTTGGAAAGCCAACGCTGCACCGTCGCCCTGCCCGGCTTCGAGACCATCTGGCTTCCCGTGTTGAACCAGCCCGACTTCGGCCTGCGAGACCTGTCGACTCTGCGGCTTGTCATGGCGGTGGGTGTGCCGGAACGGCTCCGAGACATGGCGAGCCGGTTACCCACTGCTGTGCAGGTCTCCTGCTTCGGAATGACGGAGTGCGCCGGCTTTCTGGCTCTGAACCGGCAGACCGACACGCTGGAGCAGCGGATGACGACCGGCGGGCACCCGCTGCCGGGCATGCAGTGCCGTGTCGTGGACCCGCAGACCGGCCGTGACGTCCCGGCCGGTACCGAGGGCGAGCTGCTTTTCCGCGGCCCGAATTGCTTTGACGGCTATCTGCACGACCCGGAACTCACCGCCCGGTCATTCGACGACGGCGGGTGGTTTCACACCGGTGATGTGGCCGTCATGGACGACGAAGGCCGGATTACCTTTGTCAGCAGGCTCAAAGACATGTTGAAGGTTGGCGGCGAGAACGTGTCCGCGGCCGAGGTCGAGGGTTTCCTGCTACGCCATCCCGCGGTGCACATCGCCGCAGTCGTCGCCGCTCCCGACGACTACTACGTCGAAGTCCCGGCCGCCTACCTCGAGCTGAAACCCGGAGAGACGGCGACAGAACAGGAGATCATCGACTTCTGCCTGGGCAACATCGCCACCTACCGGATACCTCGGTACGTCCGGTTCGTCCGGGAATGGCCGATGTCGGGTACCAAGATCAAGAAATACGTTCTGCGCCAGCGCATCCGAAGCGAGCTGCTCGAAAAGAACATCGTCCGGGCCCCCAAACTCACGCCGGCCCGAGACGTGCCGGGACACTCCCGTTGACCGAGCTGTCGGCGATCCTGCGGCTCTACCGATCGCGCCTGCGGCTGGTCGCCTCGGCGGCACTCGGCGATCCCACCGCCCGTGTGTTGGGGATGCCGCGCGGCATCGCCGGCTACGCGCGGTACGAGCGCATACGTCAAGAGGGCGAACTCGTTCGCGGCCGAAGTGGTCTGTGCATGACCGCGTCGCACGCGGTATGCCGTCAGGTACTTCGTGATGAACGATTCGTCGCCGCACCGACGTCGGCGGTGCGATTGAATCTGACACCGCTGCCCTGGCAACGCAGCGGCCTACTGGTGCATCCGCTCGACGACTCACTGGCGTCCGCGAATCCGCCGCTGCACACCATGCTGCGAAAAGTCGTCGCACCGCACTTCAGCCCGGAAGCCATGCGCGCGCGACGGGTCTTCATCGAAGAGCTGGTCGACCGGCAACTGGATCGGCTGGACCGCAAGCAACCGGTCGACCTGATCGACGAGTTCGCGATTCAGGTGCCGAGCCGAGTGATTTCCGAACTTCTCGGCTTGCCCCCGCAGGATCACCGCCTGTTCGCACGGTGGGGTGCCGATTTCGCTGCCACGATCGACGGAGCGCGCGGCCTGCATGACCGGCGTCGCACCCAGATTCTGCTTGCGGAGATGACCGAGTACTTCGCCGCCGTCGTCGCCGATCGAACCCGGCACCCGGGCGAGGACTTGGTCAGCATGATGATCGACTCGGGTCAACTGACCGAGGTCCAGCTGCTGGCGACCTGCCAGGCGCTGCTGATCGGCGGCTTCGTCACCACGTCCAACATCATCGGCAATGCCGTGGTCGCCCTGTCCGAAAACCCGGCGCAGCGCGCGGCGTTCTCGGCGGATCTCGATTGCGCGGGCCGGGTGGTCGAGGAGACCTTACGACTGCAGGCGCCCGCGCAATACAGCGTCCGCCTCGCGCGGGAGACAACGATGCTGGCCGGCCACGAGCTACGCCCGGGCACCCCAGTCGTCACCCTGCTCGCGGCGGCCAATCGGGATCCGGCGGTGTTCACCGAACCGAACGCGTTCGACATCGCCAGACCCAACTCTCACGAGCATCTGTCCTTCGCGGCCGGAGTGCACTACTGCCTCGGCGCCAGCCTCGCCCGGATGGAGGGAACGATTGCACTGCGCGCCCTCTACGAGCGCTTCCCCCGCCTCACTGTGGCGGGTGCGATCGACTACTTTCCATCCCGCGTCATTCGCGGTCCCCTACACCTGCCCGTCCGCTGCGGCTGAGTGACCGCGTGCGTTTGACGCCGGTTCAGTCTTCCGGGTTGTAGCCGAGGTTGGGGGCGAGCCAGCGCTCGGCTTCCTGCATGGTCCAGCCCTTGCGCTTGGCGTAATCGGCGACCTGGTCCTGGGCAATCCGGCCGACCACGAAGTACTGCGACTGCGGGTGCGAGAAATACCAGCCGCTGACGGCGGCACCGGGCCACATCGCCATCGACTCGGTCAACTCGATCCCCGTCCGCTCCTGGACGTCCATCAACTTCCAGAGCGTCACCTTCTCGGTGTGCTCCGGGCAGGCCGGGTAGCCGGGGGCAGGGCGGATGCCCCGGTATTTCTCACCGATGAGTGCCTCGTTGTCCAGCTGCTCGTCGGGCTGGAATGCCCAGAACTCCTTGCGGACTCGCTGGTGCAGGCGTTCGGCGAACGCCTCGGCCAGCCGGTCAGCGATCGACTCCAGCAGGATCGCGCTGTAGTCGTCGAGGGCTTTCTTGAACTCCGCGATCTTGTCCTGGCTGCCGAGCCCGGCGGTGACGGCGAAGGCACCGATGAAGTCGGTGAGCCCAGTTTCTTTGGGGGCGACGAAGTCGCTGAGCGACCGGTTCGGGATGCCGTCGCGGTGCTCGCCCTGCTGGCGCAGGTTGTGCAACCTGGTGAGCACCTCGGTACGGGTCTCGTCGGTGTAGACCTCGATGTCGTCCCCGACGGCGTTGGCCGGGAAGAAGCCGATCACCCCGTTGGCCGTCAGCCACTTCTCCTTGATCAGGGTGTCGAGCATCTCCTGGGCATCGTCGTACAGCTTGCGGGCGGCCTCGCCGGTGGCCGGGTTGTTGAGGATGTCGGGGAAGCGGCCTTTCATCTCCCAGGCGTTGAAGAACGGCTGCCAGTCGATGTACTCACGCAATTCGGCGAGGTCATAATTCTCGAACTCCCGCACGCCGAGGCCCTGAGCGGGCACCGGCGGCGTGTAACCGTCCCATTCGACGGGCGTCCGGTTCGCTCGGGCCTTCTCCAGCGTCAGCATCGGCCGCTCGTTCTTCTGAGCGTGCCGTTCGCGCAGGGATGCGTAGTCCTTTTCGGTGGCCTCCAACAGTGCAGGACGCTGCTTCTCGTCGAGGAGAGCGGCAGCTACCGGCACCGAGCGGGACGCGTCCTTGACCCAGACCACCGGGCCGGTGCGACGCGGCGCCACCTTCACGGCGGTGTGGGCGCGTGAGGTGGTCGCGCCGCCGATCAGCAGCGGGATCTCCAGTCCCCCCCGTTCCATCTCAACGGCGAAATTGACCATCTCGTCCAGGGACGGGGTGATCAGGCCGGACAGCCCGATGATGTCGGCGTTGTGCTCCTTGGCGGCGTCCAGGATCTTCTGGGCGGGCACCATCACACCAAGGTCGATCACTTCGAAGTTGTTGCACTGCAGGACGACCCCGACGATGTTCTTGCCGATGTCGTGAACGTCGCCCTTCACCGTCGCCATCACGATCGTGCCGTTGGTGTCTTTTGATGCGACCGCTCCAGACTCCACCTTCTCCGCCTCGATGTAGGGCAGCAGGTAGGCAACGGCTTTCTTCATCACCCGGGCCGACTTCACGACCTGGGGAAGGAACATCTTGCCCGAGCCGAAGAGGTCACCGACCACGTTCATACCGTCCATCAGCGGGCCCTCGATCACCTCGATGGGGCGACCACCCGCCGCGGCGATCTCGGCCCGCAGTTCCTCGGTGTCGGCGTCGACATGGGCGTCGATGCCCTTGACCAGGGCGTGTGTGATCCTTTCGCGAACCGGGAAGGATCGCCACTCTTGGACAACCGAGTCACCGGTCGTCTCCGA
Source organism: Mycobacterium sp. ML4 (assembly GCF_054515735.1). Classification (NCBI taxonomy): domain Bacteria; kingdom Bacillati; phylum Actinomycetota; class Actinomycetes; order Mycobacteriales; family Mycobacteriaceae; genus Mycobacterium; species Mycobacterium sp. ML4. The sequence continues at coordinate 65,207 of NZ_JBTNSY010000013.1, forward strand.
GCTGTTGAACCGTTCGGCGATCTCCAGCAGCCGCTCGGCCGCGTCCTCGCGACGGTTGAGCACGACGTCCTCGATGCGGTCCCGTAGTTCGGGGTCAATCGAGTCGTAGGGCACCAGCGCTCCGGCGTTGACGATGCCCATGTCCAGACCGGCCTTGATGGCGTGGAACAGGAACACCGCGTGGATCGCCTCGCGGACAGGGTTGTTGCCCCGGAAGGAGAACGACACGTTCGAGATACCGCCGGAAATGTGCACTCCGGGGAGGTTCTCCTTGATCCAGGCGCAGGCCTGAATGAAGTCGATCCCGTACGTCGCGTGCTCCTCGATACCGGTAGCCAGGGCAAAGCAGTTCGGGTCGAAGATGATGTCCTCGGCCGGGAAGCCGACCTCTTCGGTCAGGATCCGATAGGCGCGCCCGCAGATCTCCTTGCGGCGCTCCAAGTTGTCGGCCTGGCCCTGTTCGTCGAAGGCCATAACCACCACGGCGGCGCCGTACTTGCGGCACAGCCGGGCCTCGCGGATGAACTTCTCCTCGCCCTCCTTCATGGAGATCGAGTTGACGATCGGCTTGCCCTGCACGTTCTTCAGGCCTGCCTCGATGACCTCCCACTTGGAGGAGTCGATCATCACCGGGACGCGGCTGATGTCCGGTTCGGCCGCGATCAGCTTGGTGAACCGGTCCATCGCGGCAACACCGTCGATCATGCCCTCGTCCATGTTGATATCGATGACCTGCGCACCGACCTCGACCTGCTGCAGGGCGACCGACAGCGCGGTGTCGTAGTCCTCGGCCTTGATCAGGTTGCGGAACCGGGCGGAGCCGGTGATGTTGGTGCGCTCACCGATGTTCACGAACAGCGAGTCGTCGGTGATGTTCAGCGGCTCCAGCCCGGCGAGTCGGGTGGCCACCGGGATCTCCGGCAGCTTCCGCGGCGGCTTGCCCTCGACGACCTTGGCGATCTCGGCGATGTGCGCCGGCGTCGTTCCGCAGCAACCGCCGACCAGGTTGACCAGACCGGCGTCGGCGAATTCGGCGATGTAACCGGCCTGACGCGTCGGGAACTCGTCGTATTCGCCAAAGGCATTGGGCAGGCCGGCGTTGGGGTAGCAGGAGACGAAGGTGTCCGCGATCCGCGACATCTCTGCGATGTACGGCCTCATCTCCGGCGCCCCCAGGGCGCAGTTGAGCCCCACCGCAATGGGTTTCGCGTGCCTGATCGAGTTCCAGAATGCTTCGGTGACCTGACCGGACAACGTCCGCCCGGAAGCGTCGGTGATGGTGCCCGAGATGATCACCGGCCACCGGCGCCCGCGCTCTTCGAACAGCGTCTCGACGGCGAACAGCGCCGCCTTGGCGTTCAACGTGTCGAAGATCGTCTCGACGATGACGATGTCGGCACCACCGTCGATGAGGCCGTTCGCGGATTCGAGATAAGCAGCGACCAGCTGGTCGTAGGAGACGTTGCGCGCCCCGGGGTCGTTGACGTCGGGCGAGATCGACGCCGTTCGCGTGGTCGGCCCGAGAGCGCCGGCGACGTAGCGGGGCTTCTCCGGGGTGCTGAACTCGTCGCAGGCTTTGCGGGCCAGGGCAGCGCCGGCGTAGTTCAGCTCGTAGCTCAGCTCCGCCATGTCGTAGTCGGAGAGCGAGACCGCGTTCGCGTTGAACGTATTGGTCTCCAGGATGTCGGCGCCCGATTCGAGGTACTCGCGGTGGATCCCCTCGATGATGTGGGGTTGCGTCAGGGTGAGCAGATCGTTGTTCCCGACGAGATCGCTCGCCCAGTCCTTGAACCGTTCGCCGCGGTAGCCGGCCTCGTCTGGCCGATCACGCTGGATCGCGGTGCCCATCGCGCCGTCGATCACCATGATCCGCTGGCGCAGCGCTGCCGTCAGTTCGTTTGTGCAGTCGGGGCGGATATTCGGCGCGAAGGTGTTCGACTTATCGGCGTTCACGTACGTTCCTTCCACATGGCGGAAGGCGTCCTTTGATCTGCCGAGCGTGGCGGATGCCGGCTTTTGAGCACCGGGATCCGTTGCAACGCCTCTCGACCCGACAAGTTTACGTCGCCCGACGTCTGGACGCCCAATTCGACCCGACCCGCTGGCGATCGCGATGCCTTGAGCGCCCGCTCGCGGATCCTGTCGGCAATGTCTCAGTTATCTAAAGATTAACCAGAGTGCACCCGAAAGCCTCGGCCGAGGACTCAACGACATTGCCATCGGGGTCGCGGGTGGGGGCCGAAGCACGACCGCTGCGGCCATCTCGATGGCGGTGAAGGCTAGGCTTGCTGGGTGACTTTGCCGGATGGCGGGAGCAGCGGCGGGTCGGGAGACAGCAGGCTGCCCCAACTGCACAACACCGTCGTGGTGGCGGCATTTGAGGGCTGGAATGACGCCGGCGACGCGGCCAGTGATGCAGTGACGCACCTGGCCGCGACCTGGGACGCGCTGCCCATCGTCGAGATCGACGACGAGGCCTACTACGACTACCAGGTCAATCGCCCGGTGATCCGCCAGGTCGACGGTGTGACCCGGGAGTTGGAGTGGCCGGCCATGCGAATCTCGCACTGCCGACCGCCCGACAGCAATCGCGATGTGGTGCTCATGCACGGGGTCGAGCCGAATATGCGCTGGCGCACCTTCTGCGACGAACTGCTGGCCGTCATCGACAAGCTCAACGTGGAGACCGTGGTGATTCTTGGGGCGCTGCTGGCCGACACGCCCCACACCCGGCCGGTACCCGTCTCCGGCGCCGCATACTCGTCCGATTCGGCGCGACTGTTCGGGCTGCAGGAAACGCGCTACGAGGGTCCGACCGGAATCGCAGGCGTGTTCCAGTACGCCTGCGTGGCCGCAGGTATCCCGGCCGTGACGTTCTGGGCGGCGGTGCCGCACTACGTTTCGCACCCGCCCAACCCGAAGGCGACGGTGGCGCTGTTGCGCCGTGTCGAGGAAGTGCTCGACGTGGAGGTGCCGCTGGGCGACCTGCCGGCCCAGGCCGAGGCCTGGGAGCAGGAAATCACCGAGATGGCCGCGGACGACGAGGAGCTGGCCGAATACGTGCAGTCACTCGAGCAGCACGGTGACGCGGCGGTGGACGTCAACGAGGCGCTCGGCAAGATCGACGGCGACGCGCTGGCGGCCGAGTTCGAGCGATATCTGCGGCGCCGCCGTCCGGGATTCGGGCTGTAAGTCCACCGCTAGTCATTTTCCGGGGGCTCGCTGCCCTGCCGCAACATGGCGATCACCGGGCTCGGCTGGCCGACCAAAGCGGCCGTGATGCGCCGATTGATCGACGGCAGCCAGGCCAGCCGTAGCGTGGTGCGGCGGGTCCACCGTTGCAATGGCGACGAGGGCAGGAAACGGTTGGCCGCATCCCGGCCTGCTTTCTGCTTCTCCTCGATCTCCGGGCGCCACAGGCGCTCGTAGAACTCCAGTGCCCGTTCCACCGACGACGTCAGACGGAACTGCTCGGCCAGGACATACGCAGCGCCCACGGCCAGGGAGGCGCCCTGCCCGGCCAGCAGCGACACCGCCGAGCACGCGTCACCGATCAGCACCACCCGGTTCTTGCTCCAGCGGGGCATGACGACCTGGGCGACCTGGTCGTAGTAGATGTCGTGCGGCGGCGGGCACCGCTGCAGAGCGTCAGGCACCAGCCATCCCATGTCCGCGTAGCTGGCCCGGATCGCCGCCCGGGTGTCCCCGGGAAGTTCCGGATCCGCGGTGCGGTGCAGTGCGAAGACGGCCACCTTGCCGTTGCGCAGGGCGTAGAAACCGATCTGTCGGTCGATGGTGTCGGTGAGGGTGACGTTATCGCCGGCGGCCTCGCGGATCGCAGGAGCATCGAAGATGAAAGCGGCGGTGTGGAATCCCAGGAAGCGCAGGTACTGCGATTCGGCGCCGAACACCAGCCCGCGCACGGTCGAGTGGATGCCGTCGGCGCCGATCAGCAAATCGGCGTCCAGCTTTTCCCCGCCCTCGAGGGTGACCGTCACAGCGTCGTCGTGATCGTTGACACCGCTGACCGCGGCACCGTATCGCAGCTCGACGGTGTCGGGCAGGTTGTCGCGCAGGACCTGCTCGAGATCGGGACGCATCACGCTGGACAGGCGGCCACGCAGCGCCCGGTCGATCTTGACGTACGACACCGCGGCGCGCCGGCGCCCCCGTTCGTCGACCAGGCTGGCTTCGTCGAAGTTGTACCCGACGTCGCGGATCGCCGGTAGCACACCGACCGCCTCAGCCGCGTCGTAGCCCGCGCCGAAGAAGTCGATCAGGTAGCCGTGCGGGCGAGGCGCGGTCGCGCGTTCGAGCAGCACCACGTCGGCACCGAGCGATGCCATGCGCTCTGCGGCGGCCAGGCCCGCGATTCCGGCGCCGCAAACAACGACTTTCACGACCGTTTCCCGGCTACGACTTCTCCAAGTTCTGGGTGTATGCGCTGGTGGAACGGCCGAGAGCGGCCACTTGGGCGTCCATCTTGGGCATCACCTCGGCCGCGGTCTTGAGGACTGCCGCCTCGCCGATCCTCGTCGACAGCACGGGTTTGAGCCAACGCATCGCCGCCACCCAACTGGGGCAGTACACCCGGGTCTTGCGGCCCTCGATGCCCTTGACGAACGCGGCGGCGCATTTGTTGATCGAGGTGGTCCTGTTCAGGGGCGGGGGCAGCTTGGACAGCATCTCATCGAACGCCGGTAGGTCGCCCTTGGTGTCGCGGACCAGGGCGGTGTCGATCCAGGACATGTGGGCCGACCCGACAGTGACTCCCAGATGCGCGACTTCCAGCCGCAGCGCATGCGCCAGGTGTTCGTTGCCGGCTTTGGACATGTCGTAGGGCGCCATTCCCGGCGCCGCCGCGTAGGCGGCCAGCGACGACACGATCAGCACATAGCCACGGCGCTCGATGATCGCGGGCAGCGTGGCGCGCACGGTGTAGAAGACGCCCATCAGATTGACGTCGATCACCCGCTTGGCGGCGTCCGGGTCGACGGTGAGCACCGAGCCGTAGCTGGCGATGCCGGCGTTGGCCACAACGACGTCGATGCCGCCGAAGTTCTGCACCGCTTGGTCGGCCGCGGCCTGCATGGCTTTGAGGTTCCGTACGTCGGCGACGACGGTCAGCACCCGCCCGTCCCCGCCGAGTTCGGCGGCGATCGAGGCGAGCTCGGCTTCGCCCAGGTCAGTCAAGACGAGCTTGGCGCCCTTGTTATGCAGCCGGCGGGCAACCTCGGCGCCGATACCCCGGCCCGCGCCCGTGATGAAGACAACCTTGTCCTGCACCGATGTCATGGCCGAAAGGTACCACCGCAGGCCTACAGGCCGACGCCCAGCAGCGCGTCGACGGCAGCGGCCACCAGCGCGGGCGCCGCCTCGTCGTGGCCACCGTATTCAAGGGTGTCCGTCGTCCAGCCATCCAGCGCGGCAAGGGCTTTCGGTGTATCGAGGTCGTCGGCCAGATAGCGGCGAACCCGGCTCAGGACGTCGGCGGCGTCGGGAGCGGTGGGCGATGAGGTGGCGGTGCGCCAGCGGTGCAGGCGGGCGCGCGCCTCGTCGAGCACCTGCTGGCTCCAGGAGCGGTCGGCACGGTAGTGCCCGGCGAGCAGACCGAGTCGCACCGCGGACGGGTCAACGCCCTCGGCGCGCAATTGCGAGACCAGGACCAGGTTGCCCCGGCTCTTGGACATCTTGTGCCCGTCCCATCCGATCATCCCGGCGTGCACGTAGTGGCGGGCGAATCTGCGTTCGCCGCTGACACATTCGGCGTGCGCGGCGGTGAACTCGTGATGCGGGAAGATCAGGTCGCTGCCGCCGCCCTGAATGTCGAGTTCGGTGCCGATACGGCTGAGCGCGATGGCGGCGCACTCGACGTGCCAGCCGGGCCGTCCGGGTCCGAACGGTGAGGGCCAACTGGGCTCACCGGGTCGGTGCACGCGCCACAGCAGCGCGTCGAGTTCATCGCCTTTGCCCGGCCGGCGTGGGTCACCGCCGCGCTGGTCGAACAGGTCCAGCATCGTTTCGCGGTCGTAACCCGATTCGTAGCCGAATTGCAGGGTGGCATCGGCCCGGTAATAGACGTCCGGGTGTTCACCGTCGACGACGTACGCCGCGCCGGAAGCGACCATCTTCTCGACCAGTTCAACCATTTCGGGGACGGCTTCGGTGGCCCCGACATACTCATGTGGCGGCAGCACCCGCAGCGCCGTCATGTCGTCGCGAAACAGCGCGACCTCCTGGTCGGCCAACTCGCGCCAGTCGACTCCGTCGCGCTCGGCGCGCTCGAACAGCGGATCGTCGACGTCGGTGACGTTCTGCACGTAATGCACGTCGTGGCCGAGGTCCAGCCATAGCCGGTGGATCAGATCGAACGTCAGGTAGGTGGCCGCGTGGCCGAGATGCGTTGCGTCATACGGCGTGATGCCGCAGACGTACATGGTCGCTTTCGCGCCTGGGGTGACCGGGCGGACCTGCCGGTCGGCGGTGTCGTAGAGCCGCAATTCGGGGCCGCGTCCGGGGATCGCCGGGACCGGCGGAGAAGACCACGACCGCATGGGTCGACTTTAAGCGAGGCGGGCAGCCGTGCTTGAGCCCGGTGACGATGCGCCCCGCGCATCAAGTGTGCGCCTACTGCTTTGAGTGTGCATGTACCGCGGCGAAATGGCCGATTTTGCGACGTGATCGCACACCCGATAACGCGGGCGCACACTCGACGGCATTCACCACCATGACTGGCGGATGGCCTCGAGCAGGACCGGAGCCAGCTCGGCTCGGCACATGACGAAGTCAGGCAGATAGGGGTCCAGCTGGTTGTACATCATGGGCGATCCGTCCAGGCGCGACACGTGCATTCCCGCGGCGGCCACTACGCCAGCGGGAGCAGCCGAGTCCCATTCCCACTGGCCGCCGGCGTGCACGTAGGCGTCGGCGACGCCGTCAATGATCGCCATCGCCTTGGCGCCGGCCGAGCCGATCCGAACCAGCTCGATATCCAGAATCTGACGGATGCGATAGAGGATCGCCGGCGGCCGGGTGGTGCTGACGGCGATCCGGATGACATCGGGGACGCGGACAGTCGCGGCCCGATCCACCAGCGAGGTGACGGTGTCGCTGCGGTAAACGATGTTGCCGCGGGCCGGTAGCGATACCGCGGCATCGGTGATCTGCGGCCGGCCGTTGCTGGCACGCTGCCACAGGGCGATGTGAACCGCCCAGTCGTCACGACCCCGCGTGGAGAATTCGCGGGTGCCATCGAGCGGATCGACGATCCATACCCGGTCGGACTTCAACCGGACCAGGTCGTCGTAGGCCTCCTCGCTGAGCACCGCATCTCCCGGCCGTTCGGCGCGCAGCCGGCGCAGGATCAGCGAATTCGCCAGCCGGTCGCCGGCGTCACCCAGCTCCCATGGGTAGTCGAACCCGACCTCATCGCGAACCTTGAGCAGCAGCTCCCCGGCCTCGGCGGCGAGATCAGCGGCCAGCCCGGCATCCGTCAGGTCACGCGCGGCCGGGTTCACCGCCCCAGTATCGCCGACGTGGTGGGCCTGCTCAGAACGCCGGCCAGGGAATGGGGCGATGCCGGTTGGGTGCGGGCATCACCGGGTCGTTCAACAGCGCCCGGGTGCGCCTTGTCAGCGCAGCGATTTCGGCGCTGGTGATGTGGCCGTTGAGTTCCTTGGCAAGCGGACCGCACAACGCGTCTGCAAGCCCGGCAACCGACTCCACGGTCTGGTCGTCGATCGGCTTGCCTGCCCAGCCCCACAGCACGGTGCGCAACTTGTCCTGAACATGCAGGCTCACGCCGTGATCGACCCCGTAGACGTTGCCGTCAAGCCCGTAGAGGATGTGTCCACCCTTACGGTCGGCGTTGTTGACCAGGATGTCGAACACCGCCATCCTGCGCAGTCGGCCGTCGTCGGCGTGCATCAGGACGACCTCGTCGCCGGCATAGTCGTAGGCCCGCAAAACCGGCAGGTAGCCGGGCTGGGGTTTGCCGGTGGGGAACAGATCGACCAGGTCGGGACCGGGGCGCGGTTCGGAATCGGCGGCGTCACCGGGTTGCTGAACCCACAGTTGCAGCATGCCCGGGCCGGCGGGACCGTCGCGGATGATGGTGTACGGCACGATATTCCAGCCCAGGTGCTTCGACACCAGATAGGCCGCCAGTTCGCGGCCGGCCAAGGTCCCGTCGGGAAAATCCCACAGCGGTTGCTCACCGGAGACGGGCTTGTAGACGCAGTGCACGCTGGTGGAATCCAGTGATGCCTCACAAAGGAACGTGGCGTTGCTGGCCGAACGGATTCGTCCCAGGACAGTCAGCTCGCCGTCGCGCAGCACCTCATGTCGATCATTCCTCGGCGTCATCGCTGGACCCGAAGAGCGCCTCGCGCCGGTAGCCGTTGGTGCGCGCGCAGATGTGGCCGTCTGGATCGAGCGGTTCCTCGCATAACGGGCATGGCGGGCGACCGGCCGAGATGACGCGGTTGGAGCGGGTGGCGAACTGCCGTGCCGACTCGGGGGTGAGGAATACCCGTACCGCGTCGGGCCCCTCGTCGGTGTCGTCGAGCACCACCGAGGCGTCGAATTCCGCGTCGGTGACCGCCAGCAGTTCCACGACCACGGTCTGCGCCTCGGAATCCCAGCCCAGGCCCATCGTCCCGACCCGGAACTCGGCGTCGACCGGCATGATCAGCGGGTTGAGGTCGTCCACCTCGGTCGGCTCCGGAGGTACCGGGGTGCCGAAACGACGATTCACCTCGAGCAGCAGCGCGCCGATGCGCTCGGCGAGGACAGCGACCTGCTGCTTCTCCAAGACCACGGAGACCACCCGGGCGTCATGCACCGCCTGGATGTAAAAGGTGCGGTTTCCGGGCTGCCCGACGGTCCCGGCCACGAAGCGGTCGGGTGTACGGAATACGTGGATTGCGCGGGCCATGGCAATTCCAAAATACCGCGCAGCCGCGTCCGCCGTGCGCTTCGTCCGGCCGTGAATGCGACCGCCGGGCGTGTCGGCGCGCTGATTACTACTGCCGCAGGGATCCCTACTGCGTCGACCCGCCGACCACTGCGTCGCCGGAAGGCTGTTCCTTGACGTCCGGCGGGGGCGCGGCACGCAGACCCGCCGACAGCCGCGACCCGGTGTGGTTGACGTGCAACACGAAGGGCCGCAGGGGGGTGTATCGGATCACGCTCACCGAAGCGGGGTCGGCGTTGACCCGTTGGAAGCTGTCCAGATGCATGCCGTATGCATCGGCTATTAGCGACTTGATGACGTCGCCGTGGGTGCAGGCCACCCACAGCACATCGCCGGCGAACTCCTCGCTGAGGCGGCGGTCGTGCTCGCGTACGGCGGCGACGGCGCGCGCCTGCACCTGCGCCAGGCCCTCGCCGCCGGGAAACACCACGGCACTGGGGTGAGCCTGAACCACCCGCCACAGCGGCTCGTTGACCAGGTCGCTGAGCTTGCGGCCGGTCCACTCCCCATAGTCGACTTCGGCAAGTTCATCGTCGATCAACGGCTCGAGGCACAGCGCCTCGGCCAGCGGCTGCACCGTGGCCCGGCATCGCAACAACGGCGAGGACACCACGGCCCGGATCGGGAGGTCGCCGATCCGATCGATCAGGCCGGCGGCCTGCTCACGGCCCTTGTCGTCGAGGTCGACGCCCTCCGAGCGGCCGGCCAACACCCCGGCGGTGTTCGACGTGGAACGGCCGTGCCGCAGCAGCAGTACGGTCATGTCGCCGCGACCGTCCCGGTCGCCAGCAGGATCAGCACCGCCGTACCGACGATGACGCGGTAGCCGACGAACCAGAACATGTTGTGGCGCACCAGAAACCGCAGGAACCAGCTGACCGCCGCGAGGCCGATCGCGAACGCGATCATGATGGATACCAGCAGCTGCGGTCCGGTTGCACTCATCCCCTCGGTGACCGGCCGGAAGGCGTCGGGCAACGAGAACAATCCCGAGGCGAACACCGCCGGGATGGCCAGCAGAAACCCGAAACGTGCGGCCAGCTCGCGTTCCAGCCCGAGGAACAGGCCCGCACTGATGGTCGATCCCGAGCGCGAGACCCCGGGCACCAGCGCCAGGCATTGGGCAACACCAACGATGACGGCGTCGCGCCAGTTCAGCTGTTCGATATCCCGGTTGCGCCTTCCGACGTACTCGGCGAGCGCGATCACCGCAGAGAACACCACCATCGCGGTGGCCACCACCCATAGATTGCGCACGCCAGAACGAATCACATCTTTGAAGAGCAGCCCCAGCACGCAGATCGGGATGGTTCCGATAATGACGTACCAGCCCAACCGGTAGTCGGCGTCGCGGTGCGACTTGACGAACAGCCCGTTGAACCAGGCCCGCAGAATGCGCACGATGTCACGCGCGAAGTACACGAGCACCGCGGCCTCGGTGCCCAATTGGCTCACGGCGGTGAAGGAGGCTCCCGCGTCGCCGCTGAAGAAAACCCGCGACACGATATTCAAATGTCCGGAGGAGGAGACCGGCAGGAACTCGGTCAAACCCTGCACCACGGATAGGACGATGACTTGTCCCCAGGACATCGGCGCAACCGCAGACACGACGACGACCGTACCTGGTGCCGCCGTCACTCGCGGCCGGGCGGCGGGGGCTACCGCGAGACGGGCACCGCGCGGGCCACCGAGTCACGGACGGCAGCGGTTAAGCTTCGCTCGTCGGTAAGGTCGATGTCGCGGACGCTGCGAACTGCGCGCGCGACGACGTCTTCGGCCTGCGGAACCGGCCCTGCCAGGCGCGGCCGGTAAATTTCTACGACGAGCGACCGGTGTTCGATATGAAAGGAAAAACTGCGCCCATCTCCGACTTGTCCATAACCGCTGGCGAAGATGCCAGGAGTGATGTCTTCAACAGCAAACTGGTGGTCTGCGGTATGCCGGTCAGCGGTGACGGTCATGCGGTGAGAATACCTCCGCAGCGAGACTTTAACCGACAATCAGGACGATTTCGGGCGCTATAACGTTCCTTGAGTTTGGTGTCCGTCATGGAGCGACGGGAGACTAGGGGTTGCTGTCAGCGCGACGAAATGCCCTTGCGCAGCGCATTACCATTTTCACGCTATTGCTGTTGCTGGTAGGCGTGGTTGCGGGATGTTCGTCTGATCAGTTCGACGCCACTCCCCCGACGATCCAGGCGGCCCAGCCTGCCGCATCTCCTCCTGCCCTTAACCCGGCCGGAACCGTGCAACCGCTGGGCGGACGCCCGTGCAGCGCGATGTTCGACGCCGGCTCCCGGCAGCTGGTGGTCCTGTCCCCTGCCGCCGACACCGCGGCACCATCGAGCATCGTTGTGCTCGGTGAGCGGGGTCGCCCGCGGGCGATGACTCTGCCCGGGCCCGCTGCGGCGTTGACCGGTGACGGGCGGGGCACGGCCTACCTGGCCGGGCGTGACGGCTACTTCACGGTGAACCTGGATACCGGGCGAAGTTCCGCGACGACGGTGGCCGGAGGTCACGACTTCACCGCGATCGCGCGCCGCGCGGACGGCAGATTGGTGCTGGGCAGCGCCGACGGCGCGGTGTATGCCCTGGCCGCCGACGGCTCGGTGACCAGTCGCAACAAGATCTTCGCGCGGGTGGATGCCCTTGCAACACAAGGGGATACGACGGTGGTGCTGGATCGGGGCCAGACTTCGGTGACGACGATCGGCGCCGGCGGCCGCGTCCAGCAGGCCTTGCGGGCCGGAGAGGGCGCGACCACTTTGGTCGCCGATCCGCAGGGCCGGGTGCTGGTTGCCGACACCCGCGGCGGCCAGCTGCTGGTCTACGGGGTCGACCCGCTTATCTTGCGCCAGGCATTCCCGGTTCGGCAGGCGCCGTACGGCCTCGCCGGGTCCCGGGAACTGGCGTGGGTGTCCCAGACGGCGTCCAACACCGTCATTGGTTACGATCTGAGCACCGGAATCCCCGTGGAAAAGGTGCGTTACCCGACCGTGCAGCAACCTAACTCCCTGGCCTTCGACGAAGCGTCGGACACCTTGTACGTGGTGTCAGGGTCGGGCGCGGGGATTCAGGTGATCGAGCATGCGGGCGGCAGGCCGTGAATCCGGGGGCCGCGCCGCGGTGGAGCCGACTGCCCGCAGGGTGGGAAGCCGACATGTCCGACGAGTACGAGTGGGCGCCGTTGCGCCTACCGCCTGACGTGACACGGCTCAGTGCATCCACCCGGCTGTCCATCGAGGCCGAGTACCGCGGCTGGGAGTTGACCCGGGTGCGGCTCTATACCGACGGCAGTAGACGAGTCTTGTTGCGCCGCAAGAAGACTCGTCTGGCCGACCAGCCGGAACCGTGACGTTCATATACGGACTGCTGCGCAGCCTGCTGTTTGCGATGCCGGCCGAGCGCGTGCACACCGTGGTGTTCGCGGGATTGCGCGGCGCCACGGCAGCGGCGCCGGTGCGCCGGCGGATGGGCCGGTGGCTGGGACCCACCGACCCGGTACTGGCCAGCACCGTCTTCGGGGTGCATTTTCCGGGACCACTCGGATTGGCTGCCGGGTTCGACAAAGACGGGACGGGGTTGTCCGTCTGGGGTGCAATGGGTTTCGGCTACGCCGAGATCGGCACCGTCACCGCGCACGCCCAGCCGGGTAACCCGGCGCCGCGGTTGTTCCGGCTGCCGGCCGACCGCGCGTTGCTGAACCGCATGGGCTTCAACAATCACGGCGCCGGGGCCCTGGCGGCACGGCTCGCGCACCAAGTTCCAGACATCCCGCTCGGGGTCAATATCGGCAAGACCAAGAAGACCTCGCCCAACGAAGCCGTCGGCGATTACCGTTGGAGCGCAAGGCTTTTAGCTCCCCTTGCGGCGTATCTCGTGGTGAACGTCAGTTCGCCGAACACGCCGGGACTGCGCGACCTGCAGGCCGTCGAGTCGCTGCGGCCGATCCTGGCCGCTGTTCTGGCCGAGGCGTCCACCACCCCGGTGCTGGTGAAGATTGCGCCGGACCTCTCAGATTCCGACGTCGACGACATCGCGGATCTCGCCGTGGAGCTGGGCCTGGCCGGCATCGTTGCCACCAACACCACGGTCTCGCGCGAGGGATTGCGCACGCCAGGCGTTGACGAGCTGGGGGCCGGCGGCATCTCCGGACCGCCGGTGGCCCGCCGTGCTCTGGAAATTCTGCGTCGGCTCTATGACCGGGTCGGCGATCGGCTGGTGCTGATCAGTGTCGGCGGCATCGAGACCGACCAGGACGCCTGGGAGCGCATCACGGCCGGTGCCTCGTTGTTGCAGGGCTACACCGGATTCATCTACGGCGGGGGCTTGTGGGCCAAGGGGATTCACGACGGGATCGCGCGCCGGTTGCACGACGGCGGGTTCGCGTCGCTGAGCGAGGCCGTCGGGTCGGCGGCGGGCAAGCGGGACAGGCCGCGGGGTTAGGTCGCCCTGGGCGCACGTCGCCTCTATGCCGCTCGACCGCTACCGGCCCCCCCGGTGCCGGGCGCGCCGCCCGAGCCACCCGAGCCGCCGGTACTGCCGAGAGCGGGATCGCCGGGGGTGCCGCCGCCGCCGCTGGTGCCGCCCTCGCCGGGACCCCTGCCATCGCCGCCGTCCCCGCCGGTCCCGCCCCGGCCACCGTCGCCGCCCGTTCCGCCCGTCCCCGATACCGAGTTGCCGCCGCTTCCGCCGGTGCCGCCGACGGCGCCGTCGCCGCCATTGCCTCCGAAACCGCCCAGGATGCTGTTCCCGCCACCCCCGTCGCCGCCATTGCCGCCGGCTCCGCCGACTCCGCCGTTGCCGGCTGCGCCAACGCCGATGCCGGCCCCGCCGACACCGCCGGTGCCGGCCGTGCCGCCCGCCCCGCCGTCACCGCCGGTCCCGCTGACGCTGCCGGTGCCGCCCCGTCCGCCCGTTCCGCCAGTTCCGCCCCGGCCCCCACCGCCGCCGCTACCGCCGCCGTCTCCGCCGTTCCCGCCGTCACCGGCGAGGCCGCCGGGCCCGCCGGCACCGCCAGCGGCGCCGTTCCGGGAGGAGGTACTGGTGTTGCTGCCGCCGTTGCCTCCGACGCCGCCATGACCACCGCCACCACCCAGTCCACCTTGGCCCCCGCCGACCCCGCCGATGCCCGGGCCACCGTCACCGCCGCGGCCTCCGGGGCCGCCGGCGCCGCCCTGAGCCCCTTCGGTGGGCAAGGTGTCGGACACGCCGGCTCGCCCGGGGGCGCCGTTGCCGCCGTCCCCACCCACACCGCCCTTGCCGCCGGTGCCGACCGCCCCGGGCGCGCCGCCATCCCGTCCGGAGCCGGCAAAACCCGCGACTCCACCGGCACCGCCCTGCCCGCCCGCGGCGCCTCTGCCGCCGCGTCCGTCGGCCCCGGTGTTGGACCCGCCCGTTCCGCCGTCACCACCCTGGCCGCCGAAGCCGCCCGGCCCACCCTGGCCGCCGCCAACGCCGCCTATGCCGAGACCGCCGACACCCCCACCACCTCCTATGCCGCCTTGGCCGCCCGGACCACCCGCAGTGGGAGAGGTGCCGGACATGCCGGCCTGGCCGGCATGTCCGGCACCACCGGCTCCCCCGACCCCGCCCATTCCGCCGGTGCCGATCGCCCCGGTCGCGCCACCGTCTGTTCCGGCGCCGGGGGCGCCTGCGTTACCGCCGGTACCGCCGAACCCTCCTTGGCCGCCGCGACCTGAGCTGATTCCGGTGGTGTTCGCGCCGCCATTCCCTCCGGCACCGCCTTGGCCACCGACACCGCCCTGCCCTCCTGCACCACCACCAACACCGCCGATGCCGGCGCCTCCGGCCCCACCCTGACCTCCGGCGCCGCCTTGACCGCCTTGCTGCCCCGTTGACGGACCCCCGGTGCCGGCCGAACCCGCGCCACCGGCGCCGCCTGTACCACCGGTGCCGCCCTGCCCGCCGACACCGTTCGGCCCGGCCGCGCCACCATCGGTTCCCGGGCCGCCCGCCCCGGCCGCACCGCCCCTACCACCCTGCCCGCCCTCAGCACCCATGCCGGCGCTGGTTCCGGTGTTGGCCCCACCAGTGCCCCCGGTGCCGCCCTGGCCACCGACACCGCCTTGACCACCTTGGCCGCCTCCGACCCCGCCGATGCCCGCACCCCCGGGACCACCCTGCCCACCGGCCCCGCCCTGGCCGCCAGGCAAGCCGGCCGTGGGAGTGCTCGGGCTGAGTCGCCCATCTGCGCCGGGGCTACCCGCGCCTCCGGTGCCTCCAGTACCACCTGCGCCGCCCCTGCCGGCGCCGCCGGACGGACCGAATCCGGTGGCTGCGCCGCCCGCACCGGCCGCCCCTCCGGCGCCCCCGGTGCCGCCCTGGCCAGCCTCCGCCCCGACGCCCATGGCGGCCCCGCCCGCTCCTCCGGTACCGCCGGTGCCGCCCGTACCGCCGGTACCGCCGGCGCCGAACATTGCCTGCCCGCCGGCCCCGCCCGCACCCGCCGCGCCGCCCGTACCGCCGGGCCCGCCGTCCTGACCAGGTATCCCCGCGCCGCCGGCACCGCCGTGCCCGCCCAGCCCGCCGTGACCGCCGAACCCGAATACCCCGCCGTTCCCGCCCACGCCGCCGGCTCCCCCGGTCCCGCCGGTCATCCCAGTCGCTCCGACGGAACCGGCGCCCCCGGCACCCCCGGCGCCGCCGACACCGATCAGCGCCGCGTTGCCGCCCTCACCGCCGGCGCCCCCTATCGCACCAAGCCCACCGGTGCCGCCAGCACCGCCGAAACCAAACACGAGACCGCCCCGCCCGCCGGTACCGCCGTGGCCACCAATACCCGCGGGATCGGCCCCGCCCGCTCCGCCCTGACCGCCGTTGCCGATCAGCGGGGCCGTGCCGCCCTGACCGCCGTATCCGCCGATTCCGCCGCTGCCCCCGGTCCCGCCGGAGCCGAGCAGCCAACCGCCATTGCCGCCGGCACCGCCGACTCCGCCGGTGCCCCCGGTCCCGCCGGTGCCACCGGTGCCGATCAGGCCGGCCGACCCGCCCGCTCCCCCGGGTGCGCCCGCGTTGCTGCTGCTGCCCCCGGTGCCGCCGTTGCCGATCAGAAGGCCGCCGGGTTGCCCGGGTTGACCCACCGGCCCGCTGGCCCCGTTGGCGCCGTTCCCGATTAGCGGGCGGCCCAGCAGCGCCTCGGTGGGCGCGTTGATCACGTTGAGCACGGTTTGCAACGGCGCCACATTGGCGGCTTCGGCGACGGCATATGCGTCGGCGCTCGAATTCAACGTCCGCACGAACTGTTCGTGATACGCCATCAATCGGCCGCTCACACTCTGATAGGCCTGCCCATGCCCGGAAAACAGCGCCGCCACTGCCGCCGACACCTCGTCGGCGCCCGCGGCCAACAGCGACGTTGTAGGGACCGCTGCCGCCAAACTTGCACTACGCAGCGCTGAACCGATACCAACGACATCAGCTGCCGCAACAGTCAGTGCTTCCGGACGAGCCAATATGAACGACACCGTTCGCTCCTTTGCGCTGCTGGATTTGCGTAACCAGGCCACTGCCCCACCTACGACTCTCGCGCGCACCGACCCGCCGAACCCTCGGTCAGAAGGCGGATATGGTGGGTGAAATTTTTTCCCCCAATTGGGGGGAGGAGAAGGGCCGCTTCTTCGCCCGAGCGCGATCCGTGGCGGATGGTCTCTCGGTCCAGGACCGAGCCCCATACTCGCGCGGCCACCGCGGCTCGGCAGGAATTGACCGCTGAATCGGGATCCTCCGGGCCAGGTGATCAGCTGGGAGCGCCGGCCCCGCCGGTGCCGGCGGTCCCGCCGGTCCCACCGGCCCCGCCCGTCGCGCCGGTGGGACCGCTGCCGACACTGCCGCTCCCGCCGGTGGTACCGGCTTTGCCTGGGCCCTCTGCGTCGCCACCGTCACCGCCGTTTCCACCGGTTCCACCGGTTCCACCTGTCCCGCCGATGCCCAGAACTGAGTTGCCCCCGGAGCCGCCGGTGCCGCCTACTGCGCCGGGGCCGCCTGGTCCACCGGCGCCGCCTGAGGATTGGGACCCGGTGTCACCGAGGCCACCGTCTCCACCGGTGCCGCCGACTCCACCTTTTCCGCCGTTGCCGCCGGGGCCGGTGGTGCCGCCGCCGGCTCCGCCGTCGCCACCCAGACCGGCGGCGCCGCCGGCTCCCCCGGTTCCACCCGGGTCGTTGCGACTGCCGCCACCGCCGGTGCCGCCGGTGCCGCCCGTGCCGCCCTGGCCGCCCACACCGCCCACGCCGTTGCCGTCGCCTCCGACCCCGCCAGCGCCGGCAGTGCCGCCGGAACCACCCCGACCGCCGCCGGCCCCGCTGCCGATAAGTGGGTCAGATTGGCTGCCGCCGTCGCCGCCGTCGCCGCCTGGGCCGCCGGAGCCGCCCTGGCCGCCTTGCCCGCCGCCGATCCCGCCGATGCCGGCACCACCGTCACCTCCCCGGCCGCCGCCGCCACCTCCGCCGCCCTGACCACCCGCAGTGGGCGAGATGCCGGACTGACCGGGTTGACCGGTGCCGCCCTTGCCGCCGTCGCCGCCGGTCCCGCCTTTGCCGCCGGTGCCGGTCGCGCCGGCGGAGCCGCCATCGGTTCCCGAACCGGCTGCCCCGGCGGCGCCGCCAGTGCCGCCAATGCCGCCATTAGCGCCAAGACCGCCGCTGGTTGCCGTGTTGTTGCCGCCGCTGCCGCCCTTGCCGCCCTGGCCGCCGACGCCGCCCTGGCCGCCTTGACCGCCGCCGACCCCGCCGACGCCCGCACCGCCGTTACCGCCTTGGCCGCCGCCGCCGGCCCGGCCGCCCTGGCCACCGTCGGTGGGTGAGGTGCCGGACGTGCCGTCTTGGCCGGTGCCGCCGTTGCCGCCGGTTCCCCCGACCCCGCCCCGGCCGCCGGTGCCGATCGCGCCGGTCGCGCCGCCGTCTGTTGCCGCCCCGCCCGCGCCCGCGGCACCACCCGCGCCGCCTTGCCCACCATCGGCGCCGGTGCCTCCGCTGGTGCCGGTGTTGGTGCCACCCACGCCGCCGGTGCCACCCTGCCCACCGATGCCGCCCCGGCCGCCTTCACCGCCGCCGACCCCGCCGACGCCAGCACCACCATCACCGCCCTGACCGCCAGCACCCCCACCGCCGCCTTGGCCACCGTTAGCGGGCGCGGCGCCGGACGTACCCGCTTGTCCGGTTGCCCCATTACCGCCGGAGCCCCCGGTGCCTCCCTTGCCGCCGACACCGATCGCCCCGCTCGCGCCACCATCGGTGGCGGAGCCGCCCGCGCCCGCGGCGCCGCCGGCGCCGCCTCGACCACCATCGCCGCCGCTGCCGCCACTGGTTCCGGTGTTGTTGCCGCCAACCCCGCCAGCGCCGCCCTGCCCGCCGAAACCACCTCGGCCACCTTCACCGCCACCGACCCCGCCGACGCCCGCTCCGCCGTCGCCACCTCGGCCGCCGCCACCGCCGCCGCCGCCTTGACCGCCCGCAGTCGGCGATGGGCCGCCAGACGTACCGGATTCCCCGACGCCCCCGCTGCCGCCGGCGCCCCCGGTGCCGCCCCTGCCGCCAGCGCCGATCGCCCCGACCCCACCGCCGTCGGTGCCGGAGCCGCCCGCACCCGCGGCGCCCCCAGAACCGCCTTGACCCCCATCAGCGCCGTTACCGCCGCTGGATCCGGTGTTGGCGCCGCCAGCACCGCCATTGCCCCCCTGGCCACCAAAGCCGCCCTGGCCACCTTGCCCGCCGCCGACACCGCCGATGCCCGCGCCACCCGCACCGCCCCGGCCACCGCCGCCACCTCCGCCACCTTGCTCACCAGCCGTGGGTGAATCTGCGGACACCCCGGTTCGGCCGGCGCCGCCTTTGCCGCCGTCGCCGCCGGTTCCGCCTGTGCCGCCGGTGCCATTGAGCCCGACCGCGCCGCCATCGGTCGCCGCCCCACCTAAGCCCGCAGCGCCGCCGCTGCCGCCTTGACCACCGTCGGCGCCGTTGCCGCCGCTGGTTCCGGTGTTCGTGCCGCCAGCACCGCCCTTGCCCCCTTGGCCACCGTCGCCGCCCTGGCCGGCGTTACCGCCGCCCACTCCTCCGACACCCGCACCGCCGGCACCGCCTTGCCCACCTTCGCCGCCGCGACCACCCTGGGCGCCGGCGGTAGCCGAGGCGCCGGACGCGCCGGCTTGGCCGGTGCCGCCGCTGCCACCATCGCCCCCGGCACCGCCGTCGCCTCCGGTGCCGTGTGCCCCGGCCGCGCCTCCGTCGGTGCCGGCGCCGCCAACCCCGGCGGCGCCGCCCGCCCCGCCTTGCCCGCCGGGACCGCCATCAGCGCCCTGGCTGCCGTTGCTACCTGCGCCGCCTGCACCGCCGTGCCCACCGAGGCCGCCTTGGCCGCCTTGACCCCCGCCGACCCCGTCCACACCCGCCCCGCCGGCACCACCTTGCCCGCCGGCGCCACCCGTGCCGCCCTGACCACCATCCAGCGGTCCACCGGCTCGGGCCGCCTTGCCGGCACCGCCGTCACCACCGGTGCCACCGCTGCCGCCGTCGCCCGCGCTGCCCGCGGCGCCACCGCTGCCGCCGGCGCCGGCCACGCCGGCAGCGCCTCCGGTGCCACCGGCACCGCCGGCACCACCGGCCGTGGCGTTATATCCGCCGTCGTCGTTGTAGCCGGCGCCGCCGGTGCCGCCCTGAGCCCCTTGCCCTCCGTGGCCGCCGTTACCGTTGGTCGCCCCGGCGACCGCGCCGCCGCCGGCACCTCCATTGCCGCCCGCGCCGCCCTCGCCACCGGCGCCACCGGTGTTGCCGACGAAGGGGCGAACACCGTTCGCGCCGGTACCGCCTTGGCCACCATGGCCGCCCTGACCGCCGTCGCCGGCAGTGTGACCTACGCTGGCGGTGGCGCCGCCTCGCCCGCCGTCCCCGCCGGCACCGCCCGCGCCGCCGGCACCGACGTTGGCAAAGCCGCCAGTGCCCGCTGTGCCACCGAGGCCGCCTCGCCCACCGACCCCGCCGTTTCCGCCCGCACCGGCGTTGTTTGCGCCATCGTCGTCGTAGCCGGCGCCACCGGCGCCACCGGCGCCGCCCTGGCCACCCCGGCCCCCGCCGCCGCTGATTGTCCCGTTGGCGGTGGAGGAGTTGCCGCCCTGACCGCCGGTATAGCCGGTTCCAGCCGCCGGGCCGGAGGCACCTTGACCGCCCTGGCCGCCATGGCCGCCAGTGCCGCCCTGACCCGAGGTGCCGCCGAAAGTCGACGCGACTCCGCCCTGACCGCCCCGACCACCGGCACCGCCGGTACCTGAAGCGCCCGCGATGCCGCCCGTGCCGCCCGCCCCGGCCGCACCGCCGGTACCACCCGTTCCACCCGTGCCGCCGGTGCCGCCTGCCGTGGCGCTGTTGGTGCCATCGTCGGCGTGGCCGGTGCCACCCTGACCGCCTTGGCCGCCGTTACCACCGGCGCCCCCGGAGCCGTTAGTTCCGCCCTGCTGACCGGCAAGGACGGCTCCACCGACACCGCCGTGACCACCAGCACCGCCTTTGCCGCCGGCAGAGCCGGTATCGAAGCGCGTCCCGGCCGTGGCACCGGTGTCGCCAGCCCCGCCGGTACCGCCCGCCCCGCCTTGGCCGCCGATGCCGGCCCTGCCAGCCGCGCCGCCATCGGTTCCGGTGCCGGCCGCCCCCGCGGTGCCGCCGGTACCCCCTTGGCCGCCGTCCGCACCGTCGCCGCCGTTGCCGCCGACATTGGAGCCGCCGCCGCCGCCCTGGCCGCCCTGACCCCCGATACCGCCTTGTCCGCCGGCGCCGCCGCCGACCCCACCAATGCCTGCGCCACCGGCACCACCAGCCCCGCCGTCACCGCCCTGGCCGCCCTGCAGACCCGCGCTGGGCGCACTGCCGCTGCTGATGCCGGGCTGGCCGGCCCCGCCGGCACCACCGGTACCACCGGTACCGCCCCGGCCGCCGGCACCGATCGCGCCGGCCGCTCCGCCATCAGTGCCGGCGCCACCCGCCCCGGCCGCACCACCCGTACCGCCCCGGCCACCCGCAGCGCCACTACCCCCGCTAGTTCCCGTATTCGCCCCGCCGGCGCCACCGGCACCGCCCTGACCCCCGACACCGCCTTGACCTCCGGCACCTCCACCCACCCCACCAACACCCGCACCACCGGTACCACCAGCCCCGCCGTCACCACCCAGACCGCCCTGAAAGCCCGCGGTCGGCACGCTCGCGTCGTTGGCGCCGGCCGCTCCGGCGGTGCCCGCGCCGCCGGCACCGCCCGTACCACCGGCGCCCCCTCTGCCTGCCCCGCCTGCGCTGGCGCCGAACCCACCGCCGGCGCCACCAGCTCCGGCGGCCCCTCCGGTGCCGCCCGTACCGCCCTGCCCGCCCGCGGCACCCGCGCCGACGGCGGCACCACCCAGTCCGCCAGTCCCGCCGATTCCGCCGGTGCCACCGTGGCCTCCATCACCGGCCAGGCCGATCACCGCGTGGCCCCCTGCTCCGCCTGCGCCGCCGGCACCCCCGGTGTTACCGGCGCTGCCCTGCTGCCCGGCCGATGCCACGGCCCCAACACCGCCTGCTCCGCCGTTGCCGCCAATTCCGCCGTGACCGCCGAATCCGAGCAGTCCGCCGTTTCCGCCAGTCCCGCCGGCTCCGCCTGCACCGCCTACGTCGCCAGCCGCGCCTGCGGCACCTCCACCGCCATTGCCGCCGGCTCCGCCGATGCCGATCAACGCGGCGTTCCCGCCGTTACCCCCGGCTCCACCAGCTACCGCACCGACCCCACCGGCGCCGCCGGGCCCGCCGGAACCCAACGCGATCCCACCTCGACCGCCGGTGCCGCCCTGGCCGCCGTAACCGGCAGGATCGGCTCCGCCCGCACCGCCGTGCCCACCGTTACCCAACAACGGTGCCGTACCGCCCTGCCCGCCGTCGCCGCCGGCGCCACCCGTTCCTCCCGCGCCACCAGAGCCGAGCAGCCAGCCACCGTTGCCGCCGGCGCCACCGACCGCCCCGGTCCCACCGGCACCGCCCACGCCACCGTTGCCGATCAACCCGGCCGATCCGCCCGCCGCCCCGGGTGCGCCCGCGTTGGTGCTGCTGCCGCCGTTGCCGCCACTGCCCAGCAGGATGCCGCCCGGTGAACCCGGCTGACCCACCGGCCCGCTGGCCCCGTCGGCGCCGTCACCGATCAACGGGCGCCCGAGCAGCGCCTCGGTGGGCGCGTTGATCAGGTCGAGAAAGGCCCGCTCCGTCATCTGCAACGGCGAGGCGTTGGTAGCTTCCGCGAGGGCATACGCGTCCGCGCTCGAAGACAGGGCATGCACAAACCGCTCGTGGTAGGCGGTCAGTTGAGCACTCAGGTTTTGATAAGCGTGGCCGTACCCGGAGAAGAGCGAAGCCACCGCGACCGAGACTTCATCGGCGGCCGCGGCAAGTATGCCCGTCGTCGGAGCAGCTGCAGCGGCGTTTGCCGAACCGAGTGTCGCGCCGATGCCAACGGCATCGGCTGACGCCGCCACGAGCGCTTCCGGGCTAGCCAGCACGAAGGACATCGCTTCGACCCCTTATGTTCCAGCGCATGTAGTTCCGGAGACATAACTCCACAGACCACCTTGGGCTTTTGAGGCCGCAGTTCCTTCGGTAGAACGGTCGATTCGCGGGATGAACTTTTCTCCCCCAATTAGGGGAGCAGAGCGGAGCCGCTGTCTATAAGCAGGCCTACCGACGATGCGGGCGCTGCGACCGGAAAACGTTGCCGCAGTAGCTATTCCATTCACAGCCAGCATTCCCGCCCGGCCGCGTCACGGATTGCGCACCGAGCACCGAGCGAAGGAGGGGCTGATTGCGGAATGACGAGAAATCACTATGAATTGCGGGTGTTTACAACCGGCGGAGGTCGCCAAGTTTCATGAGACACCCACCCGCCGACACGGATCAGTTGCACCGACCGCCACCGCGACTCGGTCCATCGGTTTCGGTTTAAGGGGATTTGATGGATTTCGCGAGATTGCCGCCGGAGCACAACTCGCGGCAGATGTTTGCCGGAGCGGGGCCGGAAACCATGTTCGCGGCGGCGGGGGCATGGCAGGCCCTGGCCGCCGAGCTCGGTCGGTCGGCGTCCGCGTTCTCCACAGTGACGTCCGGACTGGTGGATTCTTCATGGCAGGGACCCGCATCGACGGCGATGTTGAGTTCGGCGGCGCCCTACGTCGCGTGGTTGAGTGATGCGGCAGTCCGCGCGGAGCAGGCCGCCGGTCAAAGCCGGTTAGCGGCAGCCGCATTCGAGGCCGCGCAGGCAGCGACGGTGCATCCGTCGATCATCGAGGCCAACCGCGCTCAGCTGGTCCGGCTCGTCGCGTCAAATCTGCTGGGGCTGAACGCGCCGACTATTGCCGCCGTCGAGGCCGAGTACGAGCAGATGTGGGCGCAGGACGTGGTGGCCATGTTCGGCTATCACGCCGAAGCCTCCGCGATTGCCACGGCGCTGGCGCCCTTCACCCGGTCACCGCAGGCCCTGCTGGTCGCCGAGACCCGCAGCCCGGTCGCGGCAGCCGCCGAGGCAGGGACCGGCCCATTCGGGATGATCCGCAATCTGGGCTTGGCGAACATCGGCAGCGGCAACATCGGTCGCGGCAACATCGGCGATTCCAACATCGGATCCTCGAACGTCGGCAACACAAACTTCGGCAGCGGCAACATCGGCGGGCGCAATTTCGGGTTCGGCAGCAACGGAGTCGGCAACGCCGGATTCGCCAACCTGGGCGACCACAATCTTGGTCGCGGCAACTTCGGCAACGAGAACCGCGGTTTCTGGAACGCCGGTAACGGGAACGTCGGCTTTGCCAATACCGGGGATCTCAACATCGGGATTGCGAACACCGGGAGCAACAACATCGGCGTCGGTCTCACCGGCGACGGCGTAATCGGTTTCGGGGCGCTGAATTCGGGCAGCGCCAACATCGGCTTGTTCAATTCCGGCACCGGCAACATCGGCTTCTTCAACGCCGGCACCGGAAACATCGGGATCGGGAATTCCGGCACCGGCAACTGGGGTTTCGGCAATCCCGGCCTCGGAAACACCGGTATGGGCAACGCCGGAAACTTCAACACCGGGCTTCTCAATGGCGGCGACACCAATACCGGGCTGGTCAACGCGGGCCGCTACAACACGGGCTTTTTCAACGCGGGCAGCACCAACACCGGAAGCTATAACGCCGGCAACTACAACACGGGCGGGCTGAACACCGGTGCCTTCAATACCGGGTATCTCAATCCCGGCAGCGTGAACACGGGGGCCTTCAACACCGGCAACTACAACAACGGGCTTTTCGTCACCGGCAACAATCAAGGCCAGATCAGCGCGCATGTCGCTATCGACATTCCCACGGTGCCCATCAATATCGACTCGACCATGCCTCTCAACCAGACCCTGGTGGTCGGCGGCCAGGAATACATCATTCCGGGATACGAATACCCCAAGACGTACTTCCTGAACGGTGGCTTCTATCTGGGACCGGTCACCATCGAGCCATCCACACTGACCGCGCCCACGGTGACCATTGCCATCGGCAGTGCGGCCACGACTATCGGCGCCACCGTGGTGGGTCAGCTGCAGGGCGGGACCATAGAGATCATCGACATCCCCGCGGCGCCGGGGTTCGGCAATTCGACGGCGTCCCCGTCGTCGGGCTTCTTCAACTCCGGCACCGGTGGCGCCTCGGGGTTCGCCAACATCGGAGCCGACAGCTCCGGCTTCCGCAACCAGTCCTCCGGCGACGTCTCCGGATACCGCAACGTCGGCGCCCTGGTGTCCGGACTGGCGAACTACGGCAACACGGTCTCAGGTTTCTACAACACCGGTCTCGGAGCCCCCGCCGAGGTTTCCGGCTTCGCCAATATCGGCACCGATGTGGTTGGCGCGCTGCGTGATTCCGCTACCGGGACGATTTTCAATGCGGGCTTGGCCAACGCCGGGCAACTCAACGTCGGTTTCGGCAACACCGGTGACTACAACCTGGGCAACGGCAACCTCGGCGACCTTAACCTGGGCAGCGGCAACCTGGGCGATCACAACCTGGGCAGCGGCAACCTCGGCAATGACAACCTCGGCTTCGGCAACACCGGCACCGCCAACATCGGCCTGGGCAACACCGGCACCGGCAACCTCGGCTTCGGACTCACCGGCACCCACCAGATCGGCCTGGGCCCCCTCAACACCGGATCAGGCAACATCGGCCTGTTCAACAGCGGCACCAACAACATCGGCTTCTTCAACTCCGGCAACGGAAACTGGGGCATCGCCAACTCCGGGGACTACAACACCGGCACCGCCAACACCGGCCACACCAACACCGGCCTGTTCAATCCCGGCACCGCCAACACCGGCATCGCCAACATCGGCAACTACAACAGCGGCCTGGCCAACACCGGCTCCACCAACACCGGCAACTTCAACCCCGGCAACTACAACACCGGCAGCTTCAACCCCGGCAACTACAACACCGGCCCCGCCAACACCGGCACCCTCAACACCGGCGCCCTCAACACCGGCACCATGAACAACGGCCTGCTCTGGCGCGGCGACAACCGAGGCCAGACCGGCGCCTACTACGCCATCAACGTCCCAGAAATCGCGTTGGATGTGACGGGCACGATCCCGATCGACATCCCCGTCGCGGCCAGCTTCACGACCACCGTCTACCACGGAATCACGATCGAGGACATACCCTTCGGGACCACCACCACGCTCGGGCCCATCCCCGTCCTCGAAGGCACCGTCAACTCCCTGACCATTCCGCCGGTCTACGCATCCGGGCCCACACCGGAGATCCAAATCGGCAACCCCGACGGCTCGACCGCGATCGTCATCCCTGCGTTCGCCAGCATCGGCCCGGCCCAATGGACCATCGTCGATTTCGGCGGCGCACCAGGATTCGGAAACGCGACCGCCGGCCCGTCGTCGGGATTCTTCAACTCCGGAACGGGTTCGGTCTCCGGGTTCGGCAATATCGGCTTTGACGGCTCCGGCTTCCGCAACGTCTCCTCCGGGAACGTGTCGGGCTACCGAAACGTCGGCTCCCTGCTCTCGGGAGCAACGAACATGGGCAACACGATGTCGGGCGTCTTCAATACCGGCACCGCGACGCCCGCCAACGTCTCTGGTGTGGCCAACCTCGGCGCCGACCTTGCCGGGCTGTACCGCGACGCCGTGACGGGGACGACCAGCTACAACTTCGGTCTGGCCAACGTCGGATCGCTGAACGCCGGTGTCGGCAACGTCGGTGATTACAACCTCGGCTTTGGAAACGTGGGCGATCTGAACCTCGGCGGTGGCAACATCGGTGACCACAACGCCGGCTTCGGCAATCTCGGTACCGCCAATATCGGGGGCGCGAATTCGGGAGCCCACAACATCGGCTGGGGCAACGTCGGAGACCGCAACCACGGCGTGGCGAATGCGGGCAGCGCCAACACCGGCATCGCCAACACCGGCGACTTCAACATCGGCCTGGGCAACACGGGCAACAACAACATCGGAATCGGGCTCAGTGGCAACGGCCAGGTGGGATTCGGCGCGCTGAACTCGGGCAGCGGCAACACCGGCCTGTTCAATTCGGGTACCGCGAACTCCGGACTGTTCAATTCGGGTACCGGAAACGTCGGTATCGGGAACTCGGGCAACGGGAACTGGGGTATCGCCAACAGCGGCCGGCTCTCTACCGGCTTGCTCAACTCCGGCGACGTCAATACCGGCGCGTTCAACTCAGGCAACGTCAACACCGGGTTCGGCAACGCGGGCAGTTACAACTCGGGCAGCTTCAACGCCGGCAGCCTGAACACTTTCGGCTTCAATCCGGGCTGGTACAACACCGGGTTGGCGAATAGCGGTAACTACAACACCGGTGTGGCGAATTCGGGCAATGTCGACACCGGCGCGTTCATCGCGGGCAATTACAGCAACGGCGCTTTGTGGCGGGGCGATTATCAGGGCCTCTACGGCTACAGCTACACGATTTCGATTCCCGACAACGCTATTCCGGTCGACCTCAGCGTCACCGTCCCGATCAACATTCCGGTCCGGGCGACGCTGGGCACCCTGACCGTCCAGGGCTTCACCATCCCCGAATACACGGCCGACATCAACGTCCTCGGTACCGGGGAAACGCAGGCTTTAAGCGTCGGACCGATCACGCTCGGCAACATCACGATCGTCCTGCCACCAATAGAGGGGACCATCGGCGGGCCCACGACAGTGATCTCGCTGAATGGGACCGGCGATATCGGTCCCCTGGCGATTCCGCTGATCGACATTCCGGCGGCGCCGGGCTTCGGCAACTCGACCACTGTGCCGTCATCGGGCTTCTTCAACTCCGGTACCGGCAGCTCCTCGGGGTGGGCCAACGTCGGTGCCAACAATTCAGGTTTCTTCAATCTCGGCTCCGGCAGTGCCGGCGTCTCGGGCATCAAGAACGTCGGCGACCTCGTGTCGGGACTCTCGAACTACGGCAACACGATCTCGGGCGTGCTCAACACCGGCCTCGCGACGCCCGCGAATGTCTCGGGCGTGGCGAACAGGGGCAGCGACCTTGCGGGACTGTTCGGCAATTTCTCGGTCTCGAATGCGGGCTTTGCCAACGACGGCAACTACAACGTGGGCAGCGGCAATGTCGGCGACTTCAACATCGGCAGCGGAAACGTCGGCAGCCGCAACCTCGGCAGCGCCAATATCGGCAGCTTCAACGTCGGCATCGGCGATTACGGCAGCCACAACGTCGGTTCCGGGAACCTCGGCGACCACAACTTCGGGCTCGGCAACATCGGCGCCCGCAACCTCGGCTTCGCCAACGACGGTGACTACAACCGCGGTTTCGCCAACGCCGGCAACGCGAACATCGGCTTCGCCAACACCGGTAGCAACAACATCGGTATCGGCCTGACCGGCGACGGTGAGGTGGGAATCGGCGCGCTGAATTCGGGCAGCGGCAACATCGGGTTGTTCAACTCCGGCGCCGGCAACATCGGGCTGCTCAACTCCGGTACCGGCAACATCGGCATCGGCAACGCCGGCAGCGACAACATCGGCATCGGGAACTCCGGCACCGGTAACAACGGCATCGACAACGCCGGCACCGGCAACTCGGGTG
This sequence comes from Mycobacterium sp. ML4, assembly GCF_054515735.1. Lineage (NCBI taxonomy): Bacteria > Bacillati > Actinomycetota > Actinomycetes > Mycobacteriales > Mycobacteriaceae > Mycobacterium > Mycobacterium sp. ML4. Next base: position 93,309 of record NZ_JBTNSY010000013.1, read on the forward strand.
TGTGGAATCCCGGCACCGGCAATACGGGCGTCGGCAACGCCGGCGCCTACAACACGGGGTTGTTCAACAGCGGCGCGGCCAACACCGGACTGGCCAACCCCGGCAGCTACAACACCGGCAGCTACAACACGGGCAACACCAACACCGGCGGCTTCAACTCCGGCGACTACAACACCGGCTTCGGCAACGCCGGTGACTACAACACCGGTCTGGCAAACGCAGGCAACGTCAACACCGGCGCCTTCAACGCCGGCAGTTACAACAACGGCTTCTTCTGGCGGGGTGATTACCAGGGCCTGTACGGCTTCCACGCCGGAATCTACATTCCCGAATTCACGCTGTTGAACATGGACCTCGAGATCCCGGTCAACATCCCCATCAATCTCGATATCGCGAACATCGTCGTCAACCCCATCACGATCCAACCGATCACGATCAGCGTGCTGGGTTCGTCGTACCTCAGCGTCACCTTCAGCAGCATCACCATCCCGACCCTCACCGCGATCCTGCCGCCGGTCAATGCGCTCATCGGCGGGCCGGACACGTCACTTCCGATTTCGATCGACAGTGGGATAGGGCCGATCGACATCACGTTCGTCGATATCCCCGCCGCGCCCGGTTTCGGCAACTCGACGGCGTCCCCGTCGTCGGGCTTCTTCAACTCCGGCACCGGCACCGCCTCGGGCATCGGCAACATCGGCGGAGGCAGCTCGGGCTTCCGCAACCAGTCCTCCGGTGACGTTTCCGGGTATCGCAACGTCGGTGCACTGCAATCCGGTCTGCTGAACTACGGCACCACCGTTTCCGGGCTCTACAACACCGCGACCCCAGCCGACGTCTCCGGCGTGGCCAACGTCGGCGCCGACGTCGCCGGCATACTTCGCAACGGCGCCGGCGCCGACGGTCGAGCCCTCAACGTTGGTCTGGCCAACCTCGGAGTGTGGAATTTCGGTTTCGGCAACACCGGTGACTACAACCTGGGCAACGGCAACCTCGGCGACCTTAACCTGGGCAGCGGCAACCTGGGCGATCACAACCTGGGCAGCGGCAACCTCGGCAATGACAACCTCGGCTTCGGCAACACCGGCACCGCCAACATCGGCCTGGGCAACACCGGCACCGGCAACCTCGGCTTCGGACTCACCGGCACCCACCAGATCGGCCTGGGCCCCCTCAACACCGGATCAGGCAACATCGGCCTGTTCAACAGCGGCACCAACAACATCGGCTTCTTCAACTCCGGCAACGGAAACTGGGGCATCGCCAACTCCGGGGACTACAACACCGGCACCGCCAACACCGGCCACACCAACACCGGCCTGTTCAATCCCGGCACCGCCAACACCGGCATCGCCAACATCGGCAACTACAACAGCGGCCTGGCCAACACCGGCTCCACCAACACCGGCAACTTCAACCCCGGCAACTACAACACCGGCAGCTTCAACCCCGGCAACTACAACACCGGCCCCGCCAACACCGGCACCCTCAACACCGGCGCCCTCAACACCGGCACCATGAACAACGGCCTGCTCTGGCGCGGCGACAACCGAGGCCAGACCGGCGCCTACTACGCCATCAACATTGCGGAAATCCCCGGCTATTTCACCGTCGAGATGCCCGTCAACATCCCAATCACCGTGAGCGTCGGCGACATTCAGATCAATCCGGTCACGATTCCCAAGATCACGTTCAGCGGCTTGGACGACGGCCTGGGTGGGGAGGTCGTCGGCTATATCGGACCCTTCAGCATTTACGGCGCCGAGACCGGTGACCCCATCATCATCAGCTTCGGCACCCAACCGACGGTGGCCATCAACATCGGCAACCCGGACGGTTCGACAGTGCTAGGAATCAACGGGACCGGCGGTGTCGGGCCGATCAGCATTCCGCTCGTCAACTCGCCTGCGGCACCGGGTTTCGGCAATGCGACCACGGCTCCGTCCTCGGGCTTCTTCAACTCCGGCACCGGGTCCGCCTCGGGATTCGGCAACGCCGGTTTCGACAGCTCCGGTTTCCGCAACCTGTCATCCGGGGACGTCTCGGGTTACCGCAACGTCGGGGCACTGCAGTCAGGATTGCTCAATTTCGGCACCACCGTCTCCGGCCTATACAACACCGCGACACCGGACAACATCAGCGGCGTGGCCACTGTCGGCACCGATCTGGCGGGCATGTTCCGCGACGGCCCCACCGGCACCGTCTTGAACGTCGGTCTGGCCGATATCGGGCAGATCAATGTCGGCTTCGCCAATGTCGGTGACTACAACCTGGGTAACGGCAACGTCGGCGCCCTCAACGCCGGCAACGGCAACTTCGGCACTGACAACCTGGGCAGCGGCAACCTCGGCAACCACAACCTCGGCTTCGGCAACACTGGCGACGGCAACCTCGGCTTCGGCAACACCGGCACCGCCAATATCGGACTGGGCAACACCGGCACCGGCAACATCGGCTTCGGACTCACCGGCACCCACCAGATCGGACTCGGCCCCCTCAACACCGGCTCGGGCAACATCGGCCTGTTCAACAGCGGCACCGGCAACATCGGCTTCTTCAACTCGGGCAACGGGAACTGGGGCATCGGCAACTCCGGGAACTACAACACCGGCGCCGCCAATCCCGGCAACGCCAACACCGGCCTGTTCAACACCGGGACCGCCAACACCGGCATCGCCAACATCGGTAGCTACAACACCGGCTTCGGCAACACCGGCTCCACGAACACCGGCAGCTTCAACCCCGGCAACTACAACACCGGCAGCTTCAACCCCGGCAATTACAACACGGGACTGTTCAACACGGGTCATTCCAACACCGGGCTGGCCAACTCCGGCAACGTCGACACCGGCGCGTTCATTTCGGGCAACTACAGCAACGGAATTCTCTGGCGTGGCGATTACCAGGGCTTGGCTTCGGTCGCGTATTCCTCGACCATTCCCGAAATCCCCTGGCATTACGACGTCAATGCCGCACTGGAGATACCTGTCGAAGGAGCTGTCAATGCGATAACTCTGGATACGATCAACATTTCTGACGTCCCGATCAAGGTCCAGCTACAGCAGACTATCTGCTATCCGTGGTACGAGTACCCGTTCTATAAGTGCAGCACCGTGACAACCACCGTGTACAACGGCAGCATCGGCGGCTGGACCATCAGCGCCATCACCCTCCTGTCCGCCATGTCAGTGGAGCAGACTCTCGGCCAGACCTTCGATTTACCCGGTAGCGGCACGGCGGGCCCCTACACATTTGGATTCAGCGCCGAGCAGGACCCCGGCTTCTTCAATTCGACCACCGACCCGTCGTCGGGCTTCTTCAACTCCGGTGCTGGCGGCGCGTCGGGCTTCTTCAACTCCGCGGACGGTGCGGTGTCGGGCCTCGCCAATGCCTTCGCAAATACGTCCGGCTTCGGCAATGATGGCGGCCCGGGCAACTCGGGCTACCTGAACCACGGCGAGCTGCAATCGGGCCTGGCGAACGTCGGCAACACCATTTCGGGCTTCTTCAACACCAGCACGCTGGACATCGCGACGGCCGCCTTCGACTCCGGGGTCGGAAATGTCGGCACCAATCTGTCAGGATTCTTGAACAACGTACTGCCATGACTTGAGCTGGCGGATCCGCCAATCGTGGCCCCTCAGGGCCCGAAGTTAGGTACCGATGAGCAGCGTAGACATCGAGCAGGTCCTTCGGAAACAGCGCCTGCGCTCACTGCACGCAGGGTCCATGCTCCGTGTTGGCGTCCTTCTCATCATGATCATCGCGACGGTGATCGTCGGCGACCCCGCTCGATCGCCCGCGCAGGCAGTGCTCCTCAGCATCTACGCGGTGGTGACGGCCGGCGCGCTGGCGGTGGCACATCCCGGCACCAGCCATGTGTTCAACGACGACAGGGCACTCATGGCACTCGGCCTGGCCGACGTCGCTGCGGTATTCGGCTTCAAGTTGCTGTGGCCCGGTGGATATGTTCCGCTGCTGGTGATGGCGTTGCTGCCACGCCTGGTGGCCGTCGAGTTGTCGCTGCGACGCGCAGCCGTGGTACTAACCGTCAGCCTGGCGGTGTTTGCCGCTTCGGTAGCTCAGGATCCCGTGATCGTGCCTCGCGTGGGCGCGGGGCAGTCGGCACTGATCGTGCTGATGTACGCCTTCGTCTGCGCTACGGCGCTGGTGGTGGTGATTTTCCGACTGCGCAACGTCGACGAACTGGCCCAACTCACCACCTCGCGCGAAGAGTTGCTCGCCGACACGATGACCGCGTCGCAGGCCGAGCGCCGGAAGATTTCAGAGTTTATTCACGACGGGCCGTTGCAGGATGTGCTGGCGGCCCGTCGTGATATCGCCGGCTTCCTCAAGGCGTCACCAGATGCGCCGCTCGAACATGCGCTGAGCAGCCTGCAGGAAGCCGCCCGGCAGTTGCGCGAGGCGACCTTTGAGCTGCATCCGGCACTACTCGAACAGGTCGGTCTGGCCGCGGCAGTGAACAAGTTGGCCTCGGTCGCCGCAGCCCGCTCGGGCATCGCGATCACAACGGACGTTGACTACCCGGACGCGGATCCGGTTGACCCGATCCTGTTTGGGGTCATCCGCGAGTTGGTCTCCAACGTGGCCCGTCATTCCCAGGCCAGCGCGGCGACCGTGAAACTGACGGCCGACAACGGTATCGCGCGGGTTGACGTGGCGGACAACGGAATTGGGATCACTGGCGACGTTACGGCTCGTCGACTCGCTGAGGGACACATCGGTCTCGCCTCACATCGGGCGCGGGTGCAAGCGGCCGGCGGCACGTTGACCGTCGTCGATGAGCCGGTTGGGGCGCACGTGCGGGTGGAGTTGCCGCTGCGCAGCGAGGAGGCGCTGAACCGTCCGCTCGTGTGAGTGGCGGCTTATCATTCGAGCAATCGACGCCGCATCGCCTCGGCGACGGCCGCTCCCCGATCGGAAACACCAAGTTTCTCGTACAAGGTCTGCACGTGCGTCTTGATAGTGCTGCGTGCCAAATGAAGTCGTGCTGCGATCTGCGGCACCGACAACCCGTCGGCCATCATCGTGATCACCTGGGTCTCGCGCTCGGTGAGAGACGTCGTCGTTCCCCTACCGCGCCTCTTGACTTCACCGGCCAATCCGCCGGCTACCGCCGCCGGCAGGTACGTGTGACCCTCTGCGCACGTCATCACCGCGTTCACGATCTCGTCGTTGTCGGCTTCCTTGGTCAAAAAACCCGAGGCGCCTTCGGCCAAGGCCTTATAGACCACCGGGCTGTCGTCGAAGGCGCTCAGCAGCAGCACGCTCGTCGGCAAGCCGTCGCGGACTACCGCATGAGTGACCTCGATGCCGTCCATCTCGGGCATCTTGTAGTCGAGAAGCGCGACCGCGGGCCGGAATCGCCGGATGGCTTCCAGCGCGGCACGACCGTCGCCGACCTGGGCGACGACCTCCACTCGACCGCTGGACTTCAGCGCTCGGACGACGCCATTCCGCATGACCGGGTGGTCTTCAGCGACGACGACGGTGACTCGGTCGGCGGAATTGGTCATTGACTGCTCCAAGCGCTGTTGGCGAGGCCCGCTGAGCGCGGCTGGCGGCCGGGCTCCTGCTCATTGTTGCTGCCGTGACCGCTTTGCGCGGCAATTCCGCGAGCACGCCTTGCACCGCGCCTACGTCTGCTCGTAGGTCGCGTGAATGACCGCCCGGGCGATCGCGTGCTGGAACAGGTTGAAGCCCAGGTAAGCGGGGGTGGCGTCCTCCGGCAGGTCCAATGTGTCGACATCGACCGCGTGCACGGCGACGTAGTAGCGGTGCGGCCCGTGGCCGGGAGGCGGCGCGGCCCCGATGTAACGACGCTGCCCCGCATCGTTGGCCAGCGTGAGCGCGCCACCCGGCAGCTCAGAGCCGTCGCCCGCGCCGGCGGGCAACTCGGTGACGTCGGCGGGCAGGTTGGCCACCGCCCAATGCCAGAATCCGGAGGCCGTAGGGGCGTCGGGGTCGTAGACCGTGACCGCGAAGCTGCGAGTCTCGGCCGGGAAGCCCGACCAGCTCAGCTGCGGGCTGACGTCCTTGCCACCGGCACCCATGATCCCGCTGACCTGCGGGTTGGACAGCGGTTGCCCGTCAGTGATCGACTCGGAGGTCAGGGTGAACGACGGCAGCTTGGGCAACGCGTCATAGGGATCGGGCACTGTCATAGTCGGTCCTCTCGTGTGATCAGCAGTGGGTGAGAAAGTGCGCCAGTACCGCGGTGCCGAACCGCAGCGCGTCGATGGGTACCCGCTCGTCGACGCCATGGAACAGCGACGTGAAGTCCAGGTCCGGAGGGAGCCGCAGCGGACTGAAGCCGAAGCAGCGAATTCCCAAGCGCATGAACGCCTTTGCGTCCGTGCCGCCGGACAGCATGTAGGGCACCGTGCGGGCACCCGGGTCCAGCGCCAGCACTGCGGCGTTCATCGCGTCCACCAGGTCGCCGTCGAACGACGTCTCATACGAGCTCAGGCTTCTGATCCATTCCCTGGTCACGTCCGGGCCGAGCAGCGCGTCCACCTCCGCTTCGAACGCCGCCAGCCGGCCCGGCAACACACGGCAGTCGATCACCGCCTCGGCGGTCGCCGGAACCACATTGGCTTTGTAGCCCGCCTTGAGCATGGTCGGGTTGGCGGTGTCGTGCAGCACGGCTTTGAGCATCCGGGCCATCGGACCCAGCTTGTCGATCATCCCGTCCAGGTCGGGCGAGTCGACGTCGAACGTCAGACCCGTCTCCTCGCTGACGGCTGCCAGGAACTGAGCGACGGTGTCGGTGCACACCAGCGGGAACTGGTGACGACCGAGGCGGGCCACGGCTTCGGCGACGGCGGTGACGGCATTGTTGTCGTGCACCATCGACCCGTGCCCCGCGCGTCCACGTGCGGTCAGCCGCATCCACTGGATGCCCTTCTCCGCCGTCTCGATCAGATACAGCCGCCGCTCGCCGCCGTCGTGGCGCGGCACCGTCAGCGAGAAACCACCCACCTCACCGATCGCTTCGGTGACCCCGTCGAACAGATCCGGCCGGTTGTCGACCAGCCACTGCGCGCCGTACTTGCCGCCGTGCTCCTCATCGGCGACAAAGGCGAACACCAGGTCGCGCGGCGGCACGATGCCCGCGCGCCGGAAATGGCGGGCTAATACCAGTGTCATGCCGACCATGTCTTTCATATCGACCGCGCCGCGGCCCCAGACGTAGCCATCCTCGATGGCGCCGGAGAACGGATGCACACTCCAATCCGCCGGTTCAGCGGGCACCACGTCGAGATGGCCGTGGATCATCAACGCTCCGCGGGTGCGGTCCGCGCCGGGCAGGCGGGCGAACACATTGCCCCGCCCAGGGGCTCCCGACTCGACGTATTCGGTCTCATAACCGACCTCCGCGAGTTGTTCCGCAATCCACCGGGCACAGTCGGCCTCGCCTTTGGTGGTCTCGAGTTCGCCGGTGTTGCTGGTGTCGAAACGAATCAGCGCACTGACGGTTTCGGCCACCTCATCGGCCGGATCTGTGGGGTTACTCGCATCAGCCGCCGTCGCTCGGGTCACAGTCACCTTTCCTACCACTGGTCTGCAAGTCCAGGCGACCCGCGGCATCGTCGTCGAGCCCGATTGGGAAGGTACGAAACGATCCGATAGCCTTAGCTGCCAACTCATGTGATTGGCCTGGTCCGAGTGGCGGAATGGCAGACGCGCTAGCTTGAGGTGCTAGTGCCCTACTAATGGGCGTGGGGGTTCAAGTCCCCCCTCGGACACAGATTGTGACGCCTCGCGTCATAGGTGACAGAGCGCGAATGAGGTCGTTGGGTGTTCTGCCCCCGGCTTGCGCAGGTCAACCTCTCAGTCGCCGTTGCCGCGCTCAGCAGTGAAATGTACAAATCACGGTTCGGTGAATGTACAGTTCACCGTCTGGAGGTATCCGTGAGCGAGTTGCGCGCGCACCTCAGCGATTGGCTCGATCGAGCTCGGGCTGGTGGTGAAGTCGTCATCACCGACCGCGGGATTCCGGTCGCGCGACTCGCTGCGCTGGACAGCGCAGGTACCTCGAAGCGTCTCACGGCCGAAGGCGTGATTGGCAAGGCCACCGCGCGGCAGCCCGCAATCACGACCTGACTGAATCCGAACTCGCCGCTGCCGAGCGTGACTGGGATGACTTTTGGGCCGCCACCCGCCCCGTCGAACTCACCACGACGGTTGAACAGCACGCCGGTCGCCTTGCCCGCGCCCATGCATTGCGCGGAGCCGACGCTGTTCATTTGGCCAGCGCGCTGGCTATCGGTGAACCCGGCCTGATCGTCGCCGTGTCGGACCGACGCCTGCACGCCGGAGCCCAAGCCGCCGGCTGCCGAGTCGCCCCCGCTCATCTCGACCCCTGATCCGAACCCGCAACATCAGACTGGGTCCACCCCAGCACGGACGCCGATGAGATACCGATGCGCAGGTCAGGACCCGTCCCCTCGGACACTCTGGAGGTGAGTCCGCGCTGACGGCGGTCTTCCCCGACCCATCACCGCCCACACGGCAGTCTGAACGCCGTGGTTGCAGCCCGGTTCTCCTGAGTGCAGGCTGGACAGTGTCTGCAGTCGGGAGCGTGACATGACTCCATCGAGGACCCCACCCAGGGGCTTTCTGCGGCGGACGCCGACCCGCAGGTACCGCGACCGGCGTGAAGCCGGTCGTGTGCTGGCCCAGCAGCTGGCTTCCTACTGCGGTCAACCCGACCTGCTCGTGCTGGGGCTGGCCCGCGGCGGCGTACCCGTCGCCTGGGAAGTCGCCGCCGCTCTGGGCGCCGAACTCGATGTGTTTCTGGTCCGCAAACTCGGTGTCCCCCGCTGGCCGGAGCTGGCGATGGGCGCTTTGGCCAGCGGCGGCAGGGTGGTGATGAACAACGACGTCGTGTCCAGCCTGCACATCGGCGAAGACGAGGTACGCAAGGTCATCGAGAGCGAGACGACGGAGCTGCGGCGGCGCGAACAGGCATACCGGGGCGGGCGGCCCGAAACCGACCCGCACGGCAAAACCGTGGTGCTGGTCGACGACGGCATCGCCACCGGCGCGAGCATGTTGGCCGCCGTACGGGCGGTGCGCGCCGCCGGACCGCGGTCGGTCGTCGTCGCGGTGCCGGTCGGACCCCGCTCAGCTTGCCGGCAACTCGCGGCCGAAGCCGACGACGTGGTGTGCGCAACCATGCCGGTGGACTTCGATGCCGTCGGCCAGGTCTATGCGGACTTTAGCCAGGTCACCGACGACGAGGTGCGCACGTTGCTCGCTACACCGGCCGGCGACATCCCGCGCCGCTGACGCGACGCTACTTCTTGGAACTCTCGTCGACCGCGGGTTCTTCGCCGGGCTCGGCAGCAGAGTCTTCGGCGATGTCAGCGTCTTCCGGATAGTCGACAGCGTCCAGGGGCTCGCCGTCGTCCTCCTCCGTCTCGTCCGCGGTGCCCGCGTCGCGCTGCTGACGCTCTCGAACCGCATCGATGATCAGCAGAATCACGCCCAGCACGCTGGCCCCGATACACACCCACGCCACCAACTCGTTGCTGGTGACGACCGCGAACACCAGCGCGACGAGCCCGATGAGGGCTAGTACGAGCGCAATGATCAGCATCAAGCATCCTCCGGCCGCCTCGGTGCGACTGCCAAACCTACCAGGGCCGCGGGCGCCCGAGGTCCAGCTCGGAGCGTGTCCGGCACCCGCTGACTAGTTCCCGCGATTGAACTGGTCGAAACCGCCCGCGTCCGCGCTGGAATCGACCGGTGCCGCTGACCCCCGCTGACCAAGCTCCTCGAGCTGGGATTCCAGGTAGGTCTTGAGCCGGGTCCGGTATTCGCGTTCGAAGGTCCGCAACTGCTCGAGTCGGCCCTCCAGCACCGTGCGTTGCTGGTTGATGGTCCCCATGATCTCGGAGTGCTTACGCTCGGCGTCGGCCTGCAAGGCGTCGGCCTTCTCCTGCGCCTGGCGCAGCTGGGTCTCCGACCGCGAGGTGGCGTCGGCGAGCATGGCATCGGCGCGCTGGCGAGCCTCCGCGACCGTGGTCTCGGCCGTGTGGCGAGCCTCACTGAGGATCTGGTCCGCGTTGGCGCGCGCGTCGGACAGCATCTTGTCCGCCTCGGCCTTGGCGGTGCTGGTCAACCGGTCAGCGGTGTCCTGCGCCAGGCTGAGCACCCGGGCGGCCTTCATCGCCTGTTCCTCGTTGGTGCCCGTCGGTGCCGCCGGAGCCGCGACCGGCGCGGGCTTGACCGGCTCGGGCTCGGGCTCGAACGACGGAATCGGCTGCGCAACGGTCGGCGCCGCCGCGCCGCCGCCCCCGGCGGCGGCCAATTCCTGATCCAACTCGGCGATGCGCTGACGCAGATCGGAGTTCTCCTCGATCAGCCGGGTCAGCTCGTTTTCCACCAGGTCGAGGAAGGCGTCAACCTCATCTTCGTTGTACCCGCGTTTGCCGATCGGCGGCTTACTGAACGCCACATTGTGGACGTCGGCAGGTGTAAGCGGCATTCTTTGTCCCCTCAAGTTCCTGGACGGTCAAGCGATCTGGTGAGTCTAAAACGGTGCGGCAGCCGTCTGGCAACTGCCGACCATCCTGTCACACCTGACTCGGCGGTCGCCGATTGGACTAATAAATAAGGAGCAATTTCAATCTCTAAGGCAAATAAATCACATTTCTTAGATGAGAAAAATCACGCGCATCACAGTTGTCGCCGAATCGTGGCCGAACCGTCTCCTAGCTACCTTTGCTCCGTGTCATGCGGCCGCTACGCCGCAGCGCTGAACGCCAGCTGCATGCCGATGAATGCCACGAGCAACAACACCAGGATCGAAAGGTCCAAGCGGACGGCGCCGATGGTGATCTGGGGGATCAAGCGGCGCAGCAACTTCACCGGTGGATCGGTGATCGACATGATGACCTCCAGGATCACCACGGTGACACCCGTGGGCCGCCAGTCCCGGCTGAACGAGCGGATCCACTCGATGACGACGCGCGCGATGAGCAGCAGCCAGAACGTGAACAGCGCAAACCCAAGGATCTGAAAAAACAGCACCAACGAGAGCCCGACCTTAACGATGAGGAGAGAGGGATGTCCGTCGCCGCCGCGGCGGCAACAGCAAGCCTACCGACCCGACCGCAGCGCACACATCTCAAGGGACGGCCGGCATGCGCTCAGCTCGGTCGGCCAGCCGGTGACCTACCGGGCTGTGCAGCGGAGATTTCGCCTATTGGTAAGCGTAGAAACCGGTTTCGGCGATGCGGCGACGCTCCTCTGGAGAGACGTCCACGTCGGCCGGCGACAGTAGGAACACCTTGGTCGCCACCTTGTCGAACGAACCGCGCAGCGCGAACGCCAGGCCGGCGGCGAAGTCGACCAGGCGCTTGGCGTCGGCGTTGTCCATCGACACCAGGTCCATGATGACCGGCGTCCCGTCGCGGAACCGCTCACCGATGGTGCGCGCCTCGCTGTAGTCCTTGGGCCGCAGGGTGGTGATCTTCGACAGCGGGTGGCCGTCCTCGAACATCATCGCCATGCGGCGCGGGTCCATCGCCAGCGCACCGCGGGTGGAGCCCCGCAGCCATGAGCCCAGCCGCGGCCGTGCCATGTCGGGCCGGTCGAATTCGCGCGGCTGGAAGCGCGAGTCGTCGGGATAACCGCCGCGGTAGCTGCTCGGCGGCGGATAGTCGGCGGGCATCTCGGGGCGCAGGTCAGCGCGGGGGTCCCGGCGGGGCTCGTCGTATTCGCGATCACGACCCTCATATCGCCCGTAATCGTCTTCGAATCGGGGCCGTGAATAACCCCGGGACGGCGTCCGGTCGTCGTAATACTCGTCGTCGTAATCCTCCATCGGAGCCATACCGAAGTAGGCCTTGACCTTGTGCAGTGTGCTCATCGTGCGACCCCTTCTAACCTGGGATATATGTTGTCTGTGATGAAGGTGTGACTCGAGTGACTATTCACGGTGACCGTAACCGCCGTTGACCCAATAGCGCGGTACCGACACGCACACACGTCGATCCATGTTTGACGGCGATCTCGAAGTCGTGGGACATCCCCGCTGATAGCCCCACCGCATCCGGGAATGCCGCACGCACCCGGCAGTGCTCGGATTGCAGCCGGTCAAAGGCCCGTTCCGGATCCCAATCCAGCGGCGGAACGCCCATCAACCCGACCAGTTCCAGACCCTCGGCCCGCTCCACCTGTGCACATATCCGATCCACCGCCGCGGGGTCTGCGATGTCGACTCCGCCGCGCGAGGCATCACCGTCGAGGCTGACCTGCACGTAGACCCGCAGGGGAATGCTGCGGCGACGCTCGGCCAGTGCGGCAACGACCGCCCGCTCCAGCGCGGTCACCAGCGGGGCGCTGTCGATCGAGTGGGCGGTGTGGGCCCAGCGTGCCAGCGCGCGGGCCTTCTTGCGCTGGATCTGCCCGACCATATGCCACTGCATGTCGCGCGATCCCCCGTCCGGGGACTCCGCCAGCAACCTCGCGACCTCGACCACCTTCGCCGAGGCTTCCTGCTCCCGCGATTCGCCGACCGCCCGGCATCCGAGCCGGGCCAGAATCGCCACGTCGGTGGCCGGGAAGAACTTGGTGATCGGCAGCAGCTCGATCTCTGCGACATTGCGCCCGGCCGCCTCGGCGGCCGCCGCCAGTCGCGCCCGCACCGACGCGAACGCGCGGGTCAATTCCGATTGGCGCTCACTCTGTGCCACATCCTCCGCCGTCATCGTGGTCATTCCATCCACACCAGCGACGCCAGCCGGCCGGTCGGCGCGTCGCGCCGGTGACTGAACAGCGCACGGTCGGCCACGGTGCAGCGCGGGTCGACCTCGATGGCCGTCACCCCCAACTCACCGAGCTGCCTGGAGATACCGGCGCGAAGATCGAGGCCGCAAGTGCCCGCGGCGGTCTTGGTCCGGCTGCCGGGCAATGCGGCTTCGACCTCCGCGGCCATGGCATCAGGCACCTCGTAGTTGCGACCGCTGACCGCCGGGCCCAGCAGCGCAGACATGTCGCCGGCCCGCGCACCGAGCTCCAGCATCGCCTCGACCGCACGGGCCACCACGCCGTGCTGCGCGCCGACGCGACCGGCATGCACCGCGCCGACGACACCGGCGCGCGCGTCGGCGAGTAACACCGGCACACAATCGGCCGTCACCACGGCCAACGCCAATCGCGTTGTCGCAGTAACCATTCCGTCGGTGGCATGCAGCGGCCCCGGCAGCGGTCCGTCGACCACCCGGACGTGGGTGCCGTGCACCTGATTCATCCAGACCACACGGTCCAGCGGCAGGCCGACGGCCTTGGCCAGCCGCGACCGGTTGGCGCGCACGGCGGCCGCGTCGTCACCGACGTGGTCGCCGAGATTGAAAGTGTCGAACGGCGGCTTCGACACGCCGCCCGCCCGGGTGGTGGTCACCCGCCGGATACGAACGCTCACGTCTTCAGTATCTGGATCCTGTCGCCTGCCACGCCGCATCGACGTCGGGCCATGATGTTTCGAGGCCGGTTTGTCGCGCAGCGGCAAGTAAATTGAGACCTCAGCGCCGCATGAAGGGCGGCACATCGACGTCGTCATCGTCGCCACCGATGCTTAACGTGGCGCCGTTGGTGTGCAGCGGCACGCTGACGGCGTCTACCGGCTCGAACAACGTCGAGGTGAGCTTGCCTGCCTTGGCCGTCTCGATGCGATGAGCGCCACCGGTCTCGGTACCGCTGACGGCTTTACGGCCGGGTCCGGCGTCGAAGCCCGCCGCGATCACGGTGACGCGCACCTCGTCACCGAGCGAGTCGTCGATCACGGTGCCGAAAATGATGTTCGCGTCCTGGTGAGCGGCGTCCTGCACCAGCGAGGCGGCTTCGTTGATCTCGAACAATCCCAGGTCGCTGCCGCCGGCGATGGACATCAGCACCCCCTGTGCGCCTTCCATCGAAGCTTCAAGCAGCGGCGAGTTGATCGCGATCTCGGCGGCCTTGAGCGACCGTCCCTCGCCGCGGGCCGAACCGATACCCATCAGGGCGGTGCCCGCGCCGGACATGATGCCCTTGACGTCGGCGAAGTCGACATTGATCAGCCCCGGAGTGGTGATCAGATCGGTGATGCCCTGGACACCGTTGAGCAGCACCTCGTCGGCGCTGCGGAAGGCATCCATCAGCGACACCGCCGCATCGCCCATCTGTAGCAACCGGTCGTTGGGGATCACGATCAGGGTGTCGCAGCTTTCCCGCAGCGCTGCGATGCCGTTCTCGGCCTGGTTGCTGCGCCGCTTGCCTTCGAAGGAGAACGGCCGGGTGACGACGCCGACGGTCAGCGCCCCCAGTTTGCGGGCGATACTCGCCACCACCGGCGCCCCGCCCGTGCCGGTGCCGCCGCCCTCACCCGCGGTGACGAAGACCATGTCGGCGCCGCGCAGCAGTTCCTCGATCTCTTCCTTCGCGTCTTCTGCGGCCTTCTTCCCGACGTCCGGGTCGGCGCCGGCCCCGAGTCCGCGTGTCGAATCGCGGCCCACGTCGAGTTTGACGTCGGCATCGCTCATCAACAGCGCCTGCGCGTCGGTGTTGATCGCGATGAACTCCACGCCCTTGAGGCCTTGCTCGATCATTCGGTTGACGGCGTTGACGCCGCCACCACCGATGCCAACGACCTTGATGACGGCCAGGTAGTTGTGTGGGGGGGTCATCATTCGTCTTCCTCCCTGAGGGGCTCAGTTCCCTGGTCTGCGTGCGGTGTGTCTTCTTGCAAAACCCTCAACCTCAACCATAGAGTTAGAGTTATGTCAAGTAGTTCCGTGTAACCAGAACCGTATGGGTACGACGGGCGCCAGCCGTGCAGGCGCGCCGACACGCGGCACGGTTTTTTCTCGCGTGAGCAGACGCAAAGTCGCCGAAATTCCGCTTGAAATGGGCGAGTTTGTGTCTGCTCGCGCTACTTGACCGTCGGCAGGTCCGGGGTGGACACGTCGTAGGTGCGTCCGGGCTGAGTCAGCAGCGCGGCGAGCTTCTCGGCCTTCTCCGCCGCACGGTCGGTGGTTCCCCAGATCACCACCCGGCCGTCGGTCAGCGTCAGCGTGATCGAGGACACCGAGGGCGCCGCGATGCGGCCGACCTGGTCGGCGACCTCGGGACGCAACGTGCTCAACACCTTCAGTGCGGCCAGCGTCGCCGGATCGCTGGGCCCGGGGTTGTCCACATCGATGTACGGCACCGCGGGCGGCGGCGGGTCCGTCGCGAAGTCGACGCCGTCGCGGTCGAACAGATGTGGTCCGTCCGGAAAATCCTTGACCACCACGGGTGTTCGCTCGACGATCGTGATGCGCAGCGCGGACGGATACTGCCGCTGTACCCGCGCGCTGGCCACCCGCCGGATCGCGGCGACCCGGTCGGCGACCTGGGTGGTGTTGATCTGCAGCAATGGCGTCCCGATGCGCACCTGCGCGGCGTCGAGCACTTCCTCGCGGGTGACCACACCGGTGCCGGTGACCACGACGGTGCGCGCCGACATCGCCGGTGTGAAGTAGAGGACCAGCCCCAGTGCGATCCCGATTACCACCAGCAGCACCGTGGCCAGCAACATCTTCAGACCTCGAACGACCCCGCGCGCCGGCTTCTTCGGGGCGTGGGACCCCGGCAGCACAGTCCCTTTGGCGCGCCGCTTGGCCTCGCGGCGCGCCTGCTCGATCGCCATGGCGCGGGCCTGGGCGGCCCGGCGCTCCGCGCGCTCCCGCCGGGCCCGCCGGCGCGGCCCTTCGAAGTCCTCTTCTTCGGCGGCCTTCGGGGCGGGCTCGGATGCGGCGCCGGTGGCGATCGGTTCGGTGGCCGCTTCGCCGGTGCCGCCGGGGTCTGCCGCTTCCTCGGCCAGGTCGGTGGGCCGGCCTTCGTCGGGTTCGCTCACTGCGGCACTTCCCGGCCGGGTGCGCCGCGGTTTGCCCTTACCCGCAGTGCGGTCACGATCTCAGGGCCCAGCAGCGTGACGTCGCCTGCACCCATGGTGACGATGACGTCGCCGGGTGCGGCCGCGGCGGCGACCGCGTCGGGCACCGCCGAGAAGTCTGACAGGTAGTGCACCGGCACGCTGACATGCTCGGCGACGGTGGCTCCGCTGATGCCGGCCAGCGGTTGCTCCCGGGCGCCGTAGACGTCAAGCACGAACACCTCGTCGGCGCCGTCCAGCGCGCGGCCGAACTCCTCTGCGAAAGCCTTTGTCCGCGAATACAAATGGGGCTGGAACACGACGAGTGAGCGACCGCCGCCGCGCTGCTGGACGATCGAACGCACCGCCGCCAGGGTGGCCCCGATCTCAGTCGGATGATGGGCGTAGTCGTCGAACACCCGGACCGAATCGGCGGTGCCGACCAGTTCGAAGCGCCGCCGCACGCCTTCGAAGCCCGCCAGCCCGTCGAGTACCTCGTCGACGGGGGCCCCGGTCTCGGTGGCGGCCAACAGCGCGCCCAGCGCGTTGAGGGCCATGTGCCGTCCGGGTACCGACAACCGGATCGCCCGCTGCCGGGACTCCCCGGCCAGTTCGATGTGCGCGACGGCTGTGGTGCCGCGTTGCTCCCAGGACACCAACCTGGCTGCCAACCGGCCTTCCCCCGACCCGTACCGCAGCACCCGTATTCCCAGTGCGTCCGTGCGCTCGGCGAGAGCTGCCGCACCCGGGTCGTCGGTGCACACCACCAGCGCACCGCCGGGCGCGAGCTGCTCGACGAAGGAATCGAACACGCCGACGTAGGCGTCGGTGCTGCCGTAGAAATCCAGGTGGTCGGACTCGATGTTGGTCACAACCGCGACGTCGGGCGTGTACTCCAGCAATGTGCCGTCGCTCTCGTCGGCCTCGGCGACGAAATAATTGCCGCTGCCGTGGTGCGCGTTGGTACCGGCCTCCCCCAGCTCGCCCCCCACAGCGAAAGACGGGTCGCGCCCGCAGTGCTGCAGCGCCACGATGAGCATCGACGTTGTCGTGGTCTTCCCGTGGGTGCCGGTGACCATCAACGTGGTGCGTCCGGCCATCAACTTGGCCAGCACCACCGGCCTCAATACCACCGGAATGCCGCGGCGGCGGGCTTCCACCAGCTCCGGATTGGTTTTGGGAATTGCGGCATGGGTGGTGATGACGGCGGTGACACCGCCGGGCAGCAGATCCAGCGCCGACGCGTCGTGCCCTATGCGGATCAGCGCACCGCGGGCTCGCAGCGCATGCACCCCGCGCGACTCCTTGGCATCCGACCCGGACACCAGCGCGCCGCGGTCGAGCAGGATGCGGGCGATGCCGGACATGCCGGCACCGCCGATACCCACCATGTGTACCCGCTGCAGCTCCGGCGGCAGCTGTTCAGCGCTCACCGGCGCCCTCCGGCCGGTGTCCGCCGGGCGACCTCCAGCGCCGCCATGGCGACCTGCTCTGCGGCGTCGCGGTGGCCGACGCGGGCCGCCGCCGCCGTCATCGCTGCCAGCCGCGGCGGGTTGGTGAGCAATCCGGACACCTCGTGTGCCACCAGTTCCGGGCTCAGCACGGCGTCGGCGACGATCATGCCGCCGCCCGCGTTGACCACCGGCAGTGCATTGAGCCGCTGCTCGCCGTTGCCGATCGGGAGCGGCACGTAGATCGCCGGCAGCCCGACGGCCGACACCTCGGCCACCGTCATCGCTCCGGACCGGCAGATCACCATGTCGGCGGCGGAGTAGGCGAGGTCCATCCGGTCCAGATAGGGCACCGCGACGTACGGTGGATCACCGGGACCCGGCGTGCGCAGTTCGAGCGTGTTCTTGGGACCGTGCGCATGCAGCACCGACACTCCGGCCGCGGCGAGATCGGCTGCCGCGCCGGAGACGGCGCGGTTCAACGACACCGCACCTTGGGAGCCGCCGAACACGAGCAGCACGCGCGCATCGTCGGCGAAGCCGAAGTGGGCCCGCGCCTGGGTGCGCAGGGCGGTGCGATCGAGTGTGGTGATCGTGGCCCGCACCGGCACCCCTACCACCTCGGCGCGCCGCAGTCCTGAACCGGGCACCGCGGACAGGATGCGGTCCGCGTACCGGGCGCCCACCCGGTTGGCCAGCCCGGCCCGGGCATTGGCTTCGTGGATCACCACCGGGATGCGCCGGCGACCGGGCCTGCGGGATGCCAGATACGCCGGCAGGGCCACGTAGCCGCCGAAACCGACGACGACGTCGGCGTCGACCTTGTCGAACACCGCCCGGGTCTCCCGAACGGCACGCCAAATCCGCGGTGGCAACCGGGCCAAGTCGCCGCTGGGTTTGCGCGGCAAGGGCACCGGCGTGATCAACTCCAGGTCATAGCCGCGCTCAGGTACCAACCGGGTCTCCAGCCCGCGCGCTGTACCCAGGGCGGTGATTCTGATGCCGGGGTCCAGTGCGGTCAGCGCGTCCGCGACCGCCATCGCGGGTTCCACGTGTCCGGCTGTCCCGCCGCCGGCCAGCACGACCGAGAACGCACCACCGGCGGGCAGGGGAACTGCCCCTTGCCCGCCGGCTGACTGCCTGAGCTTGTCGTTCACCCGTAACGCTGACCTTCCAATGCACCGACGCGCCGGGTGCGGCGCCGGCCCGCATACTGCTGGCCAGATCCATGATGCCTCTCGCGCACCTGTCGACCACCCGCGGACCGGCGACCGGCACGCGGTAGCGCCTTCTGTGGCGCGGCGCGACGCGGTGGCTTGGGCGCCGGCCGCGGTTGCGGGCGCTTGCGATCGCGGAACGACTCGAGCCGAGTCGGCACGTACGGCTCCGGCAGCGGCAACCGCAGCAGCCGGTTCACTTTATCGTCGCGCCCGGCGCGCAGAGCGGCCACCGCCTCGGGTTCGTGCCGGGCCGCGTTGGCCATGATGCCGATCATGAAAAGAGTTGCCGCCGTCGAGGTCCCGCCGGCCGATATGAGTGGCAGCTGCAAGCCGGTGACGGGAAGCAGACCGATCACGTAGCCGATGTTGATGAACGCCTGCCCGAGCACCCACAACGTCGTCGTGGCGGTGAGCAGGCGCAGGAACGGATCGGCCGACCGGCGCGCGATGCGCATGCCGGTGTAGGCGAACAAACCGAACAGCCCCAGCAGTCCCACGGCCCCGACAAGCCCCAGCTCTTCACCGATGATCGCAAAGATGAAGTCGTTGTGGGCATTGGGCAGATAGTTCCACTTCGCCACACCCTGGCCCAGGCCGTCACCGAAGATGCCGCCGTGAGCCAACGCGTATTTGGCCTGCCGGGCCTGGTAACCGGTGTCCATCGGGTCGTCCTCCGGGTCCAGCCAGGACCGGACCCGGTCGGAGCGGTAGCCCGCGGACATCGCCAGGACCGCGCCGGCGGCGAACACCGCACCAAGCGAGCTCACGAAAACTCGCAGGGGCAGCCCGGCGTACCACAGCAGACCGAGCAGGATGATGCCCAGCGACACGGTCTGGCCGAGGTCAGGCTGGGCCACGATCAGCCCGAGCGCGATGAGCGCCGCGGGCACCAACGGGATGAGCATTTCGCGCAGCGAGGCCCGCTCCAGGCGCCGGGCCGCCAACAGGTGGGCGCCCCAGATCGCGAACGCGATCTTGGCCAGCTCGGACGGCTGCATGGAGAATCCCGCGATCACGAACCACTTGCGAGACCCGTTGGCGAGGTTGCCGATTCCGGGAATGAGCACCAGCACCAGCAGGATGATGGTGACCGCGTAGCTGGTGAAGGCCACGCGACGGATGAATCGGATCGACATCCGCAATCCTGCGTAGCAGGCGACGAGTCCGACGACCGTCCAGAGCACCTGCTTACCGAAGATGATCCAGGCGGAGCCGTCATTGCCGTAGGAGTGCACACCCGATGCCGACAGCACCATGATCAGCCCCAGCGACGTCAGCAGCGCGGTCACCGCCATGATCAGATGGAACGACGTCATCGGCCGACCAAGCCAGGCACCGAAGGTGGTGCGGGACATGCGTAACGCGTTCTTGGGTTGATCGGGTTTCTCGCCGGTGGCCGACCCCTCTGTCGCGGGGCTGTCCTGCGCCTCCGTCACCTCGGCGGACGGCTCCCCCTTGTCCCGGCGCAGCAGCCGGGTCAAACCGCTACCCACCCGCCTACCGAACCGCGGAGCGCACGGCCGCCGCGAAGGCGTCACCTCGTGCGGCGTACCCGCTGAACTGGTCGAATGACGCGCCGGCCGGCGCGAGCAGCACGGCGTCACCGGGGCGGGCCATCCGGCGCGCCGCGGCGACGGCCGCGGCCATCACGCGGGTCCCGACGTCATCGATACCGTTGTTCACTTCCGTCACATCAGTAACAGAAATCACATCAGTCGCATACATCCCAACATCCTCGCCTGTAACAACCTGTACGACAGGGACATCCGGCGCGTGTCGCGATAACGCCTCAGCAACCACGGCACGATCTCGCCCGAAAAGCACGGCTCCGACCAGGTGGGATGCGATGCGGGTCACTTCGGCGTCCAGGGATGCGCCCTTGAGCAGGCCACCGGCCAACCACACCACGCGCGGATAGGCCAGCGCGGATTCCCGCGCGGCGTGCGGGTTGGTGGCCTTGGAATCGTCGACGTAGGTGATGCCGTCCGCGACGGCCACCACTTCACCGCGATGCCGCCCCGGCCGGAATGAGGCGATGGCCGAGGCGATCGCCTCGGGGGCCACGCCGACCGCACGGGCCAGCGCCGCTGCGGCCAGCGTATTGAGCACTCCGACCGGGCCCGGCACCGGTATCGACGTCACCGGCAGCAGCGGCAGGTCCGCGGCAAAAGCACGGTCGACCAGCTGCCCATCACGCACGCCGAGCTCTCCGGGCGCGGGTTCTCCGAGCCGGAAGCCCACTCGCACCGAGGCCGGCGCGGTGTCGCGCAACGCCGCGGCCCGCGCGTCGTCCAGGCCGACGACGGCCACCCGGCCGGTGAGGACCCGGGCCTTGGCTGCGGTGTAGGCGGCCATGGTGTGGTGCCAGTCCAGGTGATCTTCGGCGATGTTGAGCACCACACCCACCTCGGGCCGCAGCGAGGGCGCCCAGTGCAGCTGAAAGCTGGAGAGCTCGACGGCCAGCACCTCGGACGGCTGGTCCAGCACGTCGAGCACCGGGTCGCCGATGTTTCCGCACAGCCGGCTGCGTAACCCGCCGGCGATCAGCATGTCGTGCAGCATCGAGGTGGTGGTCGTCTTTCCGTTGGTTCCGGTCACGACCAGCCACCGCCTCGCGGACCCGTAGTGGCCGGCCGCATCCAGTCGCCAGGCCAGCTCCACATCACCCCATATGGGCACGCCGGCCGCCGCGGCGGCCGCCAGGACCGGGGCGCTGGGCTGGAATCCGGGACTGGTCACCACCAGCGCGTACCGGTCGATCCGCTCGATCGCGATGGCGGGGTCGGCGGTGGCGACGCCGCCGGCGGCGTGCGGCGCCAGCATCGCCGGGTCGTCGTCACACAACGTCGGTTCGGCCCCGAATCGGGTCAGCGCCGACAACACCGCGCGGCCGGTCACTCGGGCGCCGGCGATCAGGACGGGCGCACCCGGCGCCAGGGGTTCCAACACGTCAGGCACCGATCGTGGAGAGCCACTCACCGTAGAACAGAGCGACGCCCAAGCCGCAGCTGATCGCGGTCAGCAACCAGAACCTGATGATCACCGTGGTCTCCGCCCAGCCGCCCAGCTCGAAGTGGTGATGGAACGGGGCCATCCGGAACACTCGGCGCCCGGTGGTCCGGAAGGCCAAGATCTGCACCACCACCGAGGTGACCTCGGCGACGAACAGCGCGCCCAGCACTACCGCCAGAATCTCGGTGCGGCTGGTCACCGACAGCCCGGCGATGATGCCGCCCAAAGCCAGCGAACCCGTATCGCCCATGAAGATCTTTGCCGGCGCGGCATTCCACCACAGGAACCCGATGCAGGCCCCGGCCGTGGCCGCCGCGATCAACGCCAGGTCCAACGGGTCGCGCACGTTATAGCAGCCCAGGCCCGGCGCGGTGACGCAGGCGTTGCGGTACTGCCAGAAGGTGATCAGGACGTAGGCGCCGGTCACCATCGCCATACAGCCCGCGGCCAGGCCGTCCAGGCCATCGGTGAAATTCACCGCGTTCGACCAGGCGCTGACCACCACCACACAGAACAACACGAACATCCCCGGCGCGAAGGTGACGGTGGCGATCTCGCGGACGTAGGACAGGTCGGCACTGCCCGGCGTGAGCCCCGCGCCGT
The DNA here is from genome assembly GCF_054515735.1 of Mycobacterium sp. ML4. Taxonomy (NCBI): domain Bacteria; kingdom Bacillati; phylum Actinomycetota; class Actinomycetes; order Mycobacteriales; family Mycobacteriaceae; genus Mycobacterium; species Mycobacterium sp. ML4. Next base: position 115,520 of record NZ_JBTNSY010000013.1, read on the forward strand.
TGCGGAACTCCAACACCAGCACCGCGAACAGCACCGCGGCGGTGATCTGTCCGACCGTCTTGGCCGTCTTGTTCAGTCCCAGGTTGCGCGACCTGCGGATCTTGATCAGATCGTCGAGGAAGCCCACCCCGCCCAGGCTGGTAGCCAGACCGAGCACCAACAGGCCGGACGCGGTGATGCCCTCGCCGTCCAACACCAGCCCGAACAGGTGGGTGCCCAGGTAGCCGGCCCAGATGCCGGCCAGGATCGCGACCCCACCCATCGACGGCGTACCACGCTTGCTGTGGTGACTCGGCGGGCCATCCTCGCGGATCTGGTGACCGAAACCCTGCCTGGTGAACAGCCGGATCAGCGCCGGCGTCAACAGGATGGACACGGTCACCGCGATAGCCACGGCGATCAGGATCTGCCTCACCGGCGTGCGCTCCCGTCGTCGTCAGCGACCAACGCCTCGGCCAGCGCCCCCAACCCGGCAGAGTTGGACGCCTTGACAAGCACCACGTCCCCCGGCTGCAGCTCGGCGCGCAACAGGGCCAGGGCGGCGGCCGCGTCGTCCACCATGACGGCCCCTCGGTCGCCGTCGGAGCCCCACGAGCCCTCCATCACCGCACCCTGGTGCATGGCGCTCATCGACCTCCCGGTTCCGACGACAACGAGTCGAGACACATCTAATCGCACCGCGAGCCGGCCGATGCGGTCGTGCTCGGTTATGGCGTCCAAGCCGAGCTCGGCCATCTCACCCAGTACCGCCCAGCTGCGGCGCGGTTGGTCCTTCCCGTGCGCGATCCAGGCGAGCGCCTGCAAACCGGCCCGCATCGAGTCCGGGTTGGCGTTGTACGCGTCGTCGATGACGGTGACGCCGTCGGCGCGGGTGCTGACGTGCATGCGGTGGCCCGACACCGGGCCGGCCGCGTCGAGCGCCGCCGCGATCTGCCCGATGCCTGCACCACACTCGAGTGCGACCGCGGCCGCGCAAAGTGCGTTGCTGACCTGATGGTCGCCGTACACCCCGAGCCGAACCTCGGCCTCGTCAGCACCGGCGTGCAGGGTGAACTGCGGCCTGGCCAACCCATCGAGCGACACCGGCCCGGCCCACACGTCGCCGGCATTGCGACTCACCCGGACCACCCTGGCCGCCGTCACGTCGGCCATGGCGGCCACCATCGGGTCGTCAACGTTGAGAATCACCACCCCGGACGACGGAACGGATTGCGGCAGTTCGGATTTGGTTCGAGCGATCATCTCGCGCGAGCCGAATTCGCCCAGGTGGGCGGTGCCGACATTCAACACGACGCCGATCGAGGGGGTCGCGATGTCGGCCAGTGCGGCGATGTTGCCGGGGTGGCGCGCCGACATCTCCAGGATGAGGAAGTCGGTGTCACGCGTCGCCCGCAGCACCGTCCAGGGATGACCCAGCTCGTTGTTGAACGAACCCGGCGGCGCCACCACCTCACCCAGCGGCCGCAGCACCGCGGCCACCAGGTCCTTGGTCGACGTCTTGCCCGACGAGCCGGTGATCCCGATGATCCTCAGCCCACCGGCCACCAGGTCGGCGGCCACGGCCCTGGCGAGCCTCGCCAGCGCGGCCAGCACCGCCGCACCCGAGCCGTCGGCGTCGTGCTCGAGCACCGAAGCCCGGTCGTCGGCCGCCGCCTGCGGCTTCACCACGATCGCCGGCACCCCGACCGGGCGGGCGGCCAGCACCGCTACCGCACCGGCGGCCACCGCTGAGGCCGCATGGTCATGACCATCCGCGCGTGCACCCGGCAGCGCGAGGAACAGCCCGCCCGGACCGACTGCCCGCGAGTCGAATTCCACCGTTCCGGTGACGCGGGTGGCCGCGGCCCGCTTCGGGGTGATGTCGGCGAGCGTGCCGCCGACGATGTCGGCGATCTCGGCCACGGTCAGGTCGATCATCGCGTCTCCAGAGCGTGCGCCAGTTCCACCCGGTCATCGAACGGACGCACCTCGCCGGCGCCGCGCTGACCGGTCTCATGACCTTTGCCCGCGATGAGTATCACGTCACCGGGGCCGGCCCAGGCGACAGCGTGCCGGATCGCCGCCCGCCGGTCGGCGATCTCGACCAGCTCGGCTTTGGATCCCACTTCGGCTGCCCCGGAGAGGATCTCGCGCCGAATGGCGGCAGGATTCTCGCTACGCGGGTTGTCGTCGGTGACGACGACCAAGTCGGCGAGTTCGGCGGCCACCGCACCCATCGGCGCCCGCTTGCCCGGGTCGCGGTCGCCGCCGGCGCCGAACACCACGGCCAGGCGCCGATCGGATTGCGCCAGCGTGGACAGCACCGCGCGCAACGCGCCCGGTTTGTGCGCGTAGTCGACCAGGGCGAGAAAGTCCTGGCCGCGGTCCACCTGCTCGAGCCGCCCGGGCACCCGGGTTTGCCGAAGACCAGGCGCCGCCTGCGCGGGAGAAACCCCGACCGTATCCAGAATCGCCAGGGCGACAAGGCAATTGGCGATATTGTAGTGCCCCGGCAGGTTTATGCCGATGCGGTGCTTGGTCCCCGCGGGATCGACGGCGGTGAACTCCTGGCTCGCCGGTCCGGTGGTCGTGATGTCGGCGGCACGCCAGTGCGCTGGTTGGCCGGTGACGCTGACGGTGATCGCGTCACCGGCCCGCGCCGCCATCGCACGACCGGCGTCGTCGTCGACGCAGACGACGACCGTGCGGGCGCGCAGTGCCGAAGCGGGGTCGAACAGCAGCGCCTTGGCCTCGAAGTAGTCCGCCATGGTCTGATGAAAATCCAGGTGGTCACGCGAGAGGTTGGTGAAACCGCCGACGGCGAACTCGGTGCCGTCCACCCGGCCCAGGGCCAGCGCGTGACTCGACACTTCCATCACGACCGTGTCGACCCCGCGCTCGGCCATCGCCGCGAACATCGCCTGCAGTGCCGGGGCCTCCGGGGTGGTCAGCGTACTGGGGATGTCGACACCGTCGATGCGGATGCCGATGGTGCCGACCAGACCCGCGACCCGACCGCCGGCCCGCAGACCCGCTTCGACCAGATACGTCGTGGTGGTCTTGCCCGATGTCCCGGTGATTCCGACAATCGTGACCCGATCCGACGGGCGGCCGTACACGGTGGCGGCAAGCCCACCCAGCACGCTGCGCGGTGCCGGGTGCACCACGACCGGCACCTTTTGCGCCTGCGCCCCCATCACGGCGACGCCGTCCGCGTCGGTGAGCACCGCAACGGCGCCGCGCTCGATGGCATCACCGGCATGCCGGGCGCCGTGCGTGGTCGCGCCGGGCAGCGCGGCGAACAGATCACCGGGTTGGACGTCCTGGGCGCGCAGCGTCACGCCGGTCACCTGCACCTCAGAGATGACGCCGGAGGCCGCTGTCGCCGCGATCTGCGCAGCCAGCGCGACCAACGGCTGGCCCGCAACGGTACGGGGGCGTAATCCCATGGGCGTCGGCTCCGCCACTGGCACCACCTCCGTCCGACCGCAGATGTTTAAGAGATCGCCATGATCGGCCTAGACACCCTACCCAGACCGAGCGGTGTGACGCGCGAAAGCCGCGCCCGGGCACGACGGCGGCGACTGCCGATCAGCCCTGCCCCGGTTGGTGGGCCGCACCGGCCGTCGCCGCAAGTCAGCACCGACGACACCGACGGCGGCGGTCAAGTGAGAGCCACCACGCAGGGTGAGCCGCCGACCTGGGTGGGGGGTGGTCTTACCCGGTGCATCAGGCGGCTATGGCGCGCCGTTCTTCCCGGCGGGGCCGGCAATCAGGCCGCCACTGCCGCCCATGCCGCCGGGCCCGCCGTTGGCGCCGTTGCCGCCGTTGCCGCCGAAGCCGAAAAACGTCGGGACGAAGGGAATGGAATCAGAGATTTCCGCGCCGACGAATCCGCCGTCACCGCCGGCGGCAGCCCCGGGCCCGGCGCCTGCATTGCCGCCGTTGCCGCCGACTCCGATGCAGAACACGCCACCGCCGTTGCCGCCGCCACCGCCCCGGCCGACATTTCCGGCTGTACTGCCGCCGCCCGTGCCACCGGTGCCGCCGGTGCCGAGTCCGGCGCCGGCGATGCCCTGCCCGCCCATGCCACCGGCTCCACCCAATCCGTTGACGGCAGAAGCACCCGCACCGCCCATTCCGCCGATGCCCCATCCCGCGACCGCGGCGCCGGTGCCCCCGAGACCGCCACCGCCCCCAAGACCGCTGACGGCGTCAGAGGCGCCACCGACGCTGCCGGCGCCGCCGACACCCACACCCACGATGGCGACACCGGTACCGCCGAGACCGCTCGAGCCGCCGATAACCGAACCGAAGCCACCGACACCACTGGCGCCGCCCTGCGCGTAGCCGAGGAACGCGCCGCTGACACCGCCGTTTCCACCGTCCCCGCCGACACCGGCAACGCCACTGGCCGCACTACCCGCTCCGCCCGCGCCACCGAGTGCGAAGAAGGTAGCGGCGCCGGCGCCGCCTCCGCCACCTGCACCACCCGTTGCCGGGCTCGACCCACCAGTCCCGCCAACACCGCCCAGCCCGAAAAGCAGACCGCTACCGGCTCCGCCGGTACCACCGGTGCCGCCTCGAACCAGGCCGTACCCACCGTGCCCACCGGTGCCGCCGACCGCAGCAAGCGTTCCGCCGGCACCTCCGGTGCCGCCGGCGCCGCCGGTTCCCTGGGCAGATTCGCCGCCGGCCCCACCGTTACCGCCCGAACCGGCGAATGTGGCGTAGCCGCCGGCCCCGCCGGCACCACCTCTTGCATCAAGAGCCGACACCGACCCGCCGTTGCCACCAGCGCCACCGTTACCGACCAGCCAACCACCGCTGCCGCCAAACCCACCGGACCCACCCAGGTAGCCGTTGCCGCCCGCTCCGCCCGTCCCGATGAGCCCGGCGGAACCGCCGTTACCGCCTGGTTCACTGACCGTGCCGCTGGTGAAGCTGAAACCATTGCCTCCGTTGCCGAACAGAATGCCGCCGGGACCTCCGTTGGGACTCGCGGCCGTCCCATTCGCGCCGTCGCCGATCAACGGACGTTTGAACAACGCTTGTGTGGGGGCGTTGATCCAATTCAAGATGTCGTCGGTCAGCGTTTGCAAAGGCGACGCATTAGCCGCTTCCGTCGCCGCGTATGCGCCAACGGCCGCATTCAGCGTCCGCAGCAATCGCTGATGAAATTCTGCGGCCTGCGCGCTCAGCGATTGATATTGCAGGGCGTGATCGCTGAAAAGCGCGGAAACCGCCTGCGATATGTCGTCGGCCCCGGCTGAGAGCAATCCGGTAGTGGATGCCGCCGCAACGGCATTCGCGTCACCCAGTGCCCTCCCGATACCCGCCATCTGCTGCGCCGCGGTTCCCAGCACGTCCGGAGCAGCAATGACAAAGGACATCACATGCCTCCTGTTCGGCCCGTGTGGTCCGAGCCAGTATGCACCGTCGACGTGGACTGATAAGTGACGATCGGAAAATGTCTTCACGCAGACAACTGACCACCCTGCGTCACGGTGCTCAACTCGCCGAGCCGTAGCATGCCGTGTCCCGAAGGACAGCACGCCACGGCGAAACCGCAGCGCGGTGCGGCTATGGCGATCCATTCGTGCCGCTGGTGCCCAGGATCAAGCCGCCGCTGCCGCCGACGCCGCCGTTACCACCGTTGATGCCGCTGTCGCCATTGCCGCCGTTACCGCCGTTGCCGAAGAATCCACGGACAAAAGAGCCGTCGGATACGGCACCGACGCTTCCGCCATTGCCGCCGTCGGCAGGCCCGACGCCGTTGCCGGCGTTGCCGCCGTCACCGCCGAACCCGAAGGCGAGCAGCCCCCCCGCGTCACCGCCGGCTCCGCCGTCACCGCCGCCTCCGAAAATGCTGGCGCCACCAGCGCCGCCCAGACCGCCGACGCTTACGCCGGAGACAACGATGCCCTGGCCGCCCGAACCGCCGACGCCACCCGACCCGTTGAGACCGGAACCGCCGACACCGCCGGCACCGCCGACACCAAGGCCCACGACGGCGGCACCGACACCGCCCGTGCCACCCGCACCAGCGACGCCAGCGACGGCGCCTGCGTCGCCTCCTCCATTGCCCGCACCCCCTACCCCGATACCGAGAACCGTAGCGCCGATACCGCCCTGACCGGCGGCGCCGCCGGTGAGGGTGCCGGCGCCACCCGTGCCGCCGGCACCGCCCTGGGCATAGCCGATCAACGCGCTGGCGACACCGCCGGTGCCCCCGGTCCCTCCCACGCCGGTGTTGGTTGTGAGCGCGGCACCGCCGGCTCCACCTGAACCGCCGATTCCGAAAAGGAGACCTCCGCCGGCGCCTCCAACGCCGCCGGCGCCACCTTGCAGCACGGCCCCGGACCCGCCGGCGCCGCCGACACCACCCATGCCCACGAGCAGACCGCTGGCACTGCCGCCGTTACCCCCGGCCCCGCCGCTGTCGAGGCCGGCGCCCCCGGCACCACCGGCGCCGCCTATTGCTACGAGTCGTCCGCCGGCACCGCCGTTGCCGCCGGCCCCGCCAGCGCCGAAGTTGGATTGACCACCTACCCCGCCGTTTCCACCCCAACCGATCAAGGGGGCGCCGCCGCCGGCCCCGCCGGCGCCGCCGACTGCTCCACTACCCAGCGCCTGACCGCCGCCGCCGCCGGCACCGCCGCTGCCGATCAGCCAACCCCCATTGCCGCCGGCGCCGCCGATCCCACCCGCGCGACCGTTGCCGCCCGTTCCGCCGTTGCCGATCAACCCTGCGGCACCGCCACTGCCGCCATCGCGAGGTTTATCACCGGTAGTGAAGCTGAAGCCATCACCCCCGTTGCCAAGCAAAATCCCGCCCGCACCACCGTTGGGACTGGCGGCCGTCCCATTCGCGCCGTTGCCGATGAGCGGGCGTCCCAACAGTGCCTGAGTGGGGGCGTTGACCCGATCCAGAATGTTGCCGGCCACTGCCTGCAATGACGACGCGTTGGCCATCTCGGCCGCTGCGTACGCCCCCCCGGCGGCATTCAACGTCTGCACGAAACTTCGATGGAAATCAGCAGCCTGAGCGCTCAATGACTGATATTGCAGTGCGTAATTGCCGAACAGCGCGCTGATCGACTGCGATACCTCGTCGGCTCCGGCCGACAGGATCTCGGTTGTGGACGCTGCGACGGCTTGGTTCGCGCTGCCCAGCGACGTGCCGATGCCGCCGACCGCGCGGGCCGCGACGTCCAGCAGTTCCGGAATACCAACGACAAACGACATCGAATACCTCGTAATCGATCGCGGGACACGCCCGAATTCCGGTATTTACAGAGGGGCAGAAGCGATTATGCGCAGTTGCAGCGGATGCTGACAGAGATCTTTCGCGTCGTCGATCCCGGCTGCGTAGCGCGCCACCGCGGGACCCGGCGCTGCCAAGAGCGCCGGCTACATCGCCTGCAATGTCAGCGGCGGACCCGGATCAGGTGAGAGCGGCACGTTCTCGCGCTGCATCAGCCACCCCGCGATGCTGTGGAACAGCGGCGCCGCGGAGTGCCCCGGCGTGCCGTCGGCGTTGCGCTGCGGGTTGTCCATCATGATGCCGATGACGTAGCGGGGGTTGTCGACGGTGGCCATGCCCGCGAAGGTGATCCAGTAGACGTCGTCGAAATAGCAGCCGCAGCCCGGATTGATCTGCTGCGCTGTGCCGGTCTTGCCGGCCATCTGGTAGCCCGGCACCGCGGCCGCGGGACCGGTGCCCTGCTGGTAGCCCATCGGATCCTGCTGCACGACGGCGCGCAACATCTGCCGCACGGTCTGGGCGGTCTGTGCAGACACCACCCGGACGCCCTCGGGACGCGGTTCCTCGGTGCGCGAGCCGTCGGCCGCGATGGTGGCTTTGAGGATCCTCGGCGGGATCCTGACCCCGTCGTTGGCGATGGCCTGATACATGCCCGCCATCTGCAGCAGAGTCATCGAAATACCCTGTCCGATGGGGAGATTGGAGAAGGTACTGCCTGACCACTGATCGATCGGCGGCACCAGGCCGGCACTTTCACCGGGCAGCCCGACCCCGGTGCGCTGGCCCAGCCCGAACTTGCGGACCATGTCGTAGAAGCGCTCCGGGCCCACCCGCTGCGCCAGCATCAGGGTGCCTACGTTGGAGGATTTTCCAAAGACGCCGGTGGTGGTGTACGGCATGACGCCGTGCTCCCAGGCGTCGTGCACGGTTACCCCGCCCATCGAGATCGTCCCGGGTACCTGCAGCACCTCGTCGGGGTTGGACAAGCCGTACTCGATGACCGAGGACGCGGTGATGATCTTGTTCACCGAACCCGGCTCGAAGGGCGAGGACACCGGGAGGTTGCCCAGTTGTCGGTCGCCCTGCCGCCCGATGTCCTGCGACGGGTCGAAGGTGTTGTCGTTGGCCATGGCCAGCACCTCACCGGTCTTGGCGTCGAGCACGACGGCGGAGACGGTGTGGGCTCCCGAGACGTTCTTCGCCTGCTGCACCTGCTGCTGCACGTAGAACTGAATATCGTCGTCGAGCGTCAGCTGGACGGTGGAACCGTGCACCGCCTTGTGCCGGTTGCGGTAGCTCCCGGGGATGACGACGCCGTCCGAGCCGCGATCGTAGGTCACCGATCCGTCGGTGCCGGCCAACATGGCGTCCAGGGAGTCCTCCAGACCCAGCAAGCCGTGCCCGTCCCAGTCGATGCCGCCGACGATGTTCGCCGCCAGCGACCCGCCCGGGTACTGACGCAGGTCCTGGCGCTCGGAGCCGACCTCAGGGTATTTCTCCGAGATCGCGTGAGCGATGGCCGGCTCGACATTGCGAGCCAGATAGACGAATGAGTCGTTGCTCTGCAGCTTCTTGAGCAGAGTCGCGGAGTCCGGCTTGTTGTTGAGCTTGCCCGCGACATCTTTGGCGACGGCCTTGAGCCGCTCCTGCGGATCCGGCGCTTGTGGCGACTTCTTCCTGGCTTCCTCCAGCTGCTGGCGGACCCGCTTGGGCTGGAAGGTCAGCGCGCGTGCCTCGATGGTGAACGCGAGCCGGTCGTTGTGCCGGTCGATGATGGCGCCGCGGATCGCCCGCTCGACGTCGGTGACCTTCAGCTGGCCCGCCGCCTGCGCGTTGAGCTGCGCGGCGTTGGAGACCTGCAGGTAGAACAGCTGCGTGGTGGCCACCAGCATCAGCACGGCGATGACTGCGTTGCCGGCCCGGTGGCGGAAGACGAACGACGCACCGCGGCTTGCCACCTCCACCACTTGGCGGGTACGGCGCTCCTTCGCCGAGTGTCCGGTCTCTGGGTGCGCGGCAACCCGAGATGTGTTGGTGCCTTTAGCTTTACGTGATCGCTTTGGTTCCTGGTCGGCGCGGCGGCGGTCATCGCGCCGCGTGGACCGCCGCCGATCCTCACGCGACGGCCGGGGACCGCCGTCACGCGTGGCCCGTCTCGGGCCGCCGCGACTCACCGGGGCACCCCGGGTACCTGCGGTGCGACCGGCGCGACCTGTCCGGTGTTGGCCGGCAGCGGCTCATCGTGGATCGGATTGGGTACCACTGCCGGTGCCTGCGTCGGCGGCGCGGGTAGCTGCGCCGGTGCTTGACCGGGGTAAGCCGACAACGGGCCATGCACATCGGGCATCTGGCCCGGCACCTGGCCCGGCACGGCCGGCACCTGGCCCGGCACGGCCGGCACCTGGCCCGGCACCGGACTTTGCAACTGCGGGCCGTTCAGTGTTGCGGAGCCGTCGGGTCCGCGTAGCAGTACCTGGGGACCGGGACGCGCGGGCGCAGCCGGATCGCCGGGCGTCGGCGACACTCGCACCGCCACCTCCGGTGGCATCACCGCAGGTTTGGGCGGCGCCGGGGGCGCCTCGTCGGGAAGTTTGGCGTTCAGCGGCGGCGGTGGCACACCGTCGGCCGGCTTGGGCGTCCCCACCACCACCCAGTTACCGTCGGGCGCCTGGACCAGGTGGGCGGTGTCCCTGGTGGGGATCATGCCCTGCTTACGTGCCGCCTCGGCCAGCGCCGGCGCGGACTCGGCTTCCCGCACGTCACGTTCGAGCGCCTCCTTCTGCTGTTGCAGCATGCGGGTCCGCTCGCGAGCGTCACTCAGCTTGTAGGACCGCTCGGCGGCATCAGTGGACAACCACAACGTCAGACCCAGGCCGATGCCGAGCGAACCGATGACCAGCACGACGAACGGAACCTTGCTGATCAAGGTCTGCGGGCGCAGGTCGATCTCCGACAGCCGGGTAGCCAGCCGCTCACTCAGCTTCGGCCGAACAACTCTGGGTGCTTTGGCTTTACGTGCTTTCGCACGCGCCTTGGCCTGGCTGGCATTCTTGGCGCGGGCCGGCCGGTCGATCGGCCGGGAAAGCGGGCTGGTCTGCGGTCCCGACCGCGGAACGCGCGCCTCGCGGGTAGGTGCTGTCGCCTTGCCCGCACGCCCCCGGTTGCGGCGCGACGGTGGTTCCACCGTGCCGGGACGGGGGGCACCGGCACGTCGACTGCCACGCTCGCTCTCGCGGCGCTTCGTCGCCTCACGCTTTGCGCTCATGCTTGTGCCTTCCCCCTTGCGTGCTCGATTCGTTGCAGGGCCCGCAGTCGGGCCGGGGCGCTACGCGGATTGCGTTCCACCTCGGCCGCATCTGCTCTTTCCGCTCCGCGCGTCAACGATCGGAACAGGGGCCCGTGGCCGGGAAGCTCCACCGGCAGGCCGGCCGGTGTGCGGGAGGCGGTCGCGTCGGCGAACAACCGCTTGACGATCCGATCCTCCAGCGACTGGTAGGCAATCACCACGATGCGACCGGCCACGACCAGCGCGTCCAGCGCGGCGGGAATGGCGCTGCGCAGTGATTCCAGCTCGTCGTTGACCGCGATGCGCAAGGCCTGAAAGGTCCGCTTGGCCGGATGCCCACCGGTGCGCCGCGCCGGAGCAGGGATCGCGTCGTACAACAGGGCGACCAACTCCGCGGTGGAAGTGAATGGGGCGCGGGCGCGCCGCCGCACGATCTGGGCAGCGATGCGACGGGCGAACCGCTCCTCGCCGTAGCGGTGCAGGATGTCGGCCAATTCGGCCTCGCTGTAGGTGTTGACCACCTCGGCCGCCGTCAGCGGTGCGGAGGGGTCCATCCGCATGTCCAGGGGCGTGTCTTTGGCGTATGCGAAACCGCGCTCGGCGCGGTCGAGTTGCATGGACGACACGCCCAGGTCGAACAGTATCCCGTCGACTGATTCTGTTGTGCTGTAACCGGATTCGACGAGAGCACCCGCGATGCCGTCATAGCGGGTGTGCACCAGGGTGACCCGCTCACCGAACGGGGCCAGGCGGTCGCCGGCGATGGCCAAGGCGCTCGGATCGCGGTCGAGCCCGATCAGGCGCAAGCCCGGCAGTTCTGCCAGAAACCGCTCCGCGTGGCCGCCCGCGCCCAGGGTGGCGTCGACAAGTACCGCGCCGGAGCCATCGGAGTGCCGGCGGGTCAGCGCCGGGGTGAGCAGTTCCAGGCAACGCTGCGCCAGGACGGGGACATGACCGAAATCGGTTGCGCCCGAGCCCGGGTCAGCCACCGCGACACCTCCACCGCTCGGGCCGTACCGGCCTAGTTGCCGTCGCGCCCGTGCACCGAGGCCCCTGTCCGAAAGCACGCACCTGGCGTTGGGGAAGTACGCCAGGGTCGGTTCGGGCAGAGACCACGGTGCACGGGCATGCACCTCAGAAGATGTCGCCGAGTGCTTCATCGCTGGCCGCGGAGAAGTTCTCTTCATGGATCTGCTGATAGTTGTTCCACGCCTGCGCATCCCAGATCTCGAGGTAGTCCACCGCACCGATCACCACGCAGTCCTTGGACAAACCGGCGTAGCGGCGGTGGTCAGCCGACAGCGTGATTCGGCCTTGCGCGTCGGGATGCTGCTCGTCGGTGCCGGCGGCGAGGTTGCGCAGGAATGCCCGCGCCTCCGGATTGCTGCGAGGTGCCTTGCTGGCCCGGCGCGCCAACTGCTCGAACTCCGCCCGCGGGTAGACGGCGAGGCTGTGATCTTGGCTCTTGGTGACCATCAACCCCCCTGCCAGTGCATCGCGAAACTTGGCCGGCAGCGTGAGCCGCCCCTTGTCGTCGAGTTTGGGCGTGTAGGTGCCGAGAAACACTGGGCACCTCCAACTTGCTTCTCACCCAAACACTTCGGCCACCATACCCCACAACCCCCCACTTTGCCCCAGAAATACCCCCTCTGCGCGTCCGGTTGTGCCGTTTTCCCACGACGACGGGGCCAAGACGTGCGACCCCGACGTTCAGCAAGGCCTACCACTGGTGCGAAAGACATTGTCAAAAGCCAGTTTTGGTCGGATTGGCCTTTGGTGGGGCGCCGTGGGGGGCGATGGACACAACTGCGCTACAAGAGGGGAACGGGACGGTTGCGCCCTGCGTGCATGGCGTGTCGGACCGGCCCGGTCTGCGACCGTGGCCGTGGGACGGTGCGCGCACGCAAAAACGGGGCAGCCGCTGGGGCTACCCCGTTACTTGTTGATGAGTCGGTCTACTCGTCGAACCGGCGGCGGAACCGGTCCTCCATGCGGCTGGTGAACGAGCCGCCGGCGCCCTTGGAGCGGCGCTGACGGGACGAACCCACCGGCCCGCCGTGGTCCGGCCGGCCGGACAACCGCCGCCCGGTGACGGCGTACACGACACCGCCGAACATCACGACGAACCCCACAACGCTGAGGATCGGAAAGCTTCCGATCATCGTGGCCTTGAACGCCACCCCGGAAACCAGCATCCCCAGGCCGACGACGAACAACGCCGTGCCCTGGAGGCGACGGCGCGCGGTCGGGGCCCGGAAGCCCCCGCCGCGCACACTGGACGCAAATTTGGGATCCTCGGCATAGAGAGCGCTCTCGATCTGATCGAGCATTCGCTGCTCATGATCGGAGAGTGGCATTCGTCCCTCCTTGCCGACAGAACTGTCGCGTAACTACCGGTAGCACGTTCCGCCCGCTTTCGGGGCAGTTAAACACCATGATACGAGGTCGATCTGCGCCGTACCACTGATTCGCAGGCGATTCTATCCCGGCACCTTCACGGTGGTGGTGCTCGGTCGCGACCATATGGGCGTGGAACCCGTCACAGCGCTGCGCCGTGCGCCCAGTCGTGGCCAGCCGAACGCCGCGTCCGATACTGGAAACCCGGAGATCATCTGCAGACGATGAAAAGGACACCGCACGTTGGCGACATTCCTCATCGATTTGCCGGCCAGAGAAATGGAGCGCCGCCTCGGCGACGCCCTGAGCGTCTATGTCGACGCAATGCGCTACCCCAGGGGCACGGAGAACCAGCGGGCCTCCATGTGGCTGGAACACACCCGCAGACGTGGCTGGCAGGCGGTAGCCGCCGTCGAAGTCGCCACAGACGAGGGGGGCTCCGGTGATCCGGGCAGGCCGTCAGAGGCCGAGCTGAGCACCGCACCCCTCATCGGCATCGCCTATGGCTACCCCGGCGCGCCTGGCCAGTGGTGGCAACAGCAGGTGGTGCTGGGCCTGCAACGCAGCGGCCTCCCCTCGCACGCGATCGATCGGCTGATGAGCAGCTATTTCGAGTTGACCGAGTTGCACATCCACCCCCGCGCGCAAGGACGGGGGCTGGGTGAGGCGCTGGCTCGTCGCCTGCTGGCGGGGCGCGACGAGAACAACGTACTGCTGTCCACCCCGGAGACCAACGGCGAGGACAACCGCGCGTGGCGGTTGTACCGACGGCTGGGTTTCACCGACGTCATCCGCAGCTACTACTTCGCCGGAGACCCGCGGGCGTTCGCGATTCTGGGCCGCGCACTGCCCCTGTAGACAGACGGCGCGGCCAGCACTCATACCGGGTCTGGCACGATGACCTGGTGCGAGCCAGCTCACCCCCGCTACCAGCCCGCGGATTGTTCACTGCCCGGCGGCGCCGGGTGCTCGTCATCCTGATGCTGCTGGTGCTGGTGCCGTTGACCTCCGGGTGCCTGCGCGTGCGTGCGTCACTGACGATCTCGCCCGACGACCTGGTCTCCGGCGAGATCATCGCCGCGGCAAAACCCAAGAACAACAAGGACGCTGGGCCGCAGCTCGACACCAACCTGCCGTTCAGCCAGAAAGTCGCGGTCTCCAACTACGACAGCGACGGCTACGTGGGCTCCCAAGCGGTCTTCTCCGACCTCACGTTCGCCGAGTTGCCCCAGCTTGCCCACCTGAACTCCGACGCCGCCGGGGTGAACCTGTCGCTGCGCCGAAACGGCAACCTGGTGATCCTGGAAGGCCGGGCCGACCTGACCTCGCTGACCGACCCCGACGCCGACATCGAGTTGACCGTCGCATTCCCGGGGACCGTCACCTCCACCAACGGCGACCGGATCGAACCCGAAGTCGTGCAGTGGAAACTCAAGCCCGGCGTGGTCAGCACCATGACCGCGCAGGCCCGCTACACCGATCCCAACACCCGGTCGTTCACGGGGGCGGGAATCTGGCTGGGCATCGCGTCGTTCGCGGCGGCGGGCGTGGTGGCATTGCTGGCCTGGATCAGCCGGGACCGTTCACCGCGATTCACCGCCTCCGGCGATCAGACGTCGTCCGGTTAGTCGGTCGCGGCGGCCGCGACACGGGCGTCACCCGAGGTGGCGTCAGTGGCAGGGGCGGTCAGGGGTTCCGTGGGCAAGCGCTACCCGGTGCGACAGTGACCGCACGCCCGAGCAATCTGACGCGATCGCCCCCAAAGACGTCCGGAGGGCAACTTTCTCGCGTTACGCTGCCGCTTGCGACATTCTGTGGACATCTGACCGGGAAGAAGGTACCGCATGTCCTTCGTGTACGCGTCGACGGAGTGGGTCGCCGCGGCGGCAACGGATTTGGCGCGCATCGGATCTTCGGTCGACCAAGCGAGCGCGGCGGCGGCGGCGCCGACGTCTGCGGTGCTGGCGGCGGGGGCCGATGAAGTGTCGGCGGCGGTGGCGGCCATGTTCGGTGTTCATGCGCAGGCTTACCAGGTATTGAGCGCGCAGGCGGCGTCCTTCCATCAGCAGTTCGTGCAGTTGCTGAGCGCCGGTGCAGGCGCATACGCCAGCGCCGAGGCGGCGAATGCGGGGCCGATCCAGCAGGCGCTGAACCTGATCAACGCTCCCACCCAGGCGGTGTTGGGGCGTCCCTTGATCGGCAACGGCGCCGACGGGATCGACGGGACCAGCGGGAATGGTGGGGCCGGCGGTTTGCTGTTCGGTAACGGCGGCCGGGGCGGTTCTGGTGGGGTCGGTCAAAATGGCGGAGCCGGCGGTGCCGCAGGGCTTATCGGTAACGGCGGAGCCGGCGGCGCTGGTGGGATCGGTGCGCCCGGCTCGCCCGCTAATCCTGTTGGCGGTGCGGCCGGCAACGGTGGCGCCGGAGGACCAGGGGGCTGGCTGTTCGGTGCCGGTGGTGCGGGCGGCGCCGGCGGCCTCGGCGGGTCCGCTCTCAACGTCGGTGACGGTGTCGGCCGTAGCGGGGGCGCGGGCGGCTCGGGCGGAATCGGCGGTCGCGGCGGACTGCTCGGTGGTGCCGGCGGCGCCGGTGGCTTCGGCGGTGACGGCGGGACTGCGACCAGTACCGCGAACGCGACGACGCTCGGCGGGCTCGGAGGCGCGGGCGGTGGCGGCGGCCGCGGCGGCGACGCCGGATTCTTCTACGGCGACGGCGGTGCCGGCGGCAACAGTGGTGACGGCGGCGCCGGCCTCGTCTCCGGCCTCACCAATGGCGCTCGGGGCGGTGCCAGTGGCTTAGCCGGGGCCGGCGGCAACGCAGGAATGCTGGGCAACGGTGGCCACGGCGGCTCCGGCGGGCTCGGTGGCGGCGGGGCGGCTGCCACCATCTTCGGCGGCTCCGGTGGCAACGGAGGCATCGGTGGCGCCGGCGGAATCGGCGGCTGGTTGCACGGTGACGGTGGAACGGGTGGCACCGGTGGCGCCGCCGGAGCCGGTGGAGCGGGCGGACTCGGGCCGTCGGGTCACGGCGGCAACGGCGGTACGGGAGGCGCCGGCGGCGTCGGCCAGAGTGGCGGGTTCTTCAGCGGTTCCGGTGGCGCGGGCGGAGCAGGCGGGAACGGCGGAGTCGGTGGCACTGGCACCACCCAGGGCACGGGCGGCCCGGGCGGTGAAGGCGGAGCCGGGGGTTCGGCCCAGCTGTTCGGCAATGGTGGTGCGGGTGCCCGCGGCGGCGACAACGCACAAAACCTTGCCGTTACGAACAACAATGGCGGTGCCGGCGGCAACGGCGGCCTGCTCTTCGGGAATGGTGGCTCGGGCGGCAACGGCGGCGGCGGCGGCGACGCGAGCAACGGCGGCGGCGGCGGCAACGCCATTTTCATCGGCAACGGCGGCGATGGCGGCGTAGGCAACGGCACCGGCAAGGGCGGCCCCGGCGGGACCGGCGGGAAGCTGTTCGGCCAACCCGGGACGGCTGGGCCTCCCTAGGGCCGGTCCGGCGCCCAATAGGCGATCATCTCCGCGAACGTCTCGAACGCCGGGCCCGAGACGCCGTAGGTGGCCTCGAGGTGAATGCTCAATGGGAAGCCGAGTTCGGCCACACCGTCGATCACCCGTTTGTACAGTTCGACCAGCAGCTGGCGCTTCACCGCGGGTTCACTGCCGGCCAACTTCGTGACGAACTCCTGCTCGGCGGCCACCGACGCGTTGCCCGGGTCCTGGATGAGCCAGTTGATCAGGCCGACGCGGGTTTCCATCTTGGGCACGAAACCGAACGACAGCAGAATCTCGGGCCGGTGCTCGGTTTCGCCGGCGAACTCGGTCAGAAATTTCACAATCGCATCGGAATAGAGCAGCTGAGTCATGCCATAGGTGGCGCCCTGGTCGCACTTGAAGTTGAGCCGGCCCAGCTCGCCCTCGCGCGTGGGGATCACGATCACCCCGCGGTTGGCGACAGCGCCGCGGTAGATCGACAGCGCGTCGGTGGGCGCGACGCCGGAGCCCTCGCCGTCGTTCATGGTGCGCGGCACCCCGACGAACACCACTCCCTCCATCCCGGCGGCAGTGAGCTCGGCCAGTCGCGCGCCCAGCGATGCCTCGTCCATGAAGGCGGTGACCTGGGTGCACAGGCCGTGCATGCCGGGCAGGTGCGGCCGGATGATGGACCAGAAGTCCAGCACATCCAGCTTGGGCTTCATCGGGACCGGGCGATCGTCGTCCTCGGCGATCATGCCCGGGATCATGACGTGCCGGATGCGGCCGTCGAGGCCGGACTCTGCGGAATAGCGCACCACTTTCCGGGCGTCTTCTGCTGCCTTCTCCCGCCCCCCGTCAACGTTGGGCGGCACCAGCTCCAGCGCGATGGTGTTAAGCGTCACTGGGCTCCTCTTCCATCTGCTTCGTCTGCGGCTGCCCCCGATGCCCGCGGCCGGGCACCACGACAGCATAGGGGCGGTTGTCGCGCCAACCGAAGCGGTGGGGCCGCCAGCGGGTGCCCGGCAGCCGGGCGGCATACACTGTCGGGCCAGAAGCACGCCGAGCAGAAAGGGGCGTTTTCCTGAGCCCGGAGGCATCGGCAACCGTCGAGGTGGCCAGCACCATCACTGAGCAGCTGCGACGGTATCTGCACGACCGTCGCAGCGAATCGTCGTACCTCGAATTGCCGGGAGGCACCGACTACCAGGTGTTGACCGGCTGGCTCGAAGACTTCGTGCTGTGCGGCGGAAAGCGGATGCGACCCGTCTTCGCCTACTGGGGTTGGGATGCGGTGACGACTCAGGCACCCGACTCGGATGCATTGTTGCTGTTTTCAGCGCTGGAGCTGTTGCATGCCTTCGCGCTTATCCACGACGACGTCATCGACGCCTCCGCCACCCGCCGTGGGCGGCCGACAGCGCACATGCATTTCGCGGCCATGCACCGCGAGCGCGAATGGCGCGGCGCATCGGACCAGTTCGGCCTGTCGGCGGCAATCCTGCTCGGCGACATCGCGCACGCCTGGGCGAACGACATCATCTCGCGGGCCAGTCTGTGCCCTGCCGCCCGGACGCGGGTGGAACGCGTCTGGTCGGACCTTCGGTCCGAGGTCCTGGGGGGGCAATTCCTCGACATCGTGGCCGAGGCGTCGCCACCCGGCTCGGCCGCTCAGTCGGTTGCCTCGGCGATGACCGTCGCGACCTTCAAGACCGCCTCCTATACGGTGTCGCGACCCTTGCAGCTGGGGGCGGCCGCCGCCGCCGACCGGCCCGACGTGCTGGCGGCTTTCAAAGAATTCGGGACCGACCTCGGGGTGGCGTTCCAGCTCCGCGACGACGTCCTCGGTGTGTTCGGTGACCCGTCGGTAACGGGCAAGCCGTCCGGTGATGACCTGCGGTCGGGCAAACGCACCGTGCTGCTGGCCGAGGCCACCCAGTTGGCCGCCGAAACCGACCCCACGGCGGCCGACATGTTGCGCACCTTGGTCGGCACCGAGCTCACCGACGCCCAGGTGCGCGAACTGCGCAGCGTGATCGAGGGGCTCGGCGCGTTGGCCGCAGCGGAGAAGCGGATCGCCGATCTCACCCGGCGAGCGCTGGGCACGCTGTCTGCGGCACCGATCAACGCGACGGCCAAAGCGGGACTGTCCGAGCTGGCTCGCCTGGCCACCGATCGGACCGCCTGAGCCGATGAAGTCCCCGGCTTCCGCCCCGCCCGCAGCGTCCTACCGCCAACGCCTTTCGCGGCTGCGTACTTTCGCCACCGCGCCCGAGGGTGGCCCCGCTCGACTGGGACTCATCGGTGCGGTGCTGATCACCACCGGCGGACTTGGCGCCGGCAGCACCCGTCAGCACGACCCGGTGCTGGAGTCGATCCATCTGTCCTGGATGCGTTTCGGCCACGGCCTCGTGTTGTCGTCGATCCTGCTGTGGGTGGGCGTGGCCCTGATGCTGATCGCCTGGTTGCGACTGGGCCGGCGCTGTCTGGAGGGTGGGGCCACCGAGTTCACGATGCGGGCCACCACCGCGTTCTGGCTGGCGCCGCTGCTGCTGTCGGTCCCGGTCTTCAGCCGGGACACCTATTCATATCTCGCGCAGGGCGCCCTGCTGCGCGACGGGCTGGACCCCTACGCGGTCGGACCGGTTGGCAATCCGAACTCACTGCTGGACGATGTCTCGCCTATCTGGACCATCACCACCGCGCCCTATGGTCCGGCGTTCATTCTGGTCGCCAAGGTGGTCACCATGATCGTCGGCAACAACGTCGTCGCCGGGACCATGTTGCTGCGACTGTGCATGCTGCCCGGGCTGGCGCTGCTGATCTGGGCCGCTCCACGATTGGCGCATCATCTGGGCACCGACGGCGCCAAGGCGCTGTGGATCTGCGTGCTGAACCCGCTGGTGCTCATCCACCTGATGGGCGGGGTGCACAACGAGATGCTGATGGTGGGCCTGATGGCGGCCGGCATCGCGCTGACGCTGCAACGCCACCACGTGGCGGGGATCACGCTGCTCACGATCGCGATCGCGGTCAAAGCCACAGCGGGGCTCGCGCTGCCTTTCCTGTGCTGGGTGTGGATGCGGCATCTGCGCGAAGACCGCGGCTGGCGGCCGGTGCAGGCGTTCCTGGCGGCAGCGGCTGCATCGCTGCTGATCTGCATCGCGGGCTTCGCGGTGCTTTCCTGGGTGGCCGGGGTCGGCCTGGGTTGGCTGACCGCGCTGGCGGGCTCGGTCAAGATCATCAACTGGCTGACCATCCCGACCGCGGCGGCCAATCTGATCCACGCCTTCACCAACGGCTTTTTCGCGGTTCAGTTCTACGCCCTGTTGCGCATCGCCCGGCTCATCGGGATTTTCGTCATCCTGGTGTCGCTGCCGGTGTTGTGGTGGCGTTTCCGCCGCGACGACCGGGACGCGCTGCTCGGCATCTTCGGAGTGATGCTGGTCGTCGTGCTGTTCGTCCCCGCCGCGCTGCCCTGGTACTACTCCTGGCCGCTGGCAGTGCTTGCCCCGTTGGCCCAGTCACGCCAGGCGATGGCGGCCATCGCAGGGTTTTCGACCTGGATCATGGTGATCTTCAAACCCGACGGTTCGCACGGCATGTATTCCTGGCTGCATGTCGGGCTGGCGACTGGTTTCGCGATGGTCGCGTGGTACTCGCTGTACCGCGAGTCGGCGCCGAGCGCGGACCCGGCGGTCAGTACGCCATAGCCTGGGCGCGTCGTACCACTTCGCGGGCCTGATGGGCATGAAGCGCGTCAACCGGGCGCGCGTTGTTGAGCGCATCACGCGAGCCGTCGCGGGTGACGGTCAGCGACGGGTCCGGGGTGAACAGCCAGCGGACGATCTCGGTGTCGTGGTAGCCGCCGTCGTGCAGGATCGTCAACAGTCCCGGCAGACTCTTGACGACCTCTCCGGTGTTGGTGAAGAACACCTGCGGTACCACCACCCCGCCGGCGCGGCGCACCGCGACCAGGTTGCCCTCCCGTAGCTGTTGTTGAACCTTGCTGACCGGTATACCGAGCAATTCGGCAACTCGGGACAGGTCGTAGGTTGGCTCGTCAGGATCCAGAACATCGTCGCCGGCCGGAATGCTGCCCACGTTCGCCAGTCTAGAACCTGGCCGGCGGACAAGTCCGCGCGTTCCGCCATTAAATTGCGGGTCCACCTACGATGGCCTGCGTGGTTGGAGGGGACCCGTTGGAGAGCGCCTTGCTGGATGGCCGGTACCTGGTGCAGGCGAAGATCGGCAGCGGCGGAACCTCGACGGTCTATCGGGGGCTGGACACCCGCCTGGACCGGCCGGTGGCACTGAAGGTGATGGACTCCCGTTACGCCGGTGATCAGCAGTTCCTCACCCGCTTCCGGTTGGAGGCACGCACCGTCGCCCGGCTGAAGAACCCGGGCCTGGTGGCGGTATACGACCAAGGTCAGGACGGCAGGCACCCGTTTCTGGTGATGGAGCTCATCGAGGGCGGCACTCTGCGCGAACTGCTCGACGAGCGGGGGCCGATGCCGCCGCACGCCGTGGCAGCCGTGTTGCGCCCGGTCCTGGGCGGTTTGGCGGCCGCGCATCGGGCCGGACTGGTTCATCGTGACGTCAAGCCGGAAAACGTGTTGATCGCCGACAACGGAGAGGTCAAGATTGCGGACTTCGGGTTGGTCCGCGCCGTTGCCGCCGCCGGTATCACGTCGAGCAGCGTCATTCTGGGCACCGCGGCGTATCTGTCGCCCGAGCAGGTCCGCGACGGCAACGCCGGCCCCCGCAGCGATGTGTATTCCGCGGGGATTCTCACCTACGAGATGTTGACCGGGCACACCCCCTTCGGCGGCGACACCGCGCTGTCGATCGCCTATCAGCGACTGGACAACGACGTTCCACCGCCCAGCACTGTAATCGACGGTGTGCCAATACAATTCGACGACTTCGTGGCGTGTGCGACCGCCCGCGATCCGGCGCAGCGGTACGCCGACGCGATCGAGATGGCGGCCGACCTGGAATCGATCGTCGAGGAGCTGGCGCTCCCGGAGTTCCGGGTTCCGGCGCCGCGCAACTCAGCACAGCACCGGTCGCTGGAGCACAGCCGAATGACGCAGCGCCCTGCCCCGACGCCGGCTGCCCACCCGACCCGTCAGTTCACCCGTGAGCCCGCGGAGTCTCCCCCCGCTGCGCGGGCGCAACCGGACGTCGTCGACCGGATGGACGGTGAGGACGTCGCCGATTCCGTCGAATTCGCCGGAATTCCTCTTGACGAGTTCGCCTGGGCGCGCCAGCACAACCGCCGCATGGTGCTGATCTGGGTGGCGGTCGTGCTGACCCTCAACGGGCTGGTCGCGACCGCGGCGTGGACCATCGGCGTACACCTGAGCACACTGCTTTAGTCGCGGAGCATCTCCGCGACCAGGAACGCCAACTCGAGCGACTGCTGGGTGTTCAGCCGTGGATCGCACGCCGTCTCGTAACGGCCCCCCAGATCGGTGTCCGAAATGTCCTGCGCCCCACCCAGACATTCGGTGACGTTCTCGCCGGTGATCTCGACATGGATGCCACCCGGGTGGGTACCCAGGGCGCGGTGCACCTCGAAGAAGCCCTGCACCTCGTCGACGATCCGGTCAAAGTGCCGGGTCTTGTAACCCGTCGAGGACTCGTGGGTGTTGCCGTGCATGGGATCGCACTGCCAGATCACCTGGTGGCCGGTGGCCTGGACCTTCTCGATGATCGGCGGCAGCACGTCACGAACCTTGTTGTTCCCCAACCGGCTGACCAGGGTCAGCCGGCCCGGCTTGTTGTGCGGATCCAGGCGCTCGACGTATTCCACCGCCAGCTCGGGGGTCATCGTCGGGCCGATCTTGACGCCGATCGGGTTGGCGATCACCTCGGCGAAAGCCAGGTGGGCGCCGTCGAGCTGGCGGGTTCGCTCGCCGATCCAGACCGTGTGTGCGGACAGGTCGTAAAGCTTGGGTTCGCCGCCTTCGATATCGGGGTCGTCGGACAGCCGCAGCATGGAGCGCTCGTAATCGAGCACCAGCGCTTCATGGCTGGCGTAGATCTCGGCGGTCTGCAGATTACGGTCGGCCACGCCGCAGGCGCTCATGAAACGCAGGGCGCGGTCGATCTCGGAGGCCAGCGCCTCATACCGGGCACCGGCCGGTGAGGTGCGCACGAACTCGCGGTTCCAGTCGTGCGCCAGGTGCAGCGACGAGAACCCCGACGACGTCAGCGCCCGCACCAGGTTCATCGCCGCGCTGGCGTTGGCGTAGGCCCGCACCAGCCGCGACGGGTCGTGTTGGCGGACCGCGGCGTCGGGAGCGAAGCCGTTGATCATGTCACCGCGGTAGGACTTCAGGCCCAGTGCGTCGATGTCGGCCGAACGCGGCTTGGCGTACTGACCGGCGATGCGGGCCACCTTGACCACCGGCATGCTGGCGCCGTAGGTGAGCACAACCGCCATTTGCAGCAGGGTGCGGATGTTGCCGCGGATGTGCGGTTCGGTGTTGTCGGTGAACGTCTCCGCGCAGTCGCCACCCTGCAGCAAGAACGCCTCGCCCCGGGCCACCTGCGCGAGCTGTTCCTGCAGCCGGACGATCTCGGACGGCACCGTGACCGGCGGTACGCTTTCGAGCACCTTGCGCATCGCCGCCGCGTCGTCGGCGTCCCAGCTGGGCTGCTGCGCGGCCGGCTTGGCCAGTGCGGCGTCCAGCTGCGCCCGCAGGTCGGCAGGCAGCGGCGGCAGCGCCGGCAGCTGGTCGATCGGAATGTCGACGGTCCAGTTCATCGGTCCATGGTAACTGTGGCCGTTCACGGCTGATCAGGGCGAACGCGGCACGCCCGCGTCGGTGGCGGACATGATTATCTGGAAGCGGCGCAGCTGATCCCGCGCGTCGACCAGCGCGTCATGTGCACCCTGGGAGCGAGCCGGCAGCCGCGGCGATCCGCGGTCCTCCCACAGCTGCCGCAGCTCCCGGGTGAACCGGGGGATCGCCCTGGGCAGACTGGGCATCGTCCCCCACAGCTGGCACAGAACCACGTGATCGTAGGCCCCCAGCCAGGCCCACAGCTCGATGGGCTCGGAGCCGTTTACGCCCAGGAACTCCTCGAGATCGGCACGGATCCGCCGTCGCGATCGCCACAGCTGAGACGACGGCGACGGCAGTTTCGGCAGCACGTGCGCCCGAACCCAGTTGCCGGCCCGGCCGGGATCGAATTCCGTGGACACGGCGTAGTACTCGCGACCGTCCTCGGCGACCACCCCGATCGAGATCAGCTCGATGGTGCGGCCGTCCTCGATGAACTCGGTGTCGTAGAAGTACCGCACCGCCGCAGCTTAGTTCGCCGCAGTTGCGCGAGCAGCCGCAAACTCGCACGCTGCAGCGCGCTGCAGCGCGAGTTTGCGGCTGCTCGCGCCAGGGGGGCTAGGTGATCAGGATGGGTCCGGTGGTGTCGGGTGGTGGCGCGGGATGCACCTCGAGATCCAGCTGGGCGTCCACCGTGCGCTCGTCGGGCAGTCGAGGAGTTCCAGCGATGGCGCCCTGCAGCCACAGCTTGGCCTGCACCACGGGACGTCGCCATCGACGCTCGCGCGCCAGCGCTCGGCGCATCTTGGCGGGCCGGGCGGTGTAGCGCCAGCGCGCCCACGGAGCGTGCGGTCGGGACAATCGGACCGCCCCGATGATGAGCAACACCACGACGAACATGCCGAGCAGTCCGGTCCACACCTTGCCCTTGAGCAGCACGATCACCGCCAGGGGCAGGGTGACCACCAGCGCCGGGGCCAGCGTGCTCCGCAGTCTGAGCCAGTCGCCGTCGTACCGGATCGGCAGCACGAACATCAGCGGGTGCAAACCCAGCATCAACAGCCCCGCCACCGCTACCGCGGCGAACACCGCGTCCACCGAGCTGCGGCCGTCTTCTTCCCAGTAGACGTCGGACAGGTGCAGGATCAGCGCGTACTCGTCCAGCACCAGGGCCGCTCCGACTCCGAAAAGAACGGCCGCCAAGGTCAATTGGTGCTGTTGACCGTTGACCGCCAGGGTCACCAGGGTGAGCCCGGACAGCATCACCAGCACCACCCCGAACGCCACGTGGTGAATGTGCACGGTGCCGATGTGGATGTTGCGGGGCTGCCACCATCGCGCCGGCCGGGCCCGGTCGGACCGATGGCGGATGACGCGCACGCACGAACGCGTCACGAAGAAGGTCAGAATGAAGGCGATAAGACAACACAACAGCGGAAGTCGACCGCGGTCGATGATGTCATGCTGCAGCCAGTGGTGCACTCAGAAAAAGCTACGCGCGCCGACCCGCCAACCCCGCACGCCGCGCTGCACGGACAAGATGCGGGGAACGAACGATTAGGCTGTCTCGTGAAAATGAGTAGAAATGAGTAAAGGGCGGTCGCCCGGGGCGGGCAATCGACTCGGGCGGGTTTCGCTATGGTGCCTGCTCTGGCTGCTTGCCGCCCTGGCACTGACAAACACCTGCTGGCAGTTGTTCGGCCACATCCCCTACCGCATCGACATCGACGTGTACCAGATGGGCGGGCGAGCGTGGCTCGACGGTCATTCGCTGTACACCGGCAACGTGATGTTCCACACACCCGTCGTGGACCTGCCGTTCACCTATCCCCCGCTGGCGGCCATCGCGTTCAGTCCGTTCGCCTGGATGGGTATGCCGGTCGCCAGTGTGGCGATCACCGCGCTCACGCTGGTGACGCTGTTAGTCTCGATCACGATCGTGCTGACCCGCCTCGACGTGTGGTCCGAGTCCGATCTGCTGCCCGGTCCGGCCTGGTTGCGCCGCGCGTGGCTGGCGGTCGTGATCGTCGCTCCCGCGTCGATCTGGTTGGAACCGATCGCGGCGAACTTCGCCTTCGGTCAGATCAACGCCGTGCTGATGACGTTGGTGATCGCCGACTGCTTCCCGCGCCGGACACCCTGGCCGCGCGGTCTGCTGCTGGGGCTGGGGATCGCCCTCAAACTCACTCCGGCGGTGTTCCTGCTGTACTTCCTGCTGCGCCGGGACAACCGGGCCGCCCTGACGGCCCTGGCGACTTTCGTGGGCGCGACGTTGGTCGGGTTCGTGTTGGCCTGGCAAGATTCCTGCGAGTACTGGACTCACACGCTGCACCACACGGACCGTATCGGCGAGGCGGCGTTGAACACCGACCAGAACATCGCGGGTTCACTCGCTCGGTTGGGACTCGATCAGCACGAACGTTTCCCGTTGTGGGTGCTGGCTTGCCTGCTGGTGCTGGCCGCGACCATCTGGGCGATGCGCCGGGCGCTCAAGGCCGGCGAGCCGACCCTGGCGATCATCTGCGTCGCCCTGTTCGGGCTGGTGGTTTCGCCGGTGTCCTGGTCGCACCACTGGGTCTGGATGTTGCCCGCGGTGCTGGTGACCGGCGTGCTGGGCTGGCGTCGCCGCAATGCCGCGCTGGGCGTCGTGACCGTCGCGGGCCTGGGTTTGATGCACTGGTCGCCGATCGAGCTGTTGCCCAAGCATCATGAGACGACGGCGAACTGGTGGCGCCAGCTACTCGGGATGTCCTACGTCTGGTGGGCTCTGGCGGTCATCGTCGTTGCCGGTGTCACTGTCACCGCCCAGATTGCACCGTCGCGCTCGACCCCGCGGGAACGTACGCCGGTCGCGGCTGCCTGAGCCGCTCGGCCTTCAACCTGCGGCGGTCTCGGGAATCCGGGCAGCTTCCGACGACTCCTGTTCGTCGCCGTCTTTGGCGCTGCCGTCCTTGACGCTGGCGGCGTAGATATCGACGTACTCCTGACCGGACAGACCCATCAACTCGTACATCACTTCGTCGATCACGGCGCGCTCGATGAAGTGGTTTCCGGCCAGACCGTCGAACCGGGAGAAGTCCATCGGCTTGCCGAAACGAACCGTGACACGGCCGAACCTCAGCATTTTCTTGCCGGGCGGGTTGACGACGTTGGTGCCGATCATCGCGACCGGAATCACCGGGACCCCTGTCTGCAGGGCCAGCCGGGCCAGTCCGGTCTTGCCCTTGTAAAGCCGGCCGTCCGGTGAGCGAGTGCCTTCGGGGTACATGCCCAGCAGCCGGCCCTGACCGAGCAGCCGCTGCGCTGCGTCCAGTGCACCCTGCGCGGCGTCGGCATTGGTGCGGTCGATGGGCACCTGACCGGAGACGGTGTAGAACCAGCGGTTGATCCAGCCCTTGAGGCCCGTGCCGGTGAAGTATTCGGCCTTGGCCAAAAACCAGATTCGGCGGCGCACCACCAGCGGCAGGTAGAAGCTGTCTGCCACCGCGAGGTGGTTGCTGGCCAGGATCGCCGGACCCGAACTCGGGATGTGTTCCAGTCCTTCGACTTTCGGACGACCCAGCAACGTGAACAGTGGGCCCATGAAGATGTACTTAAACAGGTAGTACCACATGGCCCTCCCTCTCGCCTCCGCACCCGTTGTTGTCTGCGCCAACTGTACCCACCCGCGCTGGCTGCGACCACCTCGCGAGACCTGGCCTACCGCAAGCTCACTCCTGCAGCCTGACCGGGATGGGCTGGTACCCCGTCTTGGT
The DNA here is from genome assembly GCF_054515735.1 of Mycobacterium sp. ML4. NCBI lineage: Bacteria > Bacillati > Actinomycetota > Actinomycetes > Mycobacteriales > Mycobacteriaceae > Mycobacterium > Mycobacterium sp. ML4. The sequence goes on from NZ_JBTNSY010000013.1 coordinate 142,474, forward strand.
ACCGCCGCCGCCGTTGGTGGGCTGCGCGGGCTGTTCGGGGGGAACGTCGTCGCCGGACGGCTCATCCTGCGCCGCCGACGAACGGTCGATGTCCTCGACGATGGCCTTGATCACTTCCAGCAGGGCGACGCTGTGGTTGGCGATGACCGTCACCAGTGGGTGCTGTTCACCACTGACCGCCGCCGCCAGCGCGCACACCGGGCACCACACCTGCTGGCACTTGCCCGGCGCGCCGCTCGACGCCATGGTGGCCGCCGCCCGCACCGCGGGGTCGATTCCGTCCAGGATCGCCTGGGCGAGCCTGCGCAGTTCGGGGCCGATGTCGGTGTGAGGCCCACTCACTTCGGCCATACCTCCGGATCGGGTTGGAAACGGACAGTCAGCTCACTGCCCCTTAGATGCGCGTCCAGCACCGTACACCGCCGCAACACCGACGCCAACCGAACTCGGCGGCGTACGCCGCCCGCACCGATGATCAGGTCGTCGTCGGAGCGGCCCAGCGTCAGCGATCCGGCGTCGAGTTGGGGCAGGGTGAGCCGCATCCGGTACACCGAATCCAGGCCCGAGCCCGACTCCAGGTCGACGACCGGATGCAGGGGTCCGGGGGGCGGCGCGCCGCGGCGGCGGCGCGCGCTGTCGAGCAGTCCGCCCAGCGCCTTCGGCCCGATCGGCTCACCGGCCTGGTGCGCGACCAGCACCAGTGCGACGTCGCCGATCGTGGCGTCGAGTTCCTCCAGTACGGCGCGTTGCTCGGAGATGCGTTCGGCATACCAGTAGAACGCGGGATGGTCGGGCAGACTGCGGTACTCGTAGGTCTCGTCGCGGACCAGGACCTGATTCACCAGCAGCTCCTCGATCCGCACCCCCATCAACGCCAATGATCCCAGCGTGCGGGCCGCTTCAGCGGCGACCACCCGCTCGGGCGTGAGCACCAGGTGGGCGCTGACCAGGTTGCCGTCGGTCAGCAGGGAGCTCAGGTGCTCGACGCCTGCGCTGGTGCGTTCGAGCAGTTGCACCACCGCGGCCGAACGAGGGTCATCGGCGCCGATACTCAGCCTGCGATGCCGCGGCCACGCGCGTTCGACGTACAGCCCGAAAGTGGCGGGCAGGGTCAACATCCGCAGCGCATCGGCGGTCGAGGCGCAATCGACCACGATGCGATCCCACCGTCCCGACATCGCAAGTTCGCCGACGGCGTGCAGGCCGAGCACTTCCTGAATCCCGGGCAGCGCCGAAAGCTCCTCGGGCGCAATGCGACTCAGCTCAGATTCCGGGAACCGCGCATCCAGCGCGCCCACCACATGGCGCCAGCGGTCCTCGAGCAGGGCCAGCGTGTCCAAAGCCAGGGCGTCCAGAAAGCCGCCACCGGCGCCGGAGTCGTCGGCGTGCACGCGGACGGGTTCGCCGTGCCCGGTCGGTGGGACCGGGACGCCCAGCACGTCACCGAGGGAATGGGCCTGGTCGGTCGAGACGACCAGCACGCGCTGTCCAGCGCTGGCATCGCTCACTGCGGTCGCACATGCCAGGGTGGACTTTCCTACCCCACCCTTACCGACGAAAAGGCTGATCCGGGCCGGGGTCGGCGCGACGGAATCGCTCAGCCCTCGACTCGTTTCTTCAGATCCTTCAAAGCGCCGTCGATCAATCTGCGCTCGGCCTTGCGCTTGAGCATCCCGATCATCGGGATGGCCAGGTCTACCGCCAGCTCATAGGTGACCTCGGTGCCAGAATCCTTGGGCGCCAGAATGTATGACCCCTCGAGCGACTTGAGCAGGGAGCTCGATTCCAGGGTCCAGCTCAGCGACTTGCGATCGGCAGGCCACTCGTAGTTCATGATCAGGGTGTCTTTGAAGATGGTCGCGTCCATCAGCATCCGCGCCTTCTTCGGGTAGCCGTCGTCGGTGGCCTCGAGGACTTCGACTTCCTTGTACTCGTTGATCCACTCGGGGTAGGACTCGATGTCGGCGATCGCCTTCATCACCTCAGCTGGATCCGCGTCGATGTAGATCGTCTGATTCGTCTTGTCCGCCACTTGGCTGCTTCCCTTTCCCGGCCGACCCCGGTCAGTGCGGGAGTGCCCCGGTCTCCCTGCAGAAACGCTACTCGCTATTGCCAACCTTGATCCGGTTAAACTACCGGAGAACTGCCGACGGGACGCGAGTGTTCCAGGGTCGTTTTCACCTCGAACGCCATTTTCTTGCCCGCCACCCGACGGCGGTGTGTCATTTTAGCCAGGTTCAGCTTGGCCAGCTCGGGACCCGAGACCCCGGTCGGTTCCGCGTGCAGAAAATAGTGCAGGATCACCCCGTCCATCGACGGTTCCAGCCAGATCTCCATCGTGCCGGTCAGGGGGCCACTCACCGCCCACCGGATTCCCTTCTCGGCACGATCCTCGGTGACCTGCAGCTGCAGGTCCGGCCACCAGCGACGCCACTGCGACCGGTCGGCGATTGCGGCCCCCACCAGTGCGCCCGCGGCGGCGACGTAGGTTTCGTCGGCGATCTGGATGGTGTTCATCGCCTCAGCTTCACATACCCGGCTGTGCGGGTCGGTGCGGCCCCTTGCCCGTCTGGCAATCCACGCTGAGCCCCGACCGGCCTTCGCCATGCTGCGCGAATAACCCGGATAGGCTGGTGCCAGCAAGCCGGCCGGCAATAGCGCCACCCATGGTCCAGGGAGGTAATCAGAGTGCGCCAGTACAGTGTCCCTGCCCGCTTCTCCGTTTACGATCACGACCACGTGGCCGCCGTGGTGTACGAGCACGAGCGCAACGATCCCGACTACGTCATTTACCGGCGCAAAGTCGACGGCGCCTGGACGGATGTCACCTGCGCCGAGGCGGCCAACCAGATTCGTTCCGTTGCACTGGGTTTGATTTCGCTAGGAGTGCAGGCGGGCGACCGCGTCTCGATCTTCTCGGCCACCTGCTACGAATGGGCGATCCTTGACCTGGCCATCTTGTCGATCGGTGCGGTGACGGTGCCGATCTACGAGACATCGTCGGCCGAACAGGTCCGCTGGGTGTTGCAGGATTCCGAAGCCGTGCTGGTGTTCGCCGAGACCGACGCGCACGCCGCAATCGTCACCGAACTCACCGGCGACCTGCCCGCCCTGCGCCGGGTGCTGCACATCAACGGTTCGGGTCCCAAGGCGCTCGACCAGTTGGTGGAGGCCAGTGCATCCGTCGATGCCGCCGACTTGACGGCGCGGCAGACTGCGCTGCAGGCCGACGATCCGGCGACGCTCATCTATACCTCCGGCACCACGGGACGACCCAAGGGCTGCCAGCTCACGCATTCGAATCTGCTGCACGAGATCCGCGGCACCGGCGAGTGTCTGCCGACGCTGTTGTGCGAGGGTCAGCGACTGCTGATTTTCCTGCCGCTGGCCCACGTACTGGCCCGGGCGCTCACCCTGGCGGCATTCGCCAGCAAAGTGACTGTTGGATTTACCAGCGACATCAAGAACCTGCTGCCACTGCTGGCCGAGTTCAAACCAACGGTGGTGGTTTCGGTTCCGCGAGTGTTCGAGAAGGTCTACAACACCGCCGAGCAGAATGCCGCCAATGACGGCAAAGGCCCGATCTTCAAAGCGGCCGCACAGACCGCGGTCGATTGGAGCCGCGCCCAAGACAACGGAAAGCCGGGACTGGTACTGCGCGCCAAGCACGCGCTGTTCGACCGGCTGGTGTACCAGAAGCTTCGGTCGGCGCTGGGTGGCGACTGCCGTGCCGCCGTCTCCGGGGGTGCGCCGCTGGGCGCACGGCTGGGGCACTTCTACCGCGGCGTGGGAGTGACCATCTACGAGGGCTACGGTCTCACCGAGACCAGCGCGGCGATCACCGTGAATCAGATCAATGCCCTCAAGATCGGCACCGTGGGCAAGCTGGTGCCCGGCAACAGCCTGCGCATCGCCGAGGACAGGGAGCTGCTGGTACGCGGCGGCGTGGTGTTCACCGGCTACTGGCGCAACGAGAAAGCCACCGAGGAAGCCTTCACCGACGGCTGGTTCCGTACCGGCGATCTCGGCGCTGTCGACGAAGACGGCTTCGTCAGCATCACCGGCCGCAAGAAGGAACTCATCGTCACCGCAGGCGGAAAGAACGTCGCGCCCGCGGTACTGGAGGACCAGCTGCGGGCCCACCCGTTGATCAGCCAGGCGATGGTCGTCGGCGACGCCAAGCCGTTCATCGGCGCGCTGATCACCATCGACGCGGAGGCCTTCGAAGGCTGGAAGCACCACCACCACAAGGCCGCCGCAGCGACCGTAGCCGACCTGGCAACAGACCCGGATCTGATGGCCGAGGTCGACGCGGCGGTCAAGCAAGCCAACCAACAGGTGTCCCACGCGGAGTCGATCCGCAAGTTCCGCATCCTGCCCGTCGACTTCACCGAGGACACCGGCGAGCTGACACCGACGATGAAGGTCAAGCGCAACGTGGTCGCCGAAAAATTCGCTTCCGCCATCGAAGCGATCTACGCCAAGGACTAACCGGCGTCCAGCAGGCCCCTCAGCCGGTCGGCCAGGACGTCCCAGCGCCAGTCCGTTCGCACCCAGTCCCGCCCGGCGGCACCCATGGCGGCCGCGCGGTCGCGATCGGTGAGTAGCTCGACGACCGCGTCGCCGATGTCCTGCACCGAGTGGCCGTCGACCACCAGCCCGGTCTTGTCGTGCTGGACCGCTTCCGGAGCCCCGCCCGAGTCACCTGCCACCACGGGTACCCCCGTCGCCGAAGCCTCCAGAAAGACGATGCCGAGTCCCTCGACGTCCATGCCGGCACCCCGGGTGCGACATGGCATCGCGAAGACGTCCGCCATAGCGTGGTGGGCGGGCAGCTCATCACCGGGCACAGCGCCGGCAAAAACCACGTGGTCTTCCACCTCGAAGTCGCGGGCCAGCCTGCGCAAGGTCTCGAGGTAGGGACCACCGCCCACAATCACCAGGGCGGCCCCGTTCACCCGCTCGCGGATCGACGGCAGCGCTTTGATCAGCATGTCCTGTCCCTTGCGGGGAACCAGCCGCGACAGGCACACGATGGTCGGACGATCGCCCAGCACGTAGCGCCGGCGCAACTCGGCGCGGGCGGCCGGATCGGGCCGGAACCTGTCGCTGTCCACTCCGGGAGGCAGGTACTGCAGGGCCGCCTTCGACCCGAACGCCGGAGCGAACCGTGATCGGGTGTAGCGGCTGACGAAGGTCACGACGTCGGTGTGATCACCGATGCTGCGCAGCACCGAGCGCGCGACCGGGAGCATCGACCAGCCCACTTCGTGACCGTGGGTGCTGGCCAGCACTCGCTTGGCCCCGGCCTCCCGGGCGCGCGGCGCCATCAGGGCCAGCGGGGCGGCCGCGCCGAACCAGACGGTGTCGATGTCATGGTCTGCAATGAGCCGACGCATCCGGATGTCGACGGTAGGCACGGGCAGCATCAGCGTGGTGGGATGGCGTATCACGCGATAGCCCGCCGCCTCAGCGGCGTTGTCAAAAGCCTCGGCGCCCTTCCACTTTGGCGCGTACACCAGGACGTCGTGCGACCGGGAGTCGACCAGCCGTCGGACGAACTCCCCGAGATAGGACTGGATGCCCCCGCGTCGGGGCGGAAAATCGTTGGTTACCAGCAGAACTCGGCTCACCCCGTGAGGTTAGCGGGCCAGGAAACTGCGCGAGCGCGGCGCGGTGTATTTCCGGTCGCTCGCGGCGGGTCGTCAGCCGACGCGGCTCGTCGCCCACTCCCGCCAGCGGGGCAGCAGAGCGGCGGTGTCGGCTCCGAGTGTCGTTCCCAGCGCGCTCGGCAGATCAGCATGTCCAACGCCGCAGGCCGCCGAATAAAGCGCACGCAAGGTGACCGGCCCGTAGGTGTCGACGACGAATCTGGCGAACCACCAAGCCCGGTCGTAGCCCAGCGCACGCTGCGGGCCCGGCACGTCGAGGTCGTCGTCCGAGGGCAGCGACCGCAGTGCCGCCGGCGCGTCGGCGGGCAGCGCCGACTGCGGGCGGCCGACGAAGTCGGCCACCCCCTCGGTGAGCCAGCGCGGCGCGTCCGATGCGGTGTCGACCCGAGCAGCGTAATGAAAAAGCTCATGGCGCAACACTATTCGCAATGCCGCAGTGCTCATGCGAGTTGCACCGGGAGCCAACACGATCCGAGCTCCAACCATCGTGCGAGTCGACGGATCGACCCGATCGACCACCGTCACCGCCGCAATGTCCGCCCACCGCGAGGCCGGACCGCCCCCCGCTATCCGCCGAAATTGCTCGTCGGAGCCCGTGGCCACCACCGCGATCTCATGCGTCCAGCCGGGCCCCCAGAACCCCTCGACCGCATCGACAGCGCCGCCCAGATCAGCGGCGACCCGCGACAGTAGGCGAGCGGTCTGCGCGCCGCCCAGATCGACCAGACGCACGACACGGTCACCGATCACCGCCATCGACGTGAGCGGGTCGGCGGGGCGGGTGACCGCTGACGCGGCCACTGCGGGCCGGTCAGGCACCGGCAGCACAAGCACCGCGGTCAGTTCAGCAACGAAGACACACGCCAGCAGAAACTGCCGCCGTCGCCGAGAAAGCGAAACCGTCAGTAGCGTCGGGCGTCGTAGATCGGACCGGACGAGTCCATCGGCACCACGCGCACCGGCTGCCCGTACGTGGAGGAGTGGACCATCATCCCGTCGCCGATGTAGATGCCCGTGTGAGAGGCGTCGGAGTAGAAGGTCAGCACGTCCCCCGGCTGCAGGTCATTGAGTGACACCGGCTGACCGCCGTGCGCGAGCGCCTGACTGGAGTGCGGAAGCGCGATGCCCGCCTGCTGGAAGGCCCACATGACCAAGCCGGAGCAGTCGAATCCGCCGGGCCCGGCACCGCCCCAGACGTAAGGGCTTCCAATCTGAGTCAGCGCAGCCTGTACGACCGTTGCCCGGTCGCCGCTACCCCCGCCGCCGATGAACGGCACGTTGGAGGCTCCGCCCGGCATGGGCGCTCCGCCGGGGGCCGGGACACCGTCCGGCGGCGCCGGCGCACCCGGCGCCAACGCGTCGGGAGCTGGTTCACCCGGAGCGCGGTCCGGAACGCGATCGGGCACCGGCCCGGGGTTGGCCAGCGCGGTGCGCTGGTCCGGCGTCAACGCTTGATACTGAGACTTCACGACGGCGATCTGCACCTGCAACTGACTCTGCTTGTGCTGCAGGTTGGCTCGCACCGCCGCGGCCTGCTCGGCAGCGGCCTTGGCGTCGGCGGCCGACTTGGCGGAAGCCTGCTCAGCCTTGGCGGCTTCCTCGCCCGCAGCCTTGAAACTGGCCATCTGCGAAGACATTTGACCCGCCATCACGCGCTGCACCGCCAGCCCGTCGATCAACAGCTGCGGCGACCCGGCAGTCAGGATGGCGTCCAAACCGTCGGTGCGACCACCCATATACGTTGCGGCGGCAACCTTGTTCACGGCGCTCTGGAAGTTGGCCAACCGCGCTCGGGCCGCTTCCAGCTTGGCCTGGTCGTCAGTCAGCTTCCGTTCCGCGGCCTGTTGGGCGGCCAGCTTCTCGTTCAAGTCGAGTTGAGCGCTGTGCATCGCCTCGGTCGTCTGCTCGGCCTGCCGGGAGAGCTCGTTGAGCTTCGCCAACGCGTCGTCGGCCGGATCGGCCAGCACACCGGCGGCCGTAATGCCCGAGAACACGATGAAGCTCGCCAACGAACCAAGGACAGACCGCCTGATAATACGCGCGATCGAATGCCTACAGTCGAGCCTCAAGATTTTGCTTCCTTAAACTGCCATCGACGTAGATGCGCCGAGCTGGTTTAGGTCTCAAACAGGTTACGAAACGATATCGACGTTTGTCCAAAGGGAGGACTTAAGAAATTAGATAGATTTATGTCATTTCTATGTGAGGCAGGGTTTCTGGACTCGTTGACCCTACACGACCTTTAAGCGACTCCCTTGGGTGACACATCACGGTCGCGCCGCATCGGTACCAGGCGCAACCGCGGAGCCAGCCCCGCCTCGGCCAACGTCTCCAGCGCGACTTGCTCGTCGTACGAGAGCGTTTCGGGCACCCCCAACAGAACACTCACCACGCACTCGCGGCATCCAGGTCCGCGTACCGCGCAGTCGTCGCAGTCGATGACCACCGGCTCACCCGGTCTGGCCGGCGCGCCCCCTGGCCTTTCGATTCCGCTGCTGTATGTCATTTGGATCGGTCCTCTCCGTGGGCTATTCCGTCGCCGAGTCGCACGAGCATCGCACGCTAACCGCGGGCACCGACATCTCTGGATCGGCGATCGTGCGGGCCGACCGGGACCGGCGTGGGAACCGGGCAGTGTCGGTGCGGATCCCTAACGTCACCGCCATGGGTACGACCGGCGGGACTCAACTCAGTTTCACCGGGCTGGTCGCATCCGACGAACTTTCCCTAGGCGAGACCACCTTCGTCGTCGTCGATCTGGAAACCACCGGCGGACGCGCCAGGGGGCAGGACGGCACCACCCCGGATGCGATCACCGAAATCGGTGCGGTCAAGGTGTGCGGCGGGACCGTCCTCGGGGAATTCGCCACCCTGGTAGACCCGCAACGCAGCATCCCCCCACAGATCGTCCGGCTGACCGGCATCACCACCGCGATGGTGTGTGACGCTCCAACCATCGAGGCCGTCCTGCCGATGTTCCTGGACTTCGCCGGCGACGCGGTGTTGGTGGCCCACAACGCCGGCTTCGACATCGGCTTCCTGCGCGCCGCCGCCGAACGATGCCAACTCAGCTGGCCGCGACCGCGGGTGTTGTGCACGGTTCGGCTGGCGCGCCGGGTGTTGAGTCGCGAAGAAGCTCCCAGCGTGCGGTTGGCCGAGCTGGCACGGATCTTCGCGGTGGCGACCCAGCCCACCCACCGAGCTCTCGACGACGCCCGCGCCACCGTCGACGTCCTGCACGCCCTCATCGAGCGAGTCGGCAACCAGGGCATCCACACCTACGCCGACCTGCGCTCGTACCTCCCGGACGTCACCCCCGCCCAGCGCCGCAAGCGGGTGCTGGCCGACGGTCTGCCGCACCGGCCCGGGGTCTACCTGTTCCGCGGGCCGTCCGGCGAGGTGCTCTACATCGGCACCGCGGTCGACCTGCGACGCCGGGTGAGCCAGTACTTCACCGGTGCCGACCCACGTCGCCGGATGAAGGAGATGGTCAACCTCGCCAGCTCCGTGGACCACGTGGAATGCGCGCACGCACTGGAAGCGGGTGTGCGGGAATTGCGGCTGCTGGCCGCCCACGCCCCGCCGTACAACCGCCGGTCGAAGTTTCCGCACCGCTGGTGGTGGGTGGTGCTCACCGACGAGCCGTTCCCCCGGTTCTCGGTGATCCGCAATCCACGCCACCAGAGCACCATCGGCCCGTTCCGGTCACGCACCGACGCCGCGGACACCGCGGCGCTGCTGGCCCGCTTCACCGGCGTGCGGACGTGCACCAAGCGGCTTGGCCGTTCGGCGGTGCACGGTCCGGCGTGTCCCCAGGTGGAGCTGTCGCCCTGTCCCGGCGCCCGCGATGTGACGGCCGGGCAGTATGGCGAAGCGACGCGGCGCGCCCGGGCGTTGATCGACGGATCGGACAGCTCGGCGCTGGCCGCGGCCGTCGACCAGGTTGCGGTGCTGGCCGGGCGTCACCACTACGAGAGCGCGGCCCGCCTGCGCGACCACGTCGCCACCGCCGTCGAGGCGCTGTGGCGTGGACAGCGGCTGCGGGCTTTGACGGCACTGCCCGAGCTGGTCGCCGCGGCACCCGACGCAGCGGGCGGCTACCAGTTCGCCGTCATCCGCTATGGCCAGCTCGCGGGTGCCGGCTGTGCCCAGCGCGGGGTCCCCCCGATGCCGGTGGTCGACGCCATCCAGGCGGGCGCCCAGACGATCCTGACATCGCCGGCCCCGCTGGGCGGCGCATTGGTCGAGGAGACCACTCTCATCGCGCGCTGGCTGGCGACGCCCGGGGTGCGCATCGTGCGGGTGACGGGCGCCGCCGAAGCGGGTTGGGCGTCCCCGGTGGGGTCGGCAGGCGCGTGGGCGGCGTGGGCGGCGACCGCACGTTCGGCACGGCTGGCCGGACTTCAGGCGCCGGGCTCGATTGCCCCGCTCCTCCTCGGCCCCAGCGGGCCGCATCGTCGCAGCGCGGGCTCGATTGCCCCGCTCCTCCTCGGCCCCGGCGGGCCGCATGGTCGCGGCGCGGAGTTCGATTGCCCCGCTCCTCCTCGGCCCCAGCGGGCCGCATCGTCGCGGCGCGGAGTTCGATTGCCCCGCTCCTCCTCGGCCCCAGCGGGCCGCATCGTCGCGGCGCGCGGCGCACTCAGATCTGCTGGCTGAACCGCACCCATCGCGCGAGCAGGTCTTCGGCCGCGCCGCTGTCGATCGCGGCATCGGCCCGCTGCAACCCCTCTTCCCACGCCGGCAACCATCCAGCGCGACTGGATAGTCCTGCGTGGGCGACGAGTGCCCCCGCGGCGTTGAGCACCACCGCGTCGCGCACCGGTCCTCGGGCGCCGGCCAGCACCGCGCGAACCTCGGCGGCATTGGCCGCGGCGTCGCCACCGCGCAGCTCATCGAGCTCAGCGCGTGCGAATCCGAAGCCGGCGGGATCGAACTTCAACTTGTCCACGGTCCCCGCCTGCACCCGCCAGATGGTGCTCGTCGTGGTCGTGGTCAGTTCGTCAAGGCCGTCGTCGCCGTGCACCACCAGCACGCTTGAGCGCCGCGCAGCAAACACACCTGCCATCACTTCAGCGAGGTCGGCGAAGGCGCAGCCGATCAACCCGGCTCGAGGCCTTGCCGGATTCGTCAGCGGCCCAAGGAGATTGAACACCGTCGGCACACCGATCTCGCGGCGCACCACAGACGCATGACGGTACGACGGGTGAAATTGCGGCGCAAAGCAAAATCCGATCCCCAGCTCGGCCAGGCTGCGCGCGACCTCGTCGGGCCCCAGATCGATACGCACTCCGAGCGCCTCCAGCGTGTCGGCGCCACCCGACAACGAGGACGCCGCCCGGTTGCCGTGTTTGACCACGGGCACACCGGTGGCCGCCACCACGATCGAAGCCATCGTGGACAGGTTCACCGTGTTGACCCCGTCGCCGCCGGTGCCGACCACGTCGACAGCGTCGTCGGGGATGGCGCCGACGGGCATGCGACGGGCGTGGTCGAGCATTACGCCGGCCAGTTGGCTCACTTCGTCGGGCGTCGGGCCCTTCATCTTCATCGCCACGGCGAACGCCGCGATCTGGGCCGGCTGCGCACTGCCGCTCATGATCTGGTCCATCGCCCAGGCGGCCTGGACGCGCGTCAAGTCCTGCCGTTCGGTCAGGCGCCCCAGCACCTGCGGCCACGACGGCGCGGCGGACGAACCAGCCTCGGACGACGCAGCCACGTCGCCGATGGTCCCACGAGAATCCCTCGCTCCCAACCAAGCCCGGCCAAGCCCGCCCCGAGGTCCCGCGACACGAAATCCCGGAAATTCCTGACCCGGGTAGTCTTCGACAACTACAAAGCGTCATACTTGCGGATGTGACGAGTGCTGTAGGGACCTCGGGTACTGCGATTACGTCGCGAGTGCATTCGCTGAACCGCCCCAACATGGTCAGTGTTGGCACCATAGTGTGGCTTTCTAGCGAGCTCATGTTCTTTGCTGGCCTGTTCGCGTTCTACTTCACGGCGCGAGCGCAGGCCGGCGGGAACTGGCCGCCGCCGCCCACCGAGCTGAATCTGTATCAGGCGGTGCCGGTGACGCTGGTGCTCATCGCGTCTTCGTTCACCTGCCAGATGGGTGTGTTCGCGGCCGAACGCGGCGACGTTTTCGGCCTGCGCCGCTGGTACGTGATCACCTTCCTGATGGGGCTGTTCTTCATCTGCGGCCAGGCCTACGAGTACGTGCACCTGGTGACGCACGGGACCACGATCCCCGGCAGCGCCTACGGCAGCGTGTTCTATCTGGCCACCGGCTTCCACGGCCTGCACGTCACCGGCGGGCTGATCGCGTTCATCTTCCTGCTGGTGCGAACCACCATGAGCAAGTTCACTCCGGCGCAGGCCACCGCCAGCATCGTCGTCTCCTACTACTGGCACTTCGTCGACATCGTCTGGATTGCTCTGTTCGCCGTGATCTATTTCATCCGATGAGCCCGCGGCTCCCGAATACACCAATGAACAGGAGTGCTCGGTTGAAGAAATTTGGGTTCACCCCATCCGGTGACAGCAAGAGTGTTCGTTCGCGGCGGCGTCTGCACCGGCGGCTGTCTGGCGGACTCCTGCTGCTGATCGCCCTGACCATCGCCGGCGGCCTGGCCGCCGTGCTGACGCCGGCACCGCAGGTCGCGGTCGCCGACGAGTCGGGCTCGGCCATGCTGCGGACCGGCAAGCAACTCTTCGACACCTCATGCGTGTCGTGCCACGGCGCCAACCTGCAGGGCGTGACCGACCACGGCCCCAGCCTGATCGGTGTCGGCGAGGCGGCCGTCTACTTCCAGGTGTCGACCGGCCGGATGCCCGCCATGCGCGGCGAGGCGCAGGCGCCGCGCAAAGAGCCGATCTTCGACGAGGCGCAGATCGATGCCCTCGGCGCCTACGTCCAGGCCAACGGCGGTGGTCCGACGGTGGTGCGCAACCCGGACGGCAGCCTGGCAATGCAGTCGCTGCGTGGCACCGACCTCGGCCGCGGCGGCGACCTGTTCCGACTCAACTGCGCCTCATGCCACAACTTCACCGGCAAGGGCGGCGCGCTGTCGTCCGGCAAGTACGCACCTGACCTGGGCGAGGCCAACGAGCAGCAGATCCTCACCGCCATGCTGACCGGGCCGCAGAATATGCCCAAGTTCGCCGACCGCCAGCTGTCGTTTGAAGCGAAGAAAGACATCATCGCCTACGTGCGCACCGCCGCCGAGGAACGCTCCCCGGGCGGTTACGGACTGGGTGGATTCGGACCCGCGCCCGAGGGCATGGCGATGTGGATCATCGGCATGGTCTCCGCAATCGGGCTGGCACTGTGGATTGGGGCGCGAGCATGAGCGACGAACCGCACGGGACCGACGGCGCTAGAGGGGACGTCGGCTCCGACACTGACACCACCACCCACTCGGGTCAGACGGAGCCCGACGACGCGGCCCTGGCGGGCATGTCACGCGAGGAACTGCTGGAGCTGGGCAGCACGATCGACGGCGTCCAGATCGTCTACAAGGAGCCGCGCTGGCCCGTCGAGGGCACCAAGGCCGAAAAGCGGGCCACGCGCGGGGTCGCCGCCTGGCTTTTGCTGGGCGGCGGATTCGGGCTTGCCCTGCTGCTGGTCTTCCTGTTCTGGCCGTGGGAGTACAAGCCGACCGGCTCCTCGGGCAACCTCCTGTATTCGCTGGCCACTCCGCTGTACGGGTTCACCTTCGGGATGTCCATCCTGTCCATCGCCATCGGCGCAGTGCTCTTCCAGAAACGCTTTATCCCAGAAGAGATCACGATCCAGGATCGCCACGACGGCGCCTCCAGAGAGATCGACCGCAAGACGGTGGTGGCCAACCTGGCCGACGCGTACGAGGGCTCGACCGTCGGACGGCGCAAGCTGATCGGCGCATCTCTGGGGATAGGCCTGGGAGCATTCGGCCTGGGCACCCTGGTGGCGTTTGCCGGCGGCCTGATCAAGAACCCGTGGAAACCCGTCGTTCCCACCGCCGAGGGCCAGAAGGCGGTGCTGTGGACCTCCGGCTGGACCCCGCGCTACAAGGGCGAAACGATCTACCTGGCGCGGGCGACCGGCTTACATGACGGTCCACCCTTCCTCAAGATGCGCCCGGAAGACATGGACGCCGGCGGGATGGAGACCGTGTTTCCGTGGCGGGAGTCCGACGGTGACGGCACCACCGTGGAATCTCACGAAAAGCTGCAAGAGATCGCGATGGGCGTCCGCAACCCGGTGATGCTCATCCGGATCAAACCCAGCGACGTGGACCGCGTGGTCAAGCGACAGGGCCAGGAGAGCTTCAACTTCGGCGAGTTCTACGCCTACACCAAGGTATGCTCGCACCTGGGTTGTCCCGCATCGCTGTACGAACAACAGTCCTACCGAATCTTGTGCCCGTGTCACCAGTCGCAGTTCGACGCATTGCATTTCGCCAAGCCGATCTTCGGCCCGGCGGCTCGCGCGTTGGCTCAGCTGCCCATCACAATCGACTCCGACGGGTATTTCGTCGCCAGCGGTGACTTCATCGAACCCGTGGGACCGGCATTCTGGGAGCGCACAACAACATGAGTCCAAAATTGAGTCCCCCGAAGATCGGCGACGTCCTGGCCGGCCAGGGTGAAGCCATCGACTCGCGCTATCACCCGTCCGCGGCGGTGCGGCGCCAGCTCAACAAGGTGTTCCCGACGCACTGGTCGTTCCTGCTCGGTGAGATAGCGCTCTACAGCTTCATCGTGCTGCTGATCACCGGCGTGTACCTGACCCTGTTCTTCGACCCGTCGATGGCCGAGGTCACCTACAACGGCGTGTACCAGCCGCTGCGCGGCGTCGAGATGTCACGGGCTTACGAGACGGCGCTTGACATTTCGTTCGAAGTGCGCGGTGGTCTGTTCGTCCGACAGATCCACCACTGGGCGGCGCTGATGTTCTCGGCGTCGATCATGGTGCACATGGCGCGCATCTTCTTCACCGGCGCCTTCCGCCGGCCCCGTGAGGCGAACTGGGTGATCGGGTCGCTGCTGCTGATCCTGTCGATGTTCGAGGGTTACTTCGGCTACTCGTTGCCCGACGACCTGCTGTCCGGCATCGGGCTGCGCGCGGCGCTGTCGTCGATCACGCTGGGCATGCCGATCATCGGCACCTGGCTGCACTGGGCGCTGTTCGGCGGCGACTTCCCGGGCACGATCCTGATCCCGCGGCTCTACGCGCTGCACATCCTGCTGATCCCGGGCACCATCCTTGCCCTGATCGGCGCTCACATGGCGTTGGTGTGGTTCCAGAAGCACACACAGTTCCCCGGACCGGGCCGCACCGAGCACAACGTCGTCGGCGTGCGCGTCATGCCGACCTTCGCGGTCAAGTCCGGTGCTTTCTTCGCCTGCATCGTCGGTGTGCTGGGCCTGATGGGCGGTCTGCTGCAGATCAACCCGATCTGGAACCTGGGTCCCTACAAGCCTTCTCAGGTTTCGGCGGGCTCGCAGCCCGACTTCTACATGATGTGGACGGAAGGTCTGGCTCGTATCTGGCCGCCATGGGAGTTCTACTTCTGGCACCACACCATTCCGGCGGTGGTCTGGGTGGCGATCATCATGGGCCTCGTTTTCGTCCTGCTGATCATCTATCCCTTCTTGGAGAAGCGGTTCACCCGCGACTACGCGCACCACAATCTGCTGGTGCGTCCGCGGGATGCTCCGGTGCGCACCTCGATCGGCGCGATGGCGATCAGCTTCTACATGGTGCTCACGCTGTGCGCGATGAACGACATCATCGCGTTCAAGTTCCACATCTCGCTGAATGCGACGACGTGGATCGGGCGTATCGGCATGGTGATTCTGCCGCCGCTGGTGTACTTCATCACCTACCGGTGGGCCGTCGGGCTGCAGCGCAGTGACCGTGCGGTGCTCGAACACGGCGTCGAGACCGGAATCATCAAGCGGCTGCCGCACGGTGCCTACATCGAGCTGCACCAGCCGCTCGGACCGGTCGACGACCACGGCCACCCGATCCCGCTGGGGTACCAGGGTGCCGCCTTGCCCAAGAAGATGAACAAGCTGGGCTCGGCCGGATCCCCGGGTAGCGGCAGCTTCCTGTTCGCCGATCCGGCGTCGGAGGACGCGGCGTTGCGGGAGGCGGGCCATGCCGCCGAAGTCCGTGCGCTCACCGCCCTGCGTGAGCACCAGGAGGGCTCTAACGGCTCCTCCAACGGCTCCAACGGTTCGACCGACGGCGGGCACAACTAGGGCCCGAGCGAGGCACTGAGCCGCCGTCCCCGGTTTCCGGGGGCGGCGGCTTGCCTTATACCGCTGCGCGTTTCGGGCCTCGGGGGCTCCAGCGTGCGGTCGGGGCGGGCTCGCGGTCAGAATCCCACCCTCGCTACACGCTGAAGGCCCCGCGATACACGCCGAAGGCGGGCAGCAACAGAAAACTCAGTGCGCGGCCTGGCCGCGGCGCAGTTGCCGCACGTAGAGAACTTCGACGGCCGGCAGAACCGCTGCGATCACTCCCGCAAACCCGTAGCTGACCCACGACGCACCGTCGTGGCCGGCCGCCATCAAGTACGTCGCCACCGCGGCCGCGATGAGCGACGTACCTATCACGCTGGTCAGCGCGAGGGCTCCGCGCAGCCAGATCCGGTCGACCACCGCTCCCGACCACTCATCAAGGGCGCCATACGCTTTCACCGCCTCGCGGCGCGCCGGCTCGAGCGGGGTGCGTGTCCCGGATCGCGCGGCGGGCCGCCCCGGCCTGACCGCTCCACCCTGTAGGGCCCGCGACCGCACCACGGGTTCCAGCTGCGTCATGCGGCGGGCCCGCACCAACACCGGGATGGCACCGGCGATGATCAGCGCGGAGACGACGATGACGGCATACAGCACCCACGTGGTGTGCGGAGTCCGCGCCATCTTGTGGAAGCCACGGCCGAGGTCGGCCAGCGCGACGGCCGCCGCGACGCTGACGCCGACCAGCACCAGCCATATCCCGGCGCAGGCGCCGATCATGATGCGGTCGATGATGTCGGGGTTGACCACCGGGTCCGGCCCGCGCCGATACGCCGAATACTTACCCACCATCAGCAGCTCGTCTGGGGCGAGTCATTGGTGTTGGACGACAACACCGTTCCGTCACTGGTGATGATCGAGCAGTTCAGTCGGCTGACACGGAAGAGGCTGGATGCCTCCACCGAACCCACGTCCGATTGCGAGATCGGCGTGACGGTCATCGACCACGGTATGTACACGTTGTGCTGCGTCCGGCGCCGGCCCGACGCATCGACATAGGTGACCGAGATGATGTCACCCGGAGCTTTGGTGCCGGTCACCGAGTACGTGACCTGCCGGGGACCGGCTGGTGTGGTGGTCGTGGGCGGTGGCGCCGCGGCGGTGGTGCTGGTGGCCGGCGGCGGCGCGCCGGTAGTCGAGGGCGGCGGCGGCGGTGGCGGCGGCGGGGGCGTCACAGTTACTGTCTGCGTCTCCGTTGCGGTAGGGGTTTCGGGCGGCGGCGGTGGCGGTGGCGGCTCAGAGGACGGCGGCGGAGGGGGCTCCGACGTGGGCGGCTTGGTGGTGGTGATCTGATCCTGTACCGGCGGCGCCGAGGAGGTGGTGGTCGCTGGATTGGCGAGTTGGCTGGTACTGGTCCGCGTCACCAGCAGTGACACCGCCACGACCAGCGAGATCGCCGCCAGAATCGCGGCCACACCGACCACCCATGGCCAACGCGGAGACCGGTCGTCATCCGGGTCGGCGTCGTCATAGCTGTCATAGTCGTACAGCGCCAGGTCGCTCGCCAGGTAGGGGCTGCTGAAGAGTTCGGACTCGGGTGCGGAATAGGCACGTGAGTAGGCGTCGGTCTCAGCTGCGGGCGCCACCTCGCCCGCGTCATCGAGGGGCGCCAGCTCGTCGCCATGATCGAGTTCGTCGCTGTTGCTGACGGATCCGGGTTGGGCGGGCTCGCTGGCAAGGTCGGGTTCGTCAGGATCCCGTCCCGGCGGATTCGGCCCGCTCATGTCTGCCTACCCTGTCCAACTACCCCACCAGCGCGCGGGGCTCCGCGGCTGCTTCCGTGCACTACGTGAAAACTCATCGTGCCTCGGAAACCCTACCCAACCGGCCGGGACACAGGTCCCGTGGCAAACTGCCCACCGGTCAACTGGTGACCTGATTGTGACCTTTACGGCTCCAATCAGTGTTTCTCGGGTCCAACGTAGTACTCGAAGACCAGCCCGGCTACCGAGGCCAGGATGAAAACGACACCCGCGACGATCAGCCAGGGCAGCCAGAGACCGATGCCGACAGCGGCCACCGATCCGGACAGGGCGATCATGATCGGCCACCAACTGTGTGGACTGAAGAACCCCAATTCGCCTGCGCCGTCACTGATCTCAGCGCCCTCGTAGTCTTCCGGGCGAGTGTCGAGGCGACGCGCCACAAACCGGAAGAAGGTCGCCACGATCAGCGCCAAGCCGCCGGTCAGCCCCAGCGCGGTGGTGCCGGCCCACTCGACGCCGCCGTTGGCGAAGACGGCGGTCAGTATCGCGTAGAGCACCGTCACCAAGATGAAGAACGCGGCGATGAATTCGAACAGCCTGGCTTCGATGTGCATGAGTCGTCCTAACCTCTGGAGCTCGGGGCCAATTCACCGCGGCGGGTGTCGAACGGATGGGTGGTGATCGCCAGGGGTGGTTGGTTGATTGCCTGCAGGGCCTCGGCGTTCGTCTTGCCGGCGATCCGCTGCTGCAGGTAGGCCACGAAGTCGTTGGGCTCCACCACCCGCACCTCGAAGTTCATCATCGCGTGGTAGGTGCCGCACAGCTCGGCGCAGTGGCCCACGAACGCGCCCGTCCTGGTGATCTCTTCGACCTGGAAGCGGTTCTCCGAGTGGTTCGCCTCGGGGTTGGGTAGTACGTCACGCTTGAACAGGAATTCCGGCACCCACCAGTCGTGGACGACGTCGGCCGAAGCCATCTGGAACTCGATGCGCCGGTGGGCCGGCAACACCAGGACCGGGATTTCGGTGCTGGTGCCCAGGGTTTCCACCTTGTCGAAGTTCAGGTAGGTGCGGTCCTCGGTGTTGAGTCCCTTGACCGGCCCGACGAGCTCTTCACCGTGACGGTCCTTGCCCTCAGGCTTGGAGGTCATCGCCTTCTTCTTCGCCTCGTCGGCACCCTCGTACTTGAACGTGCCGTCCTTGAAGGCGACGCGCTGGTAGCCGAATTTCCAGTTCCACTGGAACGAAGTGATGTCAATCACCACTTCGGGGTCCTTGGCCAGGTGCGTCATCTTCTCCTGCACCACGACCGTGAAGTAGAACAACACCGAGATGATCAGGAACGGCGTGACAGTCAGCACCAGCTCCAGCGGCATGTTGTAGCCGAACTGCCGGGGGAATTCGTCGTCGCCCTTCTTCTTCCGGTGAAAGGCGCAGGCCCAGAAGATCAGGGCCCAGACGATGACGCCGACCACCAGCGAGGCGATCACGGCGCCGATCCACAACTGCCGGTTCAGCTGACCCTCGTGGGTGATGCCCTTCGGCCAGCCGAGGGCCAGCGCATCCTGCCACGAACAGGCACTCAGGCTGACCGCCAGCACACCTAGCGTCGCGGCCAGCGCCACCGGGCGCAGCAGACGGGACAATCCCCGCGCCGTGGTGGGACGCTGCTGAGACCTGTACTGCGACAAGCTCTGCGAACTGTCGTGCCCGCGACGTGTCACGTTGACGCCTCCTGTATCGCAAGCTGTGCCGACCGGCCGTTGGCTCGCTCGGTCTAACTCGGATGTCGAATACTACGCAGCGTAGACCACGCCGCTGCGACGGGCGACTGCCTGGTCACCGCGACCCGCCGGGGGCAGCATGCACGGCGCCACCGCGCGGTCTGCGCGACTGCGGCATACTGGGGCGCCGTGTGTGGATTGTTGGCCTTTGTTGCCGCTGCAGCGGGCCCGGACGGCCCCGGCACAGGCGACGACGCCGCCGCAGCGCGTGCCGCCGAAGCTGACGGCGCGATCGCCCGTGCCGCGCACCTGATGCGCCACCGGGGGCCCGACGAGCCGGGCACCTGGACCGATCCCGACGCCGACGGTTCCGTCGTCTTCGGATTCAACCGACTCTCCATCATCGACATCGCTCACTCACACCAACCGCTGCGCTGGGGCCCCGTGGAGACACCGGACCGCTACGTGCTGGTGTTCAACGGCGAGATCTACAACTACCTCGAGCTCCGCGAGGAACTGCGTGCCGTGCACGGTGTCGTCTTCGCCACCGACGGCGACGGTGAAGCCATCGTGGCCGGATACCACCATTGGGGCACCGCCGTGCTCAAGCGGTTACGGGGCATGTTCGCGTTCGCGCTGTGGGACACCGTCACACGGGAGCTGTTCTGTGCGCGCGACCCGTTCGGCATCAAGCCGCTGTTCATGGCGACCGGCGCCGGCGGCACCGCGGTGGCGAGCGAGAAGAAATGCCTGTTGGACCTCGCCGGCCTGGTCGGCTTCGACACAGGCATCGACGAACGGGCCGTGCAGCACTACACGGTGTTGCAGTACGTGCCCGAACCCGAAACGTTGCACCGCGGCGTACGTCGGCTCGAGTCGGGCTGCTGCGCCCGCATCCGGCCGGGATCGGCCCCTGCCGTCACCCGCTACTTCGTTCCGCGGTTCGCGGCGGTGCCGATCGCACCGGGCACCGAGCAAGCGCGCTACGACGAGATCACGGCGGTGCTGGAAGATTCGGTCGCCAAACACATGCGCGCCGACGTCACCGTCGGGTCGTTCCTGTCCGGGGGCATCGACTCGACGGCGATTGCGGCGCTGGCGATCCGGCACAATCCCCGGCTGATCACGTTCACCACCGGTTTCGAGCGCGAGGGCTTCTCCGAACTCGATGTCGCCGTGGCATCCGCCGAAGCGATCGGTGCCCGGCACATCGCCAAGGTGGTCAGCGCGGAAGAGTTCGTGAGCGCGCTGCCCGAGATCGTGTGGTACCTCGACGAACCGGTCGCCGACCCGGCTCTGGTTCCGCTGTTCTTCGTCGCCCGCGAGGCCCGCAAACACGTCAAAGTGGTGCTGTCGGGTGAAGGTGCCGACGAGTTGTTCGGCGGGTACACGATCTACCGTGAGCCGCTCTCGCTCAAGGCGTTCGACTACCTGCCGCGGCCGCTGCGGCGCTCGATGGGCAAGGTATCCAGGCCGCTGCCCGAGGGTATGCGCGGCAAGAGCCTGCTCCATCGGGGTTCCCTGACACTCGAGGAGCGCTACTACGGCAACGCCCGCAGTTTCACCGACGAGCAGCTGCGCGCCGTGCTGCCCCGGTTCAGGCAGGACTGGACGCACACCGACGTGACCGCAGCCATCTACGCCGGCTCGGCCGGCTGGGATCCGGTGGCCCGCATGCAGCACATCGACCTGTTCACCTGGCTGCGCGGCGACATCCTGGTCAAGGCGGACAAGATGACGATGGCCAATTCGCTGGAACTACGGGTCCCGTTTTTGGATCCGGAGGTGTTCGCGGTCGCCTCGCGACTGCCCTACCAGGCCAAGATCACCCGCACCACCACCAAGTACGCGCTACGGCGGGCGCTGGAGCCGATCGTGCCCGCACATGTGTTGAATCGGCCCAAGCTCGGATTCCCGGTTCCGATCCGGCACTGGCTGCGTGCCGGGGAACTGCTGGAGTGGGGTTACGAGATGGTCGGGTCGTCACAGGCGGGACATCTCGTCGACCTCGACGCGGTACGGCAGATGCTCGACGAACACCGGGTTGGCGCCAGCGACCACAGCCGCCGGCTGTGGACGATGCTCATCTTCATGCTGTGGCACGCGATCTTCGTCGAGCACAGCGTTGTGCCCCAAATCAGCGAACCGGTGTACCCGGTCGAATTATGACCCGACTTAGGACAATTGAGTGTGCACGGCCCGGGGTGATCGCTGCGATGGCGTCGCGGAGGTCGTCGGGTAGTCGATCTGCAGCGGTCAGGATTTGGCGGCCGGCGGTATTTTGCACGTGCGGTAGCGGCGTGCGGTCCGCACGAATTTTCTGATGCTCAACCGGTTCGGATCTCGATGTAGTAGCTGACGGCCACGGCTGCGAACACGATTGTCAGGTGAGCGTCGATGGACTCGCGCTTATGGTGGTTGATCCCGCCTGCCTGTAGGTCGTGCTCGGACATCCGAAAGGCCTTCTCGATGCGCCAGGGCCGGTGATATGGACCGATGACGAACTCTGCAGACTGGTCGGCGAGGTTGGTGGTGTAGCCCTTCGACCCGGCCAGTGCCCGGCTCTTTGCCTGCAAGACACGGTCGAAGGTCTTGGTGGCACCCGCCGGCTTGATGAACCAGTTGCGTTTGACCGCGTCGTGCCCGTCGACGGCGCGTTGGGCCTTGGCGACCTGCTCGTCGGTCCCGCGCAGACTGCGCCGAGCCCGGTAGTGCCGGTATTGGTGGTAGGTGACCCGATCCGGGATCCCGCGTGTCGCCTGCCGTAAGGATGGGACCGTTGTGACCTGATTTTTTGCCAGGGTGATGGGACCACCTGGATTGCCAGTTATGGGACCACCCGCGCGTCGCGTCGGTGGTGTTTTCATTTGTCCGTTCGATCGCCATGACAGCGCAAGTCACGAAGGTCGGCGGCATGGCTTTTCGGGAGGTCAGTGTTGAACGAGATCAGGGAAGTGCTACGGGTGTGGCTGGGGGTGGCGGGGTTGCCGGCCCCGGGGTACCGCACGATCGCCGCGCATTGCGGCCTGGACCGCAAGACGGTGCGCCGCTACGTGGAGGCCCCGCAGGCGGCCGGTCTGCGCCGCGACGACGACCTCAGCGCGGTCGATGACGCGGTGATCGGGATGGTCGCCGAAGCGGTGCGTCCGGTCCGCCCCGATGGTCACGGCGCGGCCTGGGAGCAACTGCAGGGTTCGAAGAACAGATCACCGGGTGGGTGGGCCGCTAACAATGAGCAGCGGCCTTTGAAGGTGACCAAGGTCCACACCCTGCTGTTCCGGCAGGGGGTGTGTGGTGCCGTATTGGACGTTGCACCGATTCGCCAGTGAGCGTTGCGGTTTCGGCCGCAAGGGCATCACGGTACGGGTTGCTGATGGTGATCCCGGAGTGGAGTACCAGGTCGATTTCGGCCATCTGGGGATGCTCACCGACGCCGATGACCGGCGGCGCCGCAAGGTGCACGCGTTGATCTTCACCGCCGTCTACAGCCGGCACATACCTGCAGACCCTGGCGGCGGTGATGGCCGGATGTCAGGCGGCGTGGGAATTCTTCGGCGGGCGTATTCGCGGTGCTGATCCCGGACAACCTCAAACCGGTGATCGCTGCCGCGGATGCGGTCAACCCGCAGTTCAGCCAGGGGTGGCTCGACTACGCCGGGCATGCCGGGTTCCTCACCGACCCGGCCCGGATGACATCGAAAGACAAGCCGCGCGTGGAGCGCAGCGCGCAGTATGTACGTCGAAACTTCTGTGACGGTGAAACATTCACCAGCCCGCACCAGGCGCAGGATGCCGTGCTGCGCTGGTGTCGTGACACCGCGGGCACCCGCATCCATGGCACTACCTGCGCACGGCCGGCGCAGGTGTTCACCGCCGACGAGCAACCAAAGCTGTTGGCCTATGCCCGGTTGCTATGACGTGCCGGTGTTCAAGACGGTCAAGGTGCACCGCGATTTCCACCTGCCGAGGTCGCCAAGGCGCTGTACTCGCTGCCCTAGCAATGGACAGGTACCACGCTGGGACGGGCGGGCGCGGCGCGTCACCGATCGACCATGACTTGAACAGGCGGCGGGGCATTTCGGTGGGTCATGGGACGGGTTCCTTCATTGAAGGACCCGTCCTCCTTACACCCGGACCCAACCGCGTCTACAACGTTATGACCCGGCGACAACTAACTGGCCAGCCATTGGGTTGTCGCTGCGCTGTCGTGTACGTCTACGCATTGTGCGGATGCCGCACGCAGGATGGCGGCGCTTTTCTCGAGGGCTGTACGCTCCTCGGCGGTCATGGGCGGCTCCACGACGCCTTCGACGCCATCGGACCCGATCACTGCAGGCAGTGACAAGGCGGCGCCGAATTTCGGGTGGTAGACGCTGACCGGCAACACCACCCGCTCGTCGCGTAACACGGCCGCAGCCAACCTCGCCGACACAGCGGCGATGCCGTAGCGACTGGCCCCGGTGCCCTCGATGATGGCGATATTTGCGAAACGCACGTCGCGCTCGATTTCCTCGCAAATCTCGATCGGTGGGCGCTGCCCATCCAGCAGGTCCAGGACAGGCCGGCCGACAACGGTGGCTGTCGACCACAGCAGCACCTGTGAGGTGCCATGTTCGCCGACCACCAGCGCGTCCACATCGGCGGGTTCCACCAAGAAACGCTCGGCCAAGTGCACCCTAAACCGCAGGCTGTCCAGGAGGGTGCCGGTACCAAATACCCGGGTGTGTCCGGCCAGGCTGCAGGCGACATCAGTCAACAGGTCGGGGGGGTCGGTCACCACCATCAGCACCGCATCCGGTGCCGAGCGCACCACTTGCGGCACGACGTCCGCGTAGATGAGGGCGTTCTCGACGGCCAACCGTAACCGCCCCTGCGGGTCGGCCCGGTCGATCGCACCGCCGGCGCGCTCATTGACACCGGCCGTGATGATCACCAAGTCGGCGTCGACGAGGTCCTCATACCCGCCGGCGCGCACTTCCACGGGCGGCGCGAGCGGGGCACCATAACGCAGGTCCAAAGCCACCCCCGCTGCCCGCGCCTGGTCACAGTCGACGAGGACGAGTTCCCGGCACACCGCGCGTTCGACCAACGCCAGGGCCGTCGCAGCCCCCACCTCACCAGCTCCGACAATTCCGACTTTCACTGCGATACCTCCCGAATTCGTTTATTGCTTGATCACGTAATTTCGAAGCTAAGGAACCGCTGGTCATCAGATGGCCACCGATCGGTAAGCCAACGATTTACCTTGATGCGGATCGGGTTTCGGTGTCGATAGATTGGACTCGTCGAGCGCGGCGCCCGCGTTGCAGGCCGTTGATCCGGCCGAAGAATGAGAATTGCCGTGTTGCGTCCTGAAAGTTGGAGGTCTCGTCCAGGTAGGTGACGAAGCGTCGGGTAGCAGGCCCCGGTTTGTCGTGGAGACGCGGCGGGCTGAGCGGGGTGTGGTTGAGTCCCACGCAGTGATGTCAGTCGGGGCCGGCGATTCGCGCGACGCTCCGCGCGTTTGCACTATGGCCGCAACGTGTTTGTCGAGTTGGTCATTCGAGCCGCGAAGCAAGTCCGGGCGGCCGTGGGAACAACGCGGCATCGCCCGCCACTACTTGCACCGCTGGCCCAGCCAAACAGCGACGGCTAGTGGCGTGTTCGCGCCGGGCCCTGCCCGGCCAGCAGGGCGCAGAATCGCACTGCTACACCCAGGAGATGCGATTATGGGTCTGCTCACGCATCCTGACTAACGTCATCCGCCGTGGCGCTCGGGAGGAAAAGTGTGAAGGTCGTCGGTGCGCGCGATGCGAGGAGCAGCCGTCCACCTTCGGCCTCGGCTAGGCTGCGGGCCAGCGGTAGGCCAATGCCATGGCCGTCGGCTTTAGCCTCTTGGGCTTCGAACGGCCTAATGTCGTCGCTGATCCGCCCCTCGTCGATGACGTCGATTGCCACGCTGTTTCCCGCTCCCCGGGCGCGGACGGTGATCTGACCCGTCCCATGACGTGTGGCGTTCTCGACAAGTACGGCCAAGATCTGTCGGACCGCGGCGGCGGACGTCTGCGACGGCCCGAGCCGCGGATCGCCGGTGACCTCGAGGATCCGCCCGGCCGCGGCGGTTCGGTCGTGCCACGCGTCTCGCAGTTCTCCGAGCAGCGCCGCCGTGTCCAACGGTTCCGTTCGGTGCTCCTGGGTGCGGGCCAGCGTGACGAGGTCATCGATGGTGCGCTCCAGACGATCCGCGTCGGCGATCGCGTCGCGGATCGCCGCCCGGTAGTCCGCGTGGGGGGTGTCAAGTGCAGTTTCCAGACGTAGGCGCAGCCCCGCCAGGGGCGTACGCAGTTGATGCGAGGCATTGGCCGTAACCGCGCGTTCGCGCTCCACCAGGTTGCCGATCCGGCTTGCGGCCTGGTTGAGAGCCGTCGCCGCGGTGTCGATTTCGGGGATGCCGCTGTGGTTCGCCCGCACCGTGAAGTCGCCGTCGCCTAGCCTGGCCGCCGATGCCGCGAGCGTCTCGACCGGATTGGCGAGTCGGCGCGCCTGCCGGCGGGCGAGTTGCCATATGGCGGCAAGAATCACCGCTTCGAGGGTGATCATGCCGAGCCAGGTGACCGCGATCCTGGGATAGACGCCCCGCGGCGAGGCGGCGGCCCGCACGACATACGCAACCCCGGGCCGGTTGGCGATCGGCACGGTCACCGTCAGCTGGCCTATATCGGAGTCGCTGTGCACGGCGTTATCGGCGAGCGACCGCCTCACGAGCGCGTCGGCTCCCATCGGTCCGCGACCGCTGACAAGGCGCCCGTCCGCGCCATAGAGCCCGACATCCGTGCCGCGCGGGTGAGGCCGCAGGTGGCCCGGCGGGTGACCGTGTACGAGGTCCGTCGCGACTTCGACGGCGGCGATGTCGGCAACCCGCTCGAGGTCGGTGGCCTGGTCGATGAAGAAGTATCGCGCCGCCGCGATCGCCAGCGGGACGGCGAACAGGCTGGTGGCCAGGGCCGCCGACAGCACCGCCAAGGTAACGATGCGCTTACGCATCCGGCGACCGCCCGGGCGAGTCGAGGCGATACCCGTAGCCTCGCAGCGTCGTGATCGTCGGCGCCTCGGTTGGCGTGGCGCCGTTTCGGGAAGCAGCGTCGGCGAGTTTGCGGCGCAGTATGCCGATGTGGACGTCAAGCGTCTTGGTGGGCCCGTACCAATTCTCGTCCCAGACATCGGCCATCAGCGTCTCCCGGCGGACGGCAGTATCAGCTTCGGCGGCCAGCCGGGCGAGCAGGTCGAATTCGCGACTCCGAAGCTCGAGAGGGTACCCGTGGTAGGCGGCGGTGCGCGCGGCGGGATCGATGATCAACTCACCCACGACGTGGGCGTGCGGCGGCTTGACCTGGTTCGGCCCGCGGCGGAGGTGTGCCCGGATACGCGCCAGCATCTCAGTGTAGCGAAACGGCTTGGTCAGGTAGTCGTCGGCGCCGGCGTCGAGGCCGACGACGATGTCGATCTCGGCGTCGCGGGCGGTGAGGATGACCAGGACGGCGCTGGGCAAAGTGTCGCGCAGCTGCCGGCACACCTCCACCCCGTCCAGGTCGGGCAGGCCCAGGTCGAGGAGCACCAATTCGAAGTCCTCGACGGCGGCCTCCCGCAGCGCGCCACGCCCGCTGCGGGCCCAGCTCACCTCGTGACCGTGGGCGCGCAGCCCGTCCACGAGCAGATTGCCGATGGTCTGATCGTCCTCGACGACCAGCAGCTGAGCCATTTTCCCAGTCTATCGACGCGTGGACCCGGTCAAATGGCCCCGACGGCCGCACGAACGGGCGGTGCCAGGACCGCCGCGACGGGGGTCAGCATCAGCATTGGCACAGCGGCCGGCACGGTAGCCAGCGCGAGGCCCCCGACGGCGGCACCGCCGATGGCAGCAGTCAGCGCGGCGAGCGAGGCGCGGTCGGTGCGTGCGCGCGGCGATCCGGTGAGCGTGGCGACCACGCCGGTCAGGGTGCCGGTGAGGTAGGTAGTAGTCACGGTCACGGCGAGCCTGCGCATCGCCGCGCCCTGCAAGCCCATGGCCGCCGCTGCTGCGGCGAGCAATGCCAGTTGAGCCGCCCCCACAGGTGCGCCGCGCGTGGCTTCCCAACCCACGGCGAGAACAACCAGCACCGCGAATTCGACGGCGAGCGCCGCGGTTACCGGGCGCGGCCACACCGGATCTTCGGCCTTATGCCGACCGGTGATTCGAGTGCCGGCGGCCACGCCCAGCACGTAGCCGGCCAGACCCACCGCGGTGTGGGTCAGCACGGCGGCGTCGCAATGGGCAAGAGCGAGTCCGGTCAAGGCGAAATTGCCAGTCATGACGCTGGCGAAGACGCCGCCGAGATGGGTCAGCGTGGTCACATCCAGGGCCCCGGTGCCGAAAGTGAGCACTGCGGCCACCGTGGCCGGCCACCCAGGCCGCGGGCGGCTTACCGTCGTGGACAGCGCCGGCGCTAGCCGGCGCTGCAGCACGTCCATCACTGGCCGGAGGCCGCGACCAGGGTCAGCGCCCGTTCGCATCGTTGCGACGCCCCGCGCAAAATCGCGGCGCTGCCTTCCAGCGCGACCCGCTCGTCGGTGGTCATCGGTGGCTCGACGACCCGCTCGACGCCGTTTATTCCGACCACCGCGGGCAGGGACAGCGTGGTGCCGTAGTGGGGGTGGTAGAAACCGACCGGCAGCAGTACCTGCTCGTCGTGCAACACCGCCGCCGTCAACCGCGCGACCACCGCGGCGATGCCGTACCGGCTGGCTCCCGTGCCCTCGATGATGGCGATGTTGGCGTAACGGACGTCGTCTTCGATCTCTTTGCGAACCTGTTCCAGCCGCCGGCCGTCGCGGTCAAGCAAGTCCAGGGCCGAACGGGCGCCGACCGAGGCGGTGGACCACAACAGAACCTCGGACGTGCCGTGCTCGCCGACCACTACAGCGTCGACGTCACAGGGCCGGACGTGCAACCGCTCGGCCAGGTGGACCCGGAAACGCAGGCTGTCCAGCAGAGTGCCGGTGGAAAGCACCCGGCTGTGGCCGGCGAGTCGACGAGCGACGTCGGCCAACGGGTCCGGCGGGTCGGTGACCACCATCAACACCGCCGCGGGCGCGACGTCCACGATCCTTGGCACGATGTCGGCGTAGATAAGGGCGTTCTCCGCAGCCAGGCGCAGCCGCCCCTGGGGGTCGGCGCGGTCGATGGCGCCGCCGGCGCGCTCGTTGATACCGGCGGTGATGATCACCAGTGCTGCCCCGGCGAGGTCGTCGAAACCACCGGCCCGCACTTCTGAGTCGGGCGTGAGGGGCGCTCCGTACCGCAGATCCAATGCCACCCCCGCAGCCCGCGCCTCGTTGCGATCGACGAGCACGATCTCGCGACACAGTCCGTGCTCGACCAACGCCAGCCCGGTAGCCGCTCCTACCTCGCCTGCTCCTACGATGCCGACTTTCACTTTGATACCTCCCGAATTGAACCGAATTCCTCTGACGAAACCGACGCTAGGCAGCGGTCGGTTAGTGGTTATTGATGATTTGGTAAGTCGGCGCTTTACCTTCGCGCACCGGGATTCTGCGCCGCCCGCGGCCAGATAACGGTTCGGCCGGTTCGCCGGGGCGCATGAGCACGTCCACATCGGTGTCGACCAGACTGGCCGGCTCCTTGAGGTCTTCGTTCTCGACGACGCTGGACAAGCCCGCATCGGGATCGCCACCGGCATCAGCGTGCAATCGGGGCGTGCAGGTCGAATTCGCGGGCTGCAACCGAAGGGAATGCTGACTCACAGCCCCAGTGCGGATGACGCTAGGCAGGTTTGCCGTGCTTCGGCTTGCGAGGAAGGTAAATCAGTCGCTTACCTGATGCGGGGCGGCCGTTAACTCTCGGGTCCCTAGCCTTCGAGGGGTGTCGATTGCCGCGAGGAGGCAGCCGTGCCAGCCCGATCAGATTCCCGCGTCCGTTGGATCCTCAACAAGGTCCCCGAGGTCACCCTCTACTTCTGGATCATCAAGATTCTGGCCACCACTGTCGGTGAGACGGCTGCCGATTACCTCAACGTCAAACTGAACCTGGGATTGACCGGAACGACAGTCGTGATGGGCATCCTGCTGGTCATCGCCCTCGTCTTCCAGTTCCGCTCCACCAAGTACGTGCCGGGCCTGTACTGGCTGGCAGTCGTGCTGATCAGTGTGGTTGGCACGTTGATCACCGACAATCTGGTCGACAACTTCGGGGTTCCGCTGCAGACGACCACCATCGTGTTCAGCATCGCGCTGCTAGCGACCTTCGCCGGCTGGTATGCAAGCGAGAAAACCCTTTCCATCCACACCATCTACACCAGCAGGCGGGAAATCTTCTATTGGTTGACGATCCTGTTCACCTTCGCCCTGGGCACCGCGGCCGGTGACCTGGTCGCTGAACGCCTCCGGTTGGGCTACCCGATCTCTGCTCTGGTGTTCGGCGCACTGATCGCCCTCGTCGCAACGGCCCACCTGGTTTTCCGGCTCAACGCCCTCCCCGCATTCTGGGCCGCCTACATCCTGACCCGTCCGCTCGGCGCCTCCCTGGGCGACCTCCTGTCCCAACACCGCAGCAACGGCGGCCTCGGCGTCGGCACGACCTGGACCAGTGCGGTGTTTTTGCTCACGATTATCGGGTTGGTCACCTATCTGGCTGTGAGCCGAAAAGATGTGACGACCGCCCCGGCCAGGCGTCCCGCCGACGACAATGCGCGCATTCCCGACGCGCAGGCACGACCCGGGAGCATTTCACGACCCGGGAGCATTTAGAGTGCCGACTGGCCCGGGGCCTGCCCGGGATCAGGTACCCGCACAATGGACGACCGACCCCGGTGCTCGCTTCATTAGTGGCAACAAATCAGGGATCGACCCGTATGCGCTTAGGTCGGCTCATCACCATCCCCCACGGCAACGGCTCGCTCGTCCAAGCAAGTCCACACCTACCCGGAACCGCCGAAATCGGCGGACGTGGGGTTACCACAGGTGCCACTCCCCCGCCGCATAACTCGAGGGCCTGATCTTCGGAGGTACTTGGCGCAGGATCTTGGCTTAGGCGATAACGGCGTTGGCGTGGACATCGGTCGCCAATCTCGATTCTCATCACAGGTGAGCCAGTAGTCGTTCGGCGAATGCCTCGGGATGCTCTCGATGCATGAAGTGCCCGCCTGGGACCTCCTCAACGGTGTAATCGCTGTCGAACATGTGGGCGGCAACCCAGTAATCCGTGGGATCGAAGACGGCGTCATCGATGCCCGCGAAAACGACTGTTGGCACGGTGATCCGCGCCTTCAGCGCCGCGGTGGGTATGGGCGAAAACGCTCTGTAATAGCCGAGCGCCGCGTTCAGGCTCGCCGGGTATGACAAGCTGGTCCGCACATCGGCCAACTCCGTCGGGTCAGGGTTCCATCCCGGCGCCCATCGCCGATAGAGAGCGGTGAGCGCCGCGAAGTCATTGCGCGCAAAGCGGTTCGGCGCCCCGGGCAACTTATAGGTGGCGAAATGACGTAAGGCCCACAGCTTCTTCAGCGACGGTTTCAGCGCCGCTGGATGGGGACTGCCGATCACAAACAGCTTCTTCACATGGTCGGGGCCGAGCGCCGCTGCGCCGTAGGCGGCCGAGGCACCCCAGTCGTGCCCGATGATGATGGCCTCACGGGCGCCGAGCGCGTCAATCAACGCCAGCGCATCGCGCGCCAAAGTCTCCTGATCGGTGTCGCGATTCGGGATCGCACTCGGGTGATATCCCCGCATGAACGGGCTGACCACGAAATATCCCGTGGCGGCGACTCGCGGACGCAGATCATCCCAGGTGTGCGCCGTGTCCGGAAATCCGTGCAGCATGAGCACCAGGGGCCCAGTGCCCTCCTGAAGATAGGCAAAGTTGAGGCCGTTCGCGTCGATGAAGTGGATCTCGTCAGCCACGGCCCAAGGACCTTACGCCATCCTTGCAGCGCTAGGAGATGTCGAGTCACTCGAACCGTCCGGCAACGATCGTTCGCGCGACGGTCCGCCGGTCTCAACGCTTGCCCAGGACACCTCCGCACTGCTTGCCGTGTGTCAGCAGCAACGTCACGCTGTCGGTGGCTGGCGATACCGTCCGGCCCTGCGGATCGGCTACCGACGGGTTTCCACGCGCGACCAACGCGCCGGCGTCCAACTCCATGCGCTTACCGCGGCGGCTGTCATCAGATCTTTTCTTCGAAAGGCTTGCGGCACGCTGGCCCGCCCACCGGAGTTGGACAAGGCGCTGCTGTCGGCAACCGGTCGGCGATCAGCTCGTGGTGACCGAGCTCGCCCGACTGGGCCGGCCGCCGCAACACCTTCCGAGCTCTCCAAGCGCCTACAGGCCGCCAGCGTGGAGTAGGTGCTACTCGACCAGGGCATCGCGACCTCGACGGCTGTCGGCCGGATGTTCCTCCAAATCCTCGGCGTTCGCCGATTTCGCGCAAGCCTTGATGTCTGAGCGCACGATGGACGCCCTCGCGGCCGCGTATGCCAGCGGCCGCGCCGGCGGACAAAACCGAAACTCTGGGGCCGCGACGCGTAGCACCGGCTCAGGCGATTACGCACTCGGGAAGGAAGGAAGGAAGCGCCGCTACACCCTGAGCAGATCACGCCCGAGTTCAGCGTCACGCGGCTTACATCTACCGGCACCTCGGCGAAGCCCCCAACAACAGCGCGTCCGCATCATGTTTGGGGCGGGGTCGGCGAAGCGATCCGCCTTGACGACGCCGATCTCGACCTGAGCGAGGGCCTTACTGACCGTCCGCGGTACCAAGTTCGGTACATTCCGCCGGATTCCATTGCACAACAACAGGATTTCAGCTTTGCCCCAGTACATTACCGAGAGGGACTGCGTTCCCGCCTGGCAGCTGCTCGGCGTACCTCGGTCACAGCCATACAAGTTCGACGTTTGGTGTCTGCAGGCTGCTCGCGCTGACCGCGACCTGCTTGGACCATCCCAGGCAGGTACTGCGATGACTACCTTGGCTCCCACCTTCGAAGCGTTCTTCCGGCTTGGCTTCGACGATTTCGACGCCGACTTCATGAATCACCTCAAGCAGCAGCGGCACAACAGCGTTCGAACCCGCAACGTCCACCTGGCCGCGATCCTGTCGACGTTACGGTGCGCCGCGCTGAGCCATTCCGAACAGCCGGCCAGGTCCAGCGGGTACTCGCCTCCCGACCAAACGTCACCAGCACCGGATCGTCAATTACCCCTGACCAACGACGAAATCGACGCCCTGCTGGATGCTCCCGACCGATCCAGCGGGCACGGTCGCCGCGCCAAGGCCCTGCTCCTACTCGCCGTCCAAACCAGCTTGCGCGTAAGCGAATTCAACGCGCTCACCCTCGGCGACCTCGTGCCCGGCCGCGGCGTCCGCGTCCGGCTGCACGGCCAGGCCGCAAGGACCGCGTGACGCCACTGACCCGACAGACTCTCCCGGTCCTGCCTGCCTGGCTGCGCCAACACCACGGCGATCCGGTGCTGCGTGGCGTCCGTCAAGACGGGACAACCGACCCGGCGTCGACGCCGTCGAAAGGCGAGCTGCCAAACGCGCCGTGACCGTCAAGCAACACTGTAAATCGTTGCGCAACAGAAACATCACACCCGGCGCCCTGCGCCATTCAGCGGCCATGCAGATTCTCTACACCGGTGTCGACACTTCGGGCATCGCGCTGTGGCTTGGACATGAATCACCCCTAGTCGACCCAGCATTACCTGCATGCCGACCTCGAGCTCAAGTACGCGCCCTCGACCGGAGAGCACCGCCGAACAGCAAACCCGTCCGCTGCCGGCCTGCTGACGCGCTGCGAACATCTCTGATGATGGGTGGTTGGGTCACCCAGGATCTCGGTCATTGAATCTGACGGTCGGCCACTTTTCGAAGCGGCCGCAGCTTGGGATTCGTTCCTGGCTGCCGTGGTGCAAGACCGCCCCGGATTCCAGGAACGTGCCTAGGTGCCATCTGACCCCGCCGCATTCTCGGGAGCTGGATGCGGCCCGGTGAGCGGCCGTAGTTGCCACCGGAGGACTCACGGTCGGTCAGCGCGATACGCGGATCGTAGCGGGTGCTGCCGGAAGTCAGTTCCCACCACGGTCTGTGGTGAGACCTGGCATCCTCGCGGTGTGGGAACCACAGATCGGACTGCAGCACCCGACGCGCGTCTCGCGGGTACTGTTCGTG
Organism: Mycobacterium sp. ML4; assembly: GCF_054515735.1. Lineage (NCBI taxonomy): Bacteria > Bacillati > Actinomycetota > Actinomycetes > Mycobacteriales > Mycobacteriaceae > Mycobacterium > Mycobacterium sp. ML4. The sequence goes on from NZ_JBTNSY010000013.1 coordinate 176,063, forward strand.
AATCTTTCCGCGGCCTGGTCGAATAGTTCGACAGACATTACGTTTCGGCCACGGGTGGGTCTGGGCTCGCGAGACCAACCGTCCCGCACATCATCGCATTGGTGTCCGCAATCGCTGGTACGATGAGTGGGCTGTGAATCTGCGGGGTCCGGGACGATCTGCGCGACGGCGGTCAGTCATCGCGCTTGTTTCTGGGCTGTGCGTCTTGGTAGCTCTCGTGGGTTTTTGGACGCTACGGGCCGGACTCGCCGCGGCTGGCCAAGCCCAGATCGCACAGGGCGCCGTCCGCATCGCCCAGGCGAATAGTCAGGACTGCTCGAAACTAGCCATCGATGTTGAGCAGAGCTGTTCAGCCACAAATAAGAAACCTCTTGCAAGCGCCGGCATAAAGCGCGATCGACCGCCGACCCGGTACTCGTTACCACCACAGTGGTCACTGCCAACGCTCGCCTCCCTGACTTCTGTCACATATCGCACGGGTGTGCCGAATTCCCATGCACCGGCGAATTCTCATGACGGCCAAGACCTATTGACTAAGCTTTGCGTCGCGCGTCGCTGATCGGCTAGCGCCTTGCGTCTCTAGCTACATCATCACGGCCGACGAGCATTGCTCCGAATTCATCGTCGGCGTCTCGCGGCGCGATGCAAATCGTCGGGCCTCACCATTCGCCTGCAATCTTCGCTACAACTCTTGAGGGAAACAAGTTACGGCCGGAAGCTTCGATGACGGGCGCCGTCCGCCTCCTTAGCACACATTCACCTTTGAGGAAGTATCCCATGTTCTATTGCCCAATAACGAAATTCAAATATGAAGACCGCCCACCAGTAATCGGAAAGATGTAGCAATGGATTTTGGAGCATTACCGCCGGAGATCAATTCCGGCCGGATGTATTCGGGTGTCGGCGCGGGATCGATGCTGGCCGCTGCGGCGGCCTGGAATGAGCTGGCCAGCGAGTTGTTTCTGGCCGCAAGTGGCTTCGGTTCGTTGATATCTGGCTTGGCCGGCAAGTGGGACGGACCGGTAGCGCTGAGGATGGTCCATGCTGCGGGACCCTACGTCGAGTGGCTGAGCGCGACCGCCGTCCAAGCTGAGCAGGCCGCCGTTCAGGCTCACGCCGCGGCTGCCGCTTATGATGCGGCGTTCGCAGCGATGGTGCCGCCACCGGCAATCGTCGCCAACCGTGCGCTGCTGATGTCGCTCACCGCAACGAATTTGCTTGGTCAGAACAGCCCAGCCATTGCCACCGTCGAGGGCAACTACGAGGAGATGTGGGCCCAGGATGCCACCGCGATGTATGGCTATGCCTGCGCTTCAGCCAGCGCATCGAAGCTTGCGCCGTTCACCTCGCCGCCGGTCATCACGGACCCAGCGGCTTTGGCCCGACAGGTTGCCGCCGTCGACCGAGCGACCGGCAGTTCGGTAGGGATACAGGCTCAGGAAATCATCTCGGCGGGTTCCCAACTGATCCCGGCCCTGCCTCGCGCACTCGAGGGATTCTCCGGGTCCGCAACGGTTACCGCCTTCAACACCGCACTCACCTCGGTGTCAACGTCGCTGTCGAAACTGAGCTCCCTTACGGTGCCGATGAACTTCGCGATGTACCCGCTCAATTTCCTCGACAAGGGGCTAGGGCTGATGGCCAAGGCCACTGCCGCACCGGTTGCGGCGGCGATGAAAGCGGTCGAGTCTGGGGCTCACTCCTTGGGTTCAGCTGTGTTGGGAATCAGTGCTGGTGGTAGCGGTTCGGCGGTGTCAGCGGCGGTAGGCCGCGGGATGCCGGTCGGCGCATTGTCGGTGCCTACGACGTGGATTGCAACGCAGGCAGGCTCCGTCTCCGCAGTCTTACCGAACTCTCCCTGGAGCGTTGGGATCGGATCAGCCGATCTTGGGAACCCAAGCGTGCCCCTGCTGCCTTTAGCGAGCACGTCTGGGCGCGGCGTCAACGGGCCGTCGGCCTCGCGTTTCGAGCTCCGCTCCACCGTCATACCCCGCTCGCCCGCAGGTGGATGATTCACATCCACGAGCGGGTAGCCGGGGCCATCAACTGCCGGCCACCGGGCCCTTCTCGTCAGGTCAGTTACCGTGGACAGCCCTGACGCCGAGCCAGCGACTGCGGGTAAAACGGCCACCTGTGCGAAGGTCGCGATCCATCACTACCATAAAATTGGGCCGCGTCGACACCGCGCGCGAACTCACGCCGCCGCATTGAGGCCGCAAGACATCAGTTGCCGCGTTCCCCGATCAACGGAGTACTGAAGACCGCAAGGACAGCGATGCCTCCCGCACACAGAGTGATCGACCTTATCGCCCTCTTCTCACATTGGCTGCACGCGAAGTTCATTTGGCTCTTACTCGGCACGTACGCGGTGGCCGCCGTCGCGCCGGGGTTCGGTTTGTGGATCAAAAATTTTCGTTTCAACGATTTCATACTTTTCGGCGCCAAGATCCATGTGCCGCTGCCGCTTCACGTTTCGCTGCCGATGCTGATGTTGGCGCTGTTGCTCCTTAACGCCGGTCTTGGCGTACAGACCACTGAACTGCGCCATCTGATGCGCCGCCCGTGGCCTCTGGTCACCGGCTTGGGTACCAATCTGCTCATCCCGCTGATTTACATCGTGGTGATATCGCTGGTATTTCGTCTGTGGCACGACCCCGACGAAACGCAAAATATCCTGGTGGGCCTGGCGCTGCTGGCGTCGATGCCGATTGCCGGTTCCTCGACCGCTTGGTCGCAAAACGCCGACGGCGATCTAACGCTCAGCCTGGGGTTAGTGCTGTTCTCGACGGTGCTCAGCCCGCTAACAACACCGACCTTTTTGCACTCGGTTGGGCTGATGACAACCGGAGATTACTCAGAGGATCTACACGAACTCGCCAACTCAGGTTCCACTGGTGTCTTTCTCACCATATGCGTTATTGTTCCGTCGTTCTTGGGCATCGGGCTTCGCGGAGTCCTTGGAGCCCCGCGAGCCGAACGCGCCAAGCCGACGCTGAAACTGATCAACTCGTTGAATCTGCTGCTGCTGAATTACTCGAATGCTTCGGTGTCGTTGCCCGAGTCGGTCGCCAACCCAGATCCAGACTTTGTGAGCGCGATCGTCATTACCGTGTGCGTACTTTGTGCGTTAACCTTCTACGCCGGGTGGTTGGTGTCGGGGATATTGCGTCTGAGTCCAACCGACCGTGTGAGCATGGTGTTCGGCCTTGGAATGAACAATAATGGCACCGGGCTGGTATTGGCGTCACTGGCGCTAGCCGATCACCCGCGCGTAATGCTGCCCATCATCTTCTACACACTCGTCCAAAACGTCTTTGCCGGTTGCGTAGATCGCCTAATCTTTCGCCGCGTCAAGCCCGCGGAAGCTGCCGGTCAGCAGCCACCCCATAACACGACATCTGCGATGTAGGCAGTCCTCGTCAAGCGCGCCCATGAGGTGGTGGACTTCGGATTCAGCGTGGGTCCGCGCGTTGCGGTCAACGAGTCATGTTGAACTCAAGGGACCCTTGGTCCCTGACCCTCTGAGAGGTGTCTTGAGTTTTCAGTCTGCCTTCGCAGCAGGCGAGCCTGGTCGATACGGTTCGCAACGTGAATATCGATGAAATGCAGCGCGTTTCGTATCGGTAACGGTCGCGGTGGTTGGTCGGCGGCCAGCAGTGATCGTAGCAACCGGTCGTGGGTGTAGGAGACCGCGAAACGCAGCCCCTCGCTGGTGAGCCGATAGAGGTTGCGGCCTGGGATGCGGGTGATCAGGCCATTGATCGGGTCTGCTGCACGAAAAGGTGTCATCTTGAGTTCGCTTGCCCCGCGGGGCGGGCTGGACGGTTGTCATTGTGCCCAGGCCTTTCCCCGCGAGTTCCGTGACGACGTCGTCCGTGTTGCTCGCAGCCGTGATGGCGGTGTGACGATCGAGCAGATCGCCGCCGATCTCGGTGTCCATCCTGACCCTGTCGAATTGGATGCGTCAGGCCGACATCGACGATGGCGCCGAGCCCGGCGGGAGTACCGGCGAGTCAGCGGAATTGGCCGAGCTGCGACGCCGAAATCCCGTGCTGGAGCAGGCGACGAGGTGCTGCGCTGGGCCGCGGCTTACCTGTCGCAAGCCATCTGCCGAGAAAGCCTCTACCCGCTCGTAAGCGAGCTCGTTTCCGACGGGATCCTCGGAGTAGAGGACCTCGCTCCTGGTGCTGGCGATGCGTTCCACGTTCATGGTCTGTCCGCTTACCTGCCACCCGATCAGCACGATCACGTGCAGCGTGGTCAACATGGCCGCACCGCTGCGTAGCCCAGCCGAAATCTGTCCGGTTCATCAGATCTGCATTTGCCGCGCCCACGACGTCGGTGATGAGGATCACCAACCAGAATACGAACGGATGGAATCGGTCGGCCGTCAACTGGATCGCCAACGTGGCTGCGAATATCGCCAAGAAAATGATTGTTGCGGTGCTTTAGCCGAGGTTCAGCGGGGCTATTGATACCAGGCTGGATGCCGACTCGCCCCAGGTGTAGGCAATTTGCTCGCCCGGGCTTCCCTCCGCGAAGCCTTATGTACTCATCACTCGTGTACCGGTTCGTCTCGAACCTTCCAAGACAGCCGGTGCAAATGAGCGGTACCTGAAGTGGGTGCTGATGACAACCGCGAGTCTAGCTAAGGCTATGGTCATGCGCATCGCGCTGAGAGCGTCAGCGGAGCTGCACCGAGGCCCAGTCGGTCACTGCCATTGACCGAGGAGCAAAACCAATCCTCCTGGCTTTCTTCTGTCACCGGTCGATTCTCCCGCGATCGTGGGCCAGCTCATCACTCCGGGCGAGCAGGGGTTCGTCCTCGACCAGCAGAACACGCACGACGCGCCCCCTCCGGACTGTTGCTTGATGTCCAGTAGAGCAGAAGTGTTGCGCGCGATGCTTCTCAGCGTCCCCACAGCCGTCGGCGGCCAACCTGATTGCGTGGCCAAAATTGGAGCCGCTCGGTATGAGGCGACGGGGGCGATCGCCGCCGCCGCCAAGGCGACATCGCTGGCCGTGGTCATCTTCGTTGCCGCCGTTTGCCCTGATCGGGTGCGATCGCCGCAACGCTTTGGCCCCACCGCCGCGGTGCGCGTCACCGGGCTGCTCACCGCAGTAGCGGCGTTAGCGTTCACTCCATCGGGCGCCACAACGGCGACTGTCGGTGACGGTCCAGTCGGCGGAGCGCTCGCATGAGCGGGGTGGGAGCGGTGATCAATAGCCCGCAAACCGTGATCTACATGTTCGGGCTGCTTGGTCTGCTTGCTGTGGTTTTCATCGAAACCGGGTTGTTGGTCGGCTTTTTCCTGCCCGGCGATTCGCTGCTTTTCACCGCCGGTGTCCTGGCCGCGCAGAACTATCCCGTCGTTCCGCTGTGGATGCTGCTGCTTACAGTCCCGGTCGCGGCCGTCGCCGGTGATCAGTGCGGTTTCCTGATCGGCGCGAAGGCGGGACCCGCGGTGTTCGACCGGCCTGGCGCCACCCGCTTAGGACCCGAGCGGCTAGCCCGCGCGCGGGCGTTCTTCAGCGCCCGCGGCGCATCAGCTGTGGTGTGGGCCCGATTTGTTCCCGTCGCTCGCACACTGGTACCGGCCATCGCCGGCGCCTCCCGGATGCCCTATCGCACGTTCTTTGCCTACAACGTGCTCGGCGCGCTGGCGTGGGGCGTCGGGGTGCCGACGCTGGGTTACCTGCTCGGCGAGAACGCGTTGGTGACAGCCCACATTGAGGTGGTCCTTGTCGGGGTCGCCGTCGTCTCGGTGCTGCCGCTGCTGCTCGGCTACACCCGTACCCGGCTGGCGCCGGCGACGGACCGGCCATGACAGCCATACCACCGGCAGGCGCAAGTCCACCCGACCTGACCGCGGAAGGAAACCGGCACAGTGCACACGCCTTTCCGCAACGACCCGTGCATTTCCTCGCTCCTGATGCTGCACCACGAAAGGCTGTTCAGCTATGACCCATTTGTCCACTCAATCCGGCTCTACTGTTTGCGATCACGATCAACACAGCCCGCAGGGGCAGCAGCGTCCGGGTCATGCCGGCAAAGAAATGACCGGTCGCCAGCTCAGCACCGCCACGAACAATAAGCCGGAACCGCAGGGACTCACGCCGAACGATGCTGCCCAGCAGCTGGTCGCGGGCGCCGCCCAAGTGTTGACCAGACCCCGCTTCCGCGGCTGGATCCACGTGTACGCCGCCGTAGCCGCCGTTTTCGCAGGTGCCTCTCTGGTTGCAGTCTCGTGGGCAGCGGTATCCACTGAGGCCGGGCTGGCCACGCTGGCCTATAGTGCGGCCACGGTGGCAATGTTTGCCGTCAGCGCCACCTACCACCGCGTGAAGTGGAAATCCGCGATCGCCCGCATGTGGATGAGGCGGCTGGATCATTCGATGATCTTCGTGTTCATCGCCGGCAGCTACACACCGTTCGCGCTGCTGGCCCTTCCGCCTCATGCCGAGCGCGTGGTGTTGTCGATCGTATGGGGCGGTGCGGCGGTGGGGACCTTACTGAATTTGTGCTGGCCGTCGGCGCCGCGCTGGGTAGGCGTGCCGCTGTATTTGCTGCTGGGGTGGGTGGCGGTCTGGTACACCGGGACGATCCTGCACAACGCCGGGGTGACCGCAATGGTGCTATTGTTCGTTGGCGGCGCTTTGTACAGCATTGGCGCCATCCTCTACGCCTCTAAGTGGCCCGACCCATGGCCGTCGACATTCGGCTATCACGAATTCTTCCACGCCTGCACCGCCATCGCAGCGCTCTGCCACTACACCGCCATGTGGTTCGTGGTCTTCTAGACTGTCGACTGTCACGGGGCGTAGGAAGTGTGAGTCATATGGGCTTCGCCGAAGGCCGCGTAACAGATCATGGATCTGTTACTTGATCGGAAGGACTGGTCACCGACACCGAAGTTCAGGACGGCAGCAATCATGGCTCCCTGCATCAGGAGAAGCCAGACTTCGAACTTCCCGCCGGCGTGTCGCGGGCGCGGTTAAAGACATCAATGCATTGCCGCCCTGTATGGCGCTTCGCCGGCGTCGACGAGATGTGTCAAGGTTGCTTTAGGACGCTGATCACCGGTGTTGCCGTGGCGGTACCTCACGGTTCGCAGCACTGGACGGCGAGTTATGAGGCCGGCACTACACCGTGCCCCTGCGCCCGGCGAGGAAGGGTCGATGAAGTTTTCGGCATGGCGCCCGCTCCGAGGGACGACAGTAGCCTGGCTTAACCCGATGCACGCGAGCGTCCGGCTACGCTCAACACTAGCGGCCGCATTGGTGATGACGGTATGTTTCGCCATCGCCGGCGGGGTCCTATCGCTGGTTCTGTACCGGTCGTTGCAGTCCAGCGCCCAGCACGCGGCGGCGGCGCGCGCAGACGAGATCAGCGAACGATTGCGCACGCATACCCCCCGGGACCTCGATCCGCCGCTATTGGCAACCGACAGCCAGATCGGTGTGGTCCAAGTCGTCGACGACACCAGAAGGGTGCTAGCCGCGTCAACCGGGGCCCCCCAATCGCCGCTAACTATCGCGACTTTGAACGCCGGGCAGGCGCGCAACGTGGGCCGCGCGAAAGACCCTCAGGAAGGCTATGACTATTGGCTGTTTGCCCGTACGACCGCCACCCCCCGCGGGACCGTCACCATCCTGGTCGGCGCTGACCAAGAACGGGTCGAATCCGTGGTGAAAAAGGTGGCGGCACTGCTGGCGATCGGCTCTCCAGCCATCGTGGCCTTGGTCATGGTAGGCACCTACCGGCTGGTGGGCGCCGCGTTAGGGCCGGTGGAAGCGATCCGTGCCCGGGTGGCGTCGATCTCGAGCACCGACCTCGCCAAACGTGTGCCGGTACCGCCCACCCGTGACGAAATCGCCCAGCTCGCCATTACGATGAACGCAATGCTTGCCCGGCTGGAGCGCGGCCGGCTCGCCCAGCTTCGACTCGTCGGCGACGCCTCCCATGAGTTGCGCAGCCCCCTCGCCACCATCACGACCGCGCTCGAGATGGCAATGGTGCGGCCCGGACTGCTGGACAACGAGCTCATGGGCCAAGCCCTACTGCCCGAAGCCCGCCGTATGCAGCAACTGGTCGAAGACCTACTACTGCTGGCCCGCTCGGACGAAGATGCGCTGGACCTGCGTCAGGACGACGTCGACCTCGACGACCTGCTGTCGGCCGAAGCGAGCCGGCTCCGAGCCGTCGGATCAGTGGACATTGTCACCCACATCGAGGCGTGCCGCACCGTAGGCGACCGCGCCGCGCTGGCGCGGCTCATCCGAAACCTTATCGACAACGCAGCGCGCCACGCTGCCAGTACGGTCGTCTTGGGTTGCCACCACGACGCAACGCACGCCGTCATCACGATCGCCGATGACGGGCCCGGTATCCCGGCGGGTGAGCGGACCCGAATCTTCGAACGGTTCGTTCGCCTCGACCCAACCCGCACCCGGTCCTCGGGCGGATCAGGTTTGGGCCTGTCCATAGTGGCAGCAGTCGTCCGTTCCCATCACGGCGCCGTCACAGTTCGCGACGCGGCCAAAGGTGGTGCGACGTTTACCGTGACATTGCCGACGGCCCAGCATATTGGGCCGCGACTATCAGGGATCGGTGACCAGCCGGTAACCGGCGCCACGGACCGTCTCAATGGTCGCTAGCCCGAACGGAGCATCGACCTTGCGACGCAAATAGCCGATGTAGACCTCGACGACGTTGTCGTCGCCCTCATAGTTCGAATCCCACACCGACCGCAAAATTTCTGCCTTGCTAACCACATCTCCCTTGTGGCGCAACAGGAATTCCAGTAGCGCGAACTCGCGCGGAGTCAGATTCAGCACCGTGTGGCCACGGGTCACCCGTCGCCGAGCCGGATCCAATGCTAAGGTCCCTGCCGTTAACACGGTGGGCCGTTCAGGGGCGCCACGGCGCATCAAAGCCCGCAGACGTGCCACCAGAACCACGAACGAGAACGGCTTCGTCAGGTAGTCATCAGCGCCTATGTCGAACGCGTCGGCCAAGTCGTATTCGCCGTCCTTAGCCGACAGCATCAATACCGGTGTCCACACCCTACGGGTTCGCATTTCCCGCAGTATCTGATAGCCACTGAGCCCGGGCAGCATTATGTCAAGCACTACCACGTCGAATTCTCTGCTCGAGGCGGCCGCCAACCCGTCCAGGCCGTCGTGCTCGACATCGACGACGAATCCCTCGGCAACCAGCCCGCGACGCACCGTCTCGGCGAGCAGGGGTTCGTCCTCGACCAGCAGAACACGCACGACGCGCCCCCTCCGGACTGTTGCTTGATGTCCAGTAGAGCAGAAGTGTTGCGCGCGATGCTTCTCAGCGTCCCCACAGCCGTCGGCGGCCAACCTGATTGCGTGGCCAAAATTGGAGCCGCTCGGTATGAGGCGACGGGGGCGATCGCCGCCGCCGCCAAGGCGACATCGCTGGCCGTGGTCATCTTCGTTGCCGCCGTTTGCCCTGATCGGGTGCGATCGCCGCAACGCTTTGGCCCCACCGCCGCGGTGCGCGTCACCGGGCTGCTCACCGCAGTAGCGGCGTTAGCGTTCACTCCATCGGGCGCCACAACGGCGACTGTCGGTGACGGTCCAGTCGGCGGAGCGCTCGCATGAGCGGGGTGGGAGCGGTGATCAATAGCCCGCAAACCGTGATCTACATGTTCGGGCTGCTTGGTCTGCTTGCTGTGGTTTTCATCGAAACCGGGTTGTTGGTCGGCTTTTTCCTGCCCGGCGATTCGCTGCTTTTCACCGCCGGTGTCCTGGCCGCGCAGAACTATCCCGTCGTTCCGCTGTGGATGCTGCTGCTTACAGTCCCGGTCGCGGCCGTCGCCGGTGATCAGTGCGGTTTCCTGATCGGCGCGAAGGCGGGACCCGCGGTGTTCGACCGGCCTGGCGCCACCCGCTTAGGACCCGAGCGGCTAGCCCGCGCGCGGGCGTTCTTCAGCGCCCGCGGCGCATCAGCTGTGGTGTGGGCCCGATTTGTTCCCGTCGCTCGCACACTGGTACCGGCCATCGCCGGCGCCTCCCGGATGCCCTATCGCACGTTCTTTGCCTACAACGTGCTCGGCGCGCTGGCGTGGGGCGTCGGGGTGCCGACGCTGGGTTACCTGCTCGGCGAGAACGCGTTGGTGACAGCCCACATTGAGGTGGTCCTTGTCGGGGTCGCCGTCGTCTCGGTGCTGCCGCTGCTGCTCGGCTACACCCGTACCCGGCTGGCGCCGGCGACGGACCGGCCATGACAGCCATACCACCGGCAGGCGCAAGTCCACCCGACCTGACCGCGGAAGGAAACCAGCAGGATCACCGCCCGCGAGGACCAAGTTCCTGGCCGGGCGGCAGGAACGCTACGCCGATGTTCGGGTGCGTCGTGTGGTTGTGCTGGAGTAACTCCTTTCGCCATCTACCTCAGGGAGCTGAGTCGGCGGGGATGGTCGTCGTCGTTCCAGGGCCAGCGCGGATTCGCCGAAATGTTGCTCAAGTCGGTAAGCCACGGACTGGTACTTGCTGCCCGCATGCCCGTCATCGTCGCGCGGCAGCGCTTAACGCAGCCAAACAGCTCGCAATCATTGCCGCCACCATTAATGCACGCCCAGCACCCCAAGGGTGGAGGGGTTCGTCCGGTTACCCGGGCACTTGTGAAGGAGTTGGGCGCCAGAGGCGGTGCAGCCGAAGGGCTTTGAAGGTGGGGATCTTGACGTAGTCAGCCACGAGTGCTGCAGCGGAGAGTGTCGCGATCATGATCGCGGCCACGACCGCGGGCAGCGGCGACATGAGGGTGCCGGTCAACACCAGGGCGAGCGCGACGACGACGTTGGCCGCGGTGGCGGCCAGCAGCCAGTTGCTGGGGCGGCTGGTCCAGGCGTGTTCGCGGGTACGCACCAGGTAGATGGTGGCCTGGTTGCTGGCGATGAGCGTGAAGAAGATCAGGCTGCGCAGCTGGCCCAGGTCCAGGTGCGGCCACAGGTTACGGGCCCACCACAGTAATCCGACAGAGGCGCTCAGCAGGGGGACGGCGATCACGCACGCGCCGGTCACTATGTGGCCGACATCCCAGCGATCCGGCCGCCGAGCGTAGTCGGCGCGGTCAGTGGTGATAGCCATGCTCACGACGTCGTTGCCCAGCAAAAGCAACGCCATCAGCAGCGGGGTGAAAACAAACTGGTGCCAGGCGAACAGCCCGAAGCTCAGAACAAGCGGAACCTCCAGCTTCTTGACGCTGACGTTGAGCGCATAGGTCAGCGAGCGCTGATGGATGCGACGGCTCTCCTTCACCAGGTCGATGATGTCGATGAGTCCCTCGCGGGTGAGCACGATCCCTGCGGCGGATTTGGCGACATCTGTGGCGCCGGCCACCGCGATACCGACATCGGCTTGGCGCAGGGCTGGCGCGTCATTGACCCCATCGCCCGTCATGCCAACGGTGTGGCCAGCGTCCTGCAGCCGCTTGACCAGTCGGTACTTGTCCTCGGGAAGCACCTCGGCGATCACCGCTACGCCAAGCGCACTTGTCTCGGCATCGCGCAGCCCATCGGCCCGCGCCGTCGGCCCGGTGATGCCGACCTCGGCGGCGACGGCTGCGGCCGTGGCCGCGCTGTCGCCGCTGACCATCACCACCGTGATCCCGAGCTCGGCAAGCTGCTCGATCAAGGCCGCCGCGTCCGGGCGTGGCGGGTCGGCCAGAGCGACCAGTCCGAGCTGACGCCAGCAGTTCGTGTTGTCAGTGACCGCCACCGCCAACACACGCGCCCCACCGGCGGCCAGCCGCTCGACCTGCGGGTCGACCGGTTGGCCGGCGAGTTCGGCGATGACCTGGGGTGCCCCTTTGGCGACCCGCACCGTCTGGGAATCAACGTGCAGGGTGGCTTCGGAGCGCTTGCTGGCCGGGTCGAAGGGCACGAACCCGATTCGGGCATGGTGGTGTAGGCCCCGTTCGGTGGCCGCGCGCAGGATGGCCAAATCGATCGGATCCTGGGTGGCCTCATCGGACGCGCCAGCGGCCAGGCGCAGGACATCGGCTTCCGAGACGCCGGACTGGGCGGACACGGCCGCGACGGCCAGCCGGTTGTAGGTGATGGTGCCGGTCTTGTCCACACACAGCAGATCCATCTCGGCGCCGTCGGCAACGCTGGCCAGCCGCGCGGTCAGGATTCCTCGCCCGGCCAGATGCCGCGCGCCCAGCGCCCCGGCCAGCGCGAACGCCGCCGGCAAAGCCACCGGCACCGACGCCAACAGCAACACCACCGCAAACGACACGATGTCCTCGGCTGTCGCGCCGGCGGTGGCTAGATAGAACGTGCCGGCGATCGCCAGCAACACGTCAATGACGATGAACACCCGCACCATACGCAGCACCACTACGGCCAGGTGATCAGCCGCCTCGGCGCCGCCAACCAGCTCCGCGGTGCGCCCGAAATAGGTGCGCACACCGGTCGCTGTCACCGTCCCCGTCGCCTCGCCGCGCGCGATGATCGACCCCGCGAACACCGTGTCATCGCGGCCGCGGTCCAACGGCACCGACTCGCCGGTCAGGGTCGACTGATCGACCAGCACATCGCCCGAGCCGACGCGAAGATCGGCGGGCGCCAGATCACCGACACGCACATGCACCATGTCACCGTCGACCAGCTCGGCCGCCGGGACCTGCTGCCAGGCGCCGTCGCGACAGACCCGGGCGTTGATCGCCAGCCGGTGTCGAAGCAATTCCAGCGCCGCCGCGGCCCGCTGCTGCTGCACAAAGCCCAGACCGGCGTTGAATACCAGCACCACACCCACGATCGCGGCATCCAGCCACTTGCCCAGCACCAACTCCAAGGCGATCGTGGCCTCAAGCATCCACGGCACCGGCGCCCACAACCCGGCCGCTATGCGCGCCAGCACGCTGGGTCGCTGCTCGGGCACTGTGTTCGGACCGCGCTCGGCCAGCAACGCCCGAGCCTGGGCCGACGTCAATCCGACGGGGCCCACATGCGGCTGGAAGGCAGACACAATACCGGCGCTGTCGCCATGGTTGTCATCCACGACAACCACCCCGTCCAGATAGCGTCACATGACCGATGGTGCGCCTAGACAGCCGGCCCGTCACAGTGCCGATAGTCATCGGATCCGCCGCTCGGTGCCCCCGGCGTTACTCAGCGAATCTCGACGGGGCCTGGCGACACGGGGTGCTGGCGCCCGCCCTCGTCGGCGCCAGCGGGCCCGAAATTCCAACGCATTCACACCGGAGTCGCCGTACCAGGCGTTCATCGTGGGCCTGCTTGTCGCAACAGCCGCAGCGCTGCTGGTGTCCTTCTGGCGGGACTGGATGCGCATTCTGGCTGGGTTCGTCTCCTCGCTGCGGTACCGCCGAATCCAGACCTCCGGCCAACGGCCGGCCTGGTTAATCGTGCTCGAGACCATCCCGTCGGTGTTGCGGGGCTGGCCGTGGAACGCCTGTTCCGCACTACCCTGAGCAGGCCAATCCCGGCGGCGGTGTTCCTGATCCTCAACACCGCCGCCTTTTGCGCGGGCGAGGCGCTGCGCCGCCGAGCCGCTCCCGTGACTGTTCCGCGCACGGCGGCCCCGTCGCTGGCCGATGACGAACCGGCACAAACCGGTGAGGCCATCGATACTAAGCCTGCCCAATTCCCTCGGCCGCGGATGCTGATCGGCTGCGTCCAAATCCTGGCGCTGCTGTCCGGCATCAGCTCGCTCCGGCATCACCATCGTGGCCGCGCTGTGGCGAGGCTTATCCCATGAAGAGGCCTATCCCATGAATACGCCGCATGCTTTTCCTTCCTGTTCGCCGTGCACCTTGAAGATCTGCTCCATCAGTTCCTCTGTCAAATCACCGGATTCGTAGGTATGGAAGTGGACACCGACGATGCAACGGGAGTAGATGTCGATCATCATGTAAGCGTCGAAGTAGGTGCCTTTCGCCGCGCCCGCGAGTTTGGTGATGTCCTACGAATACACTTGCCGCGGCGCGGTCGCGACCAGTTCCGGACACACCTTGGCCGGGTGCCGCGCCAGCCGCGGCGTTCGGCGACCAGGGTGTTCTGTTCCAACACCCGGTACATCGTTGACAGCGAACACAGGTAGACGCCCTCCTCGAGCAGTTGAGGGTAGATATGCAACGGCGCGAGATCGACGAACCGGTCGCTGGTGAGCACCTCAAGGACACGGCGCCGTTCCAGATCGGTGAGTTTGTTGGCCGGCTCGACCGCAGGCTCAGTGCAGACTGCGGGTGTGAGCGCCGTGGCGGCGTTGCGCCGCCGAGTCGCGGTCGAGCCTACCAGCCCGGTCAATGTCGCTGCCTGCCTTGTCGATACACCATGTGGTAGCAGTGCGCCGAGTTGGCTGGTGGGTGTGGGTCAGGCGATGGCCCAGCCTGCGGGGTGTGGGTGCAGGCCCAGGGTGACGAGCCGGGCCGGGTCCGAGCGCGCCGGCTGGGTGAGGATGTCGGTCAGGATGCTTTGTTGGCCGCGGCAGCGAGCCTTGCGCCCACCCCAGGGGCGGCAGGTGAAATGGCTGATCCTGCGTTCCACGATCGGCCGATACGTGCGGTAGTCGGCTTGCCAGTGCGGATCGCGTTGGCGGGTCTTGGCATGCTGCAGTGCGGCTTCGCGGGCATGGATGGATGATCACGCGCCCACTGCGGGCCTGGTGCATTCGGTGCGCAGCGGGGGCAGGTTGCACAGAGCGCACCGAAGCGGGCCAACTGTTGACGCCGACCGGTGTGGATGGCCACGGCGTGCTGCGCTAGGCACGTCACGGTGTTGGCGGTCAAGTCGATTCCGAACTGGTCCTTGGAATAGCCGTTGGCGTTGCGCACTCCGGCAACCTTGGCGCGCATGTCAAGGCCGCGGCCGGTCTGCTCATTAAGGGTGGCCCCATCGGCGTAAGCCGAATCACCATACATGTCAGAGCCTTTCGACTCTGACCTGTGACCTGCGTGGTCGGTGATCGCGGCATCGGTGTCGGTATCGGAGGCACCACTTGCGGTGTCGGTGAAGGGGTTGTCGAGGAGCTCGTCGATGACCTCACGGTCGGCGGCGTTGGCCGGGGTGAGAGCCACCGCGGTAATCAGCTCATCTTCGGGGTCGATACTCAGATGGGACTTGCAGCCATCGAAGGTCCGCGCCCGCGATTTATGCCCATGGCTGTTCGTGGCAAGCTTCGGTATCGACAGTGGAAATCATCCGGTCTTTGGCTGCCCGCCGAGCAATACGAAACAGCCCATCCTCGCCGGTCTCGACGTCTCGGCCGGCCACCAGCGCCAGCAACTCGACCGCCTCACCGAGCGCCCTCGCCAGCTCGCGGCCATCGGCGGCATCCAGGGCGGCTTCGGCGTCGCGGACCAACGCATCCACCAACGCCGACGGGCTTTGGGGTCACCCAATCACACGGTGGTGTGCCCAGGCTGGCTTAGTCATCATCATGGGTCACGGCGCTACGCACTGCCTTGGCCAGCTCCGGATGTCGCACGCCTCCCGATCCGACAGTCCCTCATAGGTCCTGCAACAGCATCACCATAGCGATCACCCGCGCCGGCACCGTCGGACGGCCCAGCGCCGAACGCTTGAACAGATCAGCGAAAAACTCATCGCCGAACAACGCCCCAGGCATGCTCACCCAACAACCGATAGATACCGCCCGCCGGCAACTGATCACCCACCGGCAGCATCACATCATCGAACCGGCCCTGCCGATTTTCCCGCCCCAACGCCACACACCGATTAATCCAGGCACACCCACGCCAAATCCGCTCAGCCACGCCGAAACCCAGGCCCGAAAATTAGCACCGTCCTAGATCGGTGCAGACTGGGCGGCGTCTACGCCGTCGGCTGCCGACCGTTTGTGTGGCTTTCAGTGGGTCGACGATCATCACCACGCTTATTTACGCATACGGGGACGGGGTATATGCTCTATGGTGTGCAAGCACGCTACCTAGCACAACAGCTCCGCTTAGCGCATGCGGTGAGGATGCGATGCATCTCGCTACGTGAGTTGGACGCAGATCGCCCAGTCACTGATCGCAGACACCGTGACTTGTATCGGCGTTGGACAGTCGCGGCTGCGATGTGGCGTTGCCCTGAGGGGTGCAAACCGGTGGCCCCTCTCCGGGCCCTTAGGAGTGCTCAGCGCGTCCATACTCATGGGAGTTATCGGCGAACACGTACTGGTGCTCCCTGGCCGCAACGGCGAGGGACTGACGGGCGCTCGGATGTGGGTGATGTACCTGCATCGCAACCAACGAACCGCAGGCGGAGGACTTCCGCCCTACCGCGAAACTCGCCCGTGTGGTCCGATTCAGATTAGTCGCCAACACGCTCGAAGGAGAGAATTAATGACAGTCCGTCTGTGAGACATGAGCCGCGTTCACTGTTGTAAAGTTCTCGTTGTTCTTCGCTTCGTCTCTCCCGTTCGCCGGCTTGGTCCAACGTTCGAGACAGGGCGCTCGACAGTGAATCGGTGCCATTTAAGTTCAGGTGCCCGCAGTAGTTGCACACGGGGTGTCGACGCGATCGTCACCAGGTACGTGAGGCTACGTGCAGGCCGATTCGCCCAACTGGGGCATTGCCCCCGCTAACGGCCATTCTGAACTGCCCTGTTATGTAGCCACGTCGAGCGCGCCACGAATTGAGCGCTCATTCTGGAAAGGCGCATCCGCCTAAAATGGTCGGCACGCCGCACAACTCTGTGGAAAGCCACATCAAATCGTCTCCGAGAGCCACTACCAGATGGCCGAAATAGAATGGAAAACC